>JAFGKA010000499.1 GCA_016928855.1 Phycisphaerae bacterium
CTTTATGCAGGGCCTTTCCCTTGTCCCCCAGGCTGCGCAGCAGGCTCTCGATCTTCTCCAGCGCCAGCGGCGACGGCTTGGCGCGGTTGTTCTCCCAGCGGTTGATCGTGGGGAAGGTCACCCCGAGCTTGGCCGCGAACTTTTCCTGAGTTAGCCCAGTCAGTTCCCGAAGCTCCCGGACCAGCCTCGCCATACTGTGTTGCTCGTGCAATGGATTTCTCCTTGATGAATCTTCTGATTGCTGGCGGCTCTGTTCATAACGCCCGATTTATCACTTGATATATCATCTATAGAGGTGCAAATGTCAAGCGTGACATTGAAATCCTTACGGAAATTCCCATGGCCAACAATGGTCAACCTCAAATTTGCCCCGACACATGGTGCCGCCACCCGGTAAGTAAGCCCCATGGAAGCCAGCGCGAAAAAAATTCAGCCACAGCCGAAAGAGAAGCCGAGTATGCAAAACTTCCCTAAAAGGGAGTGATTGGACCGATAGCCTTGATCGGCAAATAGCGACGTAAGTCGCGGATAATTCGCAGAAAAAGAAAACACGCCCAGCAACCGGACGCGGTTAATGGATGGGTTTGTCTTTTGTAAATGGTGGTGGGGAGGCAGCCCGTGTCAAACCGCAGCAACTCAGCGCCTTAGAACCACTGCGAACTGCTGCGGAAAGGCGCGAAACCCAGCACTATTGCCGGTAATCGTATCAGTTCCAAGCCACTGTTGGCAGAGGCCACGGTGCCTCAGATCAGCCGCCAGTTCGATTCCCGTTTGCGGAATTGAACCCACGTCCGCATCGGCGCACCTGGCCTTCAGACGGGCGTTCACTATTGCACCTCCCTTTGGAAAGTGGCACAGGTCGCCGCTGTCCCGACCACCACCAGCAGAGACTTTGCCCGGCTCATCCCGACATAGAGCAGTTCTTCGCTCCGAGCCAAATCGATCGTGTCCAAGCCCCACAGGATCACAATGGGAGACTCAAGCCCTTTGAAGCGCTGAACCGTGTCGATTAGGGCCGTGTTGTTGCTGCGGATGCCTTCTTCGAACCAGGTTGCCGGTTTCGGTAAAGGGAGTCGCCGCAAGGTCGCGTAGTAGTCGGTCTTGCGCAGTGCATCCGCAATCAGCACCGTGATGTCGCCGGCAGCGACCCCCTGACGAGCGACAAGGTCAACGATCCGGGCACTGATCTTGGCGGCTTGAGCGTCGCGACCGGGCGACGCATCGAACTGGACATCGTCACCCTCAATATCGGGAGGGCTGACCGGTACCCCTTTGTAGTGCTTGTAAGCAGCCACATGAATCGGTGCGGTGTTCCTGCAGTTCGTTGTCAGCGTGAAAGGCTCATCCCGTATCGGAAAGGTGCCCGCACGTGCATAAATGTTCTGATTGTCGTCGTAGAAGACGTACAACGGACTCCGTTCGTAGTCGGAAAGTAGAAGTTCGAGGGGAACCCAAAACTCCTCGCGAAAGTCCTGCCCCTCATCACACACAATTGCGTCATAGCGGTCGGGTAGGATCTCAAGTGAGTACGCGAAGGCATTGGGGAGTTGTACGTCATAAAGATCCTTAGCCGGGTAGGTGACTTTGGCTTCAGCGACGAGGTCCCGGCCTGATGCCCTGTTCGCTCTCTCGACCTGCCGATGGCAAAGCTGATGGAAACTCATCACGTCCAGGTTGCTCATCCCTGAACACAGGCTCGACAAGTGGTCCGCCAGTTGCCGGTTGTAGCAGGTGAGCAGTGTCTTGAATCTTTCTGAGGCAAGGCGGCGGGCTTTTTCCAGCGCCAGAACGGTCTTGCCGGTCCCGGCACCACCGCTGACTGCGACCCTTCGATGCGAACGCAGGAAATCAAGAACTCGCATCTGGTCCTTCGTGAGCACCAGTCTGCGTGCCTCCTGGTCGGCCAGACGCGACGACATCAGAGGTGCAACGATGAATGAGCTCGCGAACACTTCGCGGACTACATCAATCCCGCGACGGCCGATCGGGGTGAAGCTCCCTGCGTCACTCCCCCAGTATGCGAAAGCGCTGTCGATCCAACGTTTTGGCTGCTGAAGATCCCGGGCTGAACCAATCAGCTCCGCGGGCATGTCTGGGCGACTGAATGCATTCGCATCGCCAGCGTCAGGAAAGAATACCGCGTGACCGCGAAGCACATTCCCAAGGGAAAGGTCACGCCACCGTGGATGCTCATTCAGTTTTGAGCGAATCGAATACTTGGCCTTAAGGGCCTGGCTGATCGGATTGTTGGTGGGGTGCTTCTGCTGGTAGCGGTCGACCGAAAACCACTCGCCGATGGTTGCATCAAAACCCACACCACCGCCTTTGACCTCAATACACAGATAACCGTGGTCAGGATGGCAAACCAAGAAGTCAATTTCCCCATCCTTCGCTTGCTCCTCTTCTCGCCGCAGAATCCATCCGACTTGAAAAAAGACGACGTACTCCTGCGGAAGCTTGTCTCTTAGGGCTCGGTAGACCTTTGCCTCTGCTTGCGACGGCAGATCGTTGAGTTGTGCTTCGGAGAGATCAGGAATCATTGTCGCCATCGGCATCTTCCACGACTCGCATGCGATATAGATTCAGGGTGACGTTGGGTGTCGGTTGAGACTTCCCATCAAACAGGATCGTCAGTAGCTTTGTGTTTCCGCGCGTGACAACATCACAGATTTCTCCGGAACCCATGTCTTGATGATGAATCCGAACTCCAGGCACATATCGCGCCGATGGATCGGCTTGCTCTTCTGTGACTGCCTCCCGCCAATTGCCGTCGAACATGAAGGCGGTTACTTGTGTGGCAGGACTCCGGATGGGGTGGACGCGCCTGTGCTCAGGGTCAGAAACAAACTCGACCACATACAGCCAGTAGCGATCGCCATAGTCCTGAGCGTTGCTGAACTGGAGTCTTGAAAGGCCGACGCCGGTTTGGTTCCACTCGCCGTTTACGCCTTTTACTTCGATGAATCGGTCCTCACCGGTCACCGGGTTACGGCTGATGATGTCGTATCCGGGATGCGTTTGGGCCATCTGTTCTGGGACGCGACCTCGCTCCTTTTCATAAGCGCATACTGCGTCACGGGCAACGACCTCGACGGCCAGGTTGTGTTCCGACAGATCCTCCTGTTCACCAGATTCGGACGAGGATTCTTGTTTCCGTCGGGCGTAGGAAAGAAGACGCCGGTCCCATTGCTCTTTGTACTTGGGTCGTGATCTCTTTGCAAGCCGCTCGCCTTGAGCCATACCCGCGCTGCCACCCATGCCAGTTGTCGAACCAGTCCATTGGGTATTTCCACGGTCTGAGTTGGGCGAATCCGTCTCCCGCCCGGCGCGGTCCGATGACTCCGCGTCAGGATGGGGTCGCCGCTCACCACGAGATGGATTTCGGCCTTTGTCATCCGGAGGGGTACCGCTCTCCCCAGAGGTTTCGATGGGGAAAGAAGCTGTGTCACGTTCCCCGTGGTTAACTGAATCTGACGTGCCGCCCATCTCATCGAGGTCAGGTGAGGTCAGATCTTCCGTCATCGCTGAGTCGGCGGCGGCATCCAGATAAGGAATGCCGGCATCGCTCAATTCGCGATGCGCCTCCTCGACGGTCATCCCCATCAGAGGACGAACACTCAGCGTCAGCTTCGAGATTTCACTACCTGATTCCTCAGGCATCAGGTGATGGAGTAACGCATTCAGGACGTGCGCCCAACTCCGGTCGCTGACCGGGCGCGCCAGAATTAGCTGACCGTTCTCAATGTCGTAGAACGCGTGGGTCGGGGCGGGTGGAGCAGGCGCCTGATCTCCCCCCACATGCACGGACGCTTGAATACGAACAACGTCGTGGCTAACTGCCTTCAACTCCGATAGGGCATTTCGGATCTTCTTTCGGACCGTTGTCGGTTTGTCGTGAAGTAACCGTGCAAGGATGTCCATCCTCTCCATCAGCTTCTCGGCCAGCGGGGTTTCGTCGGCTTGGGGACCATCGACGAACTCAAGCGTAACCCGCGCGCTCTCACTCAGCCGTCTGACTCCGACCACTTCTACAAATGGCCAAAGCTCCAGTGCGGGCTTGCACAAGGCCTGGTCGAGTTCCCCGCCGAAGAATCCAGCATACCACTCGCTATCCTGTAGCAAGACTTCATCCGGATGGGTGAGATGGCCACGCAAATTCAGGATGCTTGGCGCCTCTTTCAGGCGTTGTAGGTCAGATGGAGTCAACTCCTCATGCTCATAGGCGGAAGCCGCACTCGCCAGGCAGACGTCATAGACAGCGCGGTCGGGGCCCGTCATGGGCTTGGACTGTTCGAAGTACTCCCCGACGATGTCCAGCAGTATGTCAACGAAGTCGCCACCGTCAGGCGTGTTCTTCACCCCGATCGCGTCGAAGAGCGGTTTGAATGACCCGTAATTTCCGGGAATGGTGTAGGCGTAGCGGCCGAGCTGTTGCGGCACCCAGTACAGTTGATTAGGCCGAACGAACGTCCTTTGGCTCTCGGCGTAGATGCACCGTGACCCAGCGAGTGTCGAAATGAGTGGATCTGAGCGTTGAGCACGCTCGCTCAAAACCTGATAAGTCGAGATGTGAGGCTGCACGCCCGTTTTGATGCAGTGCTTCAGATGGTCGATGACCAGGTTGGTCTCTGGGTTGATGGAGACATCAAGCTCTTCCAGCAACTCAGTTTTGAGGCGTACCGTGTTCCGGAAATCCAGGATATTGGCTTGGGAGCGAAAAGCGTCAGCACGGTAAGGCGCATAGAGAGAGTCGGCTGTATGCCAATCTTCAGTGTCCCCATCTGCGGGGAAGCAGGCCGCGTGTCGAAGATCCGCGATGGCATCCTGAAAAGCCTTCTTCTCTTTCCACTCTTCGTAGTTGTCACAAAGGACATAAAACGCCTCGCTGCTCGCGCGTTTTGCATCCTCGGTCGGCAGGTATTTCTCGGCAATGAACAGCATGCGGTCGACAAGGTGCCGAGCGATAGGCGATCGTCGGATGCCAAGGCTGCTGATGAATGTGTGTACAGATCGTGTATTGGGAATACGGCGTGCGTCCAGCCAAAGGTGCGGTGAGTCCCCGAGAACCTTCACGAGCTCGTCAGTGCGGCAATAAGTGTTGACTGGACGGGACCAACCTCCGTCTTGCGTAGGTACGATCGGAAGGAGCCCCAGCAACCGCCGTATGTCCTCGTCGTTGACCAGCGCCGGGTGATTGGCAAGTTCGGTGATGAGTCGTGTGTATTTCGTCGCATCCAATGGGCCATCGTCGTCGAAGAACGTCGGCAGCACGGTCCGTACAAACGCCTCGATCGTCTGCGTCTGCACCCCCAGCTTTGTCGATATGAAATCCCTGGCTGATTCGGTGAAAACAGATGTGTCCAGCAAATCTGCCTGACCGGTCGGGTCGGTGAAGTTTCCTGGCAGCAGCGCTTGAGTGGCTTTGACTAGCCCACGGCTTGATTGCCATATGGGTAGGCCCCGCAGTTGCTGATAAACCGTCTTCTCACCGGTGCTTTGGTGGTCCAGGTCAGCGAACAGTGAGTACAGGTCGCGCAGGTCCTTCTGATCGATGCCGATGACCTCTTCGACCGGTTCGGTGGCACACATCGAACTGATGTGCGAAACCACCGCGCCGAGATCGAGCAGCTTTATCAGCCGGGTGATCTTGGGGAACCCTGCGAGAAGACGGGAGGCAATCGCCAGTCTGGGCAGCAATGCTGCAATCCGATCAGCATCCAGCGAGGCGGGCGCGGCGTAGGACTGATTGATGGTTACCGCGAACAGATCCTCGGTGACAACAAACGGCAGTGCTACCAGGCGTTGCACCGATGGATTCGTACTCGGGTTGGCCGTTCCGCCCTCCGGAAGCAAGTCGTTGATGATGCTCCAGAGAGGGCGATAGAAATGCTCCAGCTTCTCTTGGTCAACTTTCGTTGCCCCTGCTACCTGCTGCGCCATCGCTGATTCCAACAGCGTAACCAGGCGTTCCAGCGTCAGGATCGGGGCGCCCAGTTGGTTCATCGCCGTTTGGAATGGTCGCAGGTCTTCGGCGACGAGCCTGCCGCCTACCTCCAGCAGTGCCTTTACCTGGTACTCATTCAGGGGGCTGCGAGGGAGGAATACGCCGTTGGTGCGCTGGAAGCTGCCGTCCTGTGCCACCGCAATATGTGCTTGTGGCGCGGTGGCCTTCAGGCGTTCCCAAAAGCGCTTGAAGCAAGGCGGATGCCCTGATGGCTTGGAGGAAAGGTCGTATGCCCGGCCGAGGATCTGCCACAACTGGACGGGGCCGAGCATTTGCAGCAGGCGTTCTGGGTCCCGGGCCAGTTCAGCTGCTGCGATGTCGATGAGCATCTCGTTCCAAGCCTGCTCATGCTGGTGCCCGGCGAATATCACCGCTTTGCGATCAGACTCGGGGAAGAAATCGGCGTTTATGTGCAGGGAAAGCCCGGTCAACTGTTCGGTGGGCAAGAACGCGTAAAGAAGGCCATCAGCCATCGGTTCGGGATCAATTCGCAGGCCGATGCTCATCTTGGTACTTCGATGAAGTTTCTCCAGCCTTGGGTGCGTCGCGTAAAGGCGCTGGGCCGCATCCGCTGTGTCCGCGCGAAGGATGTGCCACTGCTCAACTGCTCCAGTTGGCCTAAAGCTGACAATGAGGTCTGAGCCTTCGCTCCTGTCTAGGTCGCAGGCCAGCCGGATCGCACGGCTGACCCAACTCGCGCCCGGTATCGTCGAGGCCTGCATGGCGGGGGATGCGAACGAGCTGGCGCTGGAAAGCCTATTCCGCCGGTCATTCCCCGCCGACTGGAGTACGCAAAAATACGTAACGTTTGCGCCAAAGGGCTGACGGGTACGTGCCCGAACCAGACAGCCTTCCTTGTCGAATGCCAGCGCAGAGGGGTAGGTGGACAGTCGGCAGAGGCAGAAGCACTTAATACCTATCTTCTCCCCTTGTCGCCCTATGCTCCAGATCTCAATAGTGGATATCGTTATTCTCAAGAATCCAGCGGACTCAGCGCTGTTGCCGTTCGCGTTGGGCGAGGGCAAGAAAAGGGGAGTTAAGGGGGCAATAGCTCGACCCGTTCGCTTGTGATCCTCGCCTACGCATAAACCAGAAAAAACAAGACTGCGGTCAAGAGGAGCGAGAAGATGACAAGTGAGAAGAAAAATGCCGCTATAAGCAGTAATGTGGTGAATACGAATGTTAACGCGCGTCCTAGCGGTGTAGATGGCCGCCACTGGTATATCACCACTTTCTTGCTGATGTGGTGTTGCAATTCCGTGGGAGGTGTCTTTTTCATGGCATTATGATTCCCCAATCTGAGACCAACGTTAGAGCAAAGGACTTTAGATGTGGCGGAACATCTCATAGTTCCATGCGATAAGCATCCCTGTACCTGAGAGACCAGTGATCAGTGCAGCAATGCCAGGAGCTAAGAGCATAAATGCGCCAATGCAAATGCCCAGCGAAACAGAGTTATCCATAAGATAAAACCAAATGAACACGCGAGTACACTCTTGAGACATACTTGATATGTTGGAGACGCGAGAAATATCTTGTCCGGTTGCAGCATTAGATTGTGACGATGGCATATTGGAACAAACCTGCGGCATAGTACCTCCGATTTTTGCTTGACAAACGGGAAATATCAGTATCACCATTGATCAAAATGAAGTAGCGATACGGACGTCCAAGGGTTCGCCTTTAACAAGAACTTAGGTTCGATGGAAAGGGAAGAATCGGGAGGAATTAAAAATGCTCAGAAAGGCCACAACAGCATGGTTTGGGCTATCGGGAGTTTTTCGGTGGGCTAAGACAGCCGGATTTGCTGGCCGGGTAAGGGAACTTAGACCATGCCATTCGCTCCCTTAGCCGACCGCCTCAACAATCTGCCGCTGATTCTTGCGGGACCGATCTTACGGCGCACGGAACCTGATGCCGTGACGGTTTGGATAGCCTTGAAGGAACCGCGAGGGGTTAGCTTGCGAATCTGCGCTCTGATTTATTCCTGGGGATGGGAGTCTTTTCACGAACCTTCGGTTGTACCGACTCGGATGCTGCCATGGATGATCGGGTTTGCGCGGCGGCGCAGGGTGGACACCCATGGCTGACCTTGCCGACAACGACACGCTCTGGGCCAGCTACCCGAAGGCCGGTCGGCGCTGGTTCCTCCACAAGCTCCGGGACCGTTTCCCGGAAGCGGAGGTCCAGGGACGGGTCAACGCAGCACGCGGGATTGTTGAGCCCCTGTTGGCGGTCGACCATCCGCTGTTCGCGGAGGAGTCGGACTTCGATTGGACCTTTCCCGGGTGGGACGCGGAACGTGACCGGAATCTCCGGGCCGAGATCCTCTACGGGCTACTCGGGATGCACTCCGAGTTCTTCGCCGACGAGGCCTACCTGCGGTTCATCGCTCGGCGTCGTTACCGTATCGTCCAACGGATGCGCTTCTTCGTCGACCCAAACTATGAGAGGGGAGATTATGGGGACGTCTTCATCTACCCTGATTCGGGCGACTACGCGGGCGCTGAGCTCAATCCCGAATCCACTCCTATCTATTGGGAAAAACAGGATGGCCACTATCCTTTCGTGCTGACCGACGCCGGGAAAGCCGATCCGAAATCTGCAATCGAGGCGCTTTTCACGGAACATCCACCTCCAGGGCCCGAGCGGCGAAATCGGCTCGGCTGCGCGGCGGTGGCGATGATCGTCCATCTCGATTCCCTGCTCGCCACGAATGACCCGGAAGCGGTCCTCGGGTATTTGGTGGCGCGGGGCGAGGATCTGGGCGTTCACTATCTGCGCATCGACCATCCGATCGACGCGGTCGTGCATCGCGGTAACGATCGGTACGACCTGCACGGCGGGACGACGGTCGCGGCGTCCGCGGCCGCGGGTGACGAGCGGGTCCGAGTGGAGATGGCGGAGATCCCGTTCCAGCTCGTGGACGTGAACAATCCGGTGGTGGAGCGCAACGGCGAGTATTTCATCGAATTCCGGCGGGGCCGAGGCGGGGTCTTGGAGCCGGTACCGGTCCGCATCGTCGATGGTGTCGCGGGAATGTCCAGGCCGGGCGCCATCGTCGGGATCGGAATCGACTCTGCGACCCCGGACCAGGAGACCCGCTACAACGGCTGGTTGGAGGTGACCGCGCTGTCCCACGGCGTTCCGGCCGGCGCACGCCTCGTCCGTGACAATGGGCCGGGGCTGCATTTCCTCAACGATCCGGTCATCAACGAGTCGCTCTTCGAGCGGGTTTACATCGACAAGGACGATCTGCAGGTCGGCGACCACGTTGTACTGCACAACCATCCGCTGTATGAACAGATCCTCGTCGGCGTCTGGGCGGCCGAGCACTCCTTCGTTACCAGCCGGTTCAATGTCGACAACGAACTGTGGGTTTTCGGTCATGGCCTTTCCGACACGATCGAGGGCGTGGCGGAGGAGCTTCTCCTGGAACTGAACGACCATCTCGCCTTGATGAGAGCTGCAACCCTGCTCCACATCCGGGACCGACCAAGCGATCGCGCGAAAGACGAGCGATGCACCAACGCAGCTGGCAACGTGGTGCCGTGCAGCTCCCCCGACGTCACTCGTCGAGAGTTCTTTTACCTGCCTTTTGCCTATATTGGCGGTGACGCGCTCGATCGAGAATATATTCGGGAGGTGAATGCCACAGATGGCACGGTCAGCAAGTATGACATACCGGACGAATTGGCCGCTTACGAGGCGGATCGAGTGCGGCCGGTTGGCGGGGACGGCAAAGTCGCGCTCACGGTGAAACGGGATCGGGACGGCGGATTCGCTGACTTTCACTTCACCTATGAAGGGAAGGAACAGTACTTTGTCACGATACCGGGACAGCCTCGCGACGAGCCACGTTCTTGGGGGATAGCATACCGCGACGGATTACACGTCCAGCCGCGGTTCCATCGGCTCTTCACCTTGGAGCTCGTGGAGTTCGGGCTTTTCGAAGTGGGCACCTGGGTCGGTTATCGGGATTTGCAGAACTTGTTCCCGATCTATGGTGATCCTAGCTCGTCACGTATTCCGGTCATCAGACCACGGGTGGACTTTCGGCCCGAGTATCGCGAACACCTGACCACCATCGGAGCGCTGCCGTAGCCGAAACGAGAGGCTGAACCAACATGCCCGAAGCACTGATTCGATTTCTCCGGAATCTCTTCCGGCCCGTCGCGGTAGCGGTCGAGCGGCCTCGCAACGCGGCACTCCTGTTGAATGATCTCGGCTACGAGTTCCCGCAGGAGGTCCCGGTATTTGGAGTGCTGCGTGACGCCGTCACCGTCCTTTCCGATACCCTGAGCCAGATCGAATCGCTGGACCCAGACGCGGATCACGAAGCGTACATTGCTCTTGTGCCGCAAGTCGCGCAGACGGTACGCATGGTGATCGGCGCCATTGAATCGATTCAGGCGAGCGTCGATGCGGCCGCTCCCGGCGCGAATCTCGGTGATGCCCTCGCAGAGTTTCCCGAGCGGCTCATCGAGTACCTGCTGGTGGCGGCACTCGCCCGTCACTATCCCGCGATAGGAAACTCGTTGCACTTGATGGGGCTCATTGAGGAGGAATCCGTCACTGCGACGCCGACACCCTTCCACCGACCGTACTTGCGCCAGCGCCTACGCTGGGAGCGCCTCAGTCAGCTCGTGAGCGATCCCGTAGTCCTCGCTCAGGAGGTATACGCTTGGAAGAGTGACGCCTTCGCGTTCCACGCGCTTGTCGCACAACTCGCCCGCCTCGGCACCAGCCTGGGTGTGCCGGCCGAAATCATCAGCCCCGGTCTTCCATTCAACCCCGGGTTCGATCCCGCCGCGCCATCGGTGGATCTCGACCTCATCGACCGGCTGCGGGCATTGCGCGTGCCACTGCTGCCGCTTCTCTCGGCTGGCCTCGGAATTGAGATCTACCCGGTCCTCCGTGCCGATGGCGCAGCGATCGAAGGTTTCGGTGTGGGCATCTACGTGGACCCAAATCTCCAGGCCGAGATCGCGCTCTCCGACGAACTCGTGCTGCGCTTCGAGGTCGAGGGAGGGGCGGTCTCGCTCCCGAGCATACTCGTGCTCAAGGGGGCCGGCGTCTCCTTTGCGGACGGGATCTTCGGCGGGGGAGGCGCAGACTTGATGCGTGCCGAGGCGACGCTGCGCTACGCACCGACCGGGCCGAAGCGGGTCCTTGTCGGTATACCACGGAGTACCCGGCTGGAGGCGGACGCGACCGAACTCCACCTCGGCCTCGCCGGCGGTCCGGCCAACCCCGAGGTCTTCGTCGCCGGCCGCCTCGAAGATGCGGCCCTGGTATTGGAACCGGGCGAAGGCGACGGCTTCCTTCAGGCCCTGCTGCCCAGCGACGGGCTCGTGGTGACCTTCGACTTCACGGCCGGGTTCTCCTCGGGCCGCGGTTTCTACCTTGATGGCGGTGCCGGGTTGGACACCACAATCGGCCTGCACCTCCAACTCGGCCCGATCGCACTCGAACTGCTCCATCTTGGGCTGCGGGTGGACGGCGAGGGTGTGGCACTGGAGTTGAGCACTACTGCTTCCGCGATGCTTGGGCCGATCCAGGCCGCGGTCGAGCGCATCGGAATACGCGCCCGCGTTGCGTTCGAACGCGGGAACCTGGGGCCGGCGAACCTGAGCGTGGCGTTCAAACCGCCGAACGGCCTCGGCCTCGCCATCGATGCAGGCCCAGTCAGCGGCGGCGGATTCATCTCCCTAGACCCTGACAACGGCCGCTACGCCGGCATCCTGCAGCTTTCCATCTACAGCGTCGCGGTCACCGCCATCGGCCTGCTCGACACCAAGGGCAGCGACGGCCAGCCGCTCCCCGCGCCGGGCTTTTCCTTTCTCATCATCATCAGCGCCGAGTTTCCTCCCATCCAGCTCGGCTACGGCTTCACGCTCAATGGCGTGGGTGGATTGGCCGGCATCCACCGCATGCTCGTCATCGAAGCGCTGCAAGCCGGGATCCGCAACGGGTCCGTCGATCACATCCTCTTTCCCGAGGACCCGATCCGCGACGCGCCCCAGATCATCAGCGACCTCAGGGCCATCTTTCCGCCCACACCGAACCGGTTCGTCTTCGGGCCGATGGCCATCATCGGCTGGGGCTCGCCCACGCTGATCGAGGGGGAGATCGGCATCATCCTTGAGGTGCCGGCACCCATCCGGCTCGTCCTGCTCGGCCAGCTAAACGTGGTATTGCCCGAGCCGGATGCCGCCGTCGTCGTCCTGCATATCGACATCCTCGGCGTCCTCGATTTCGGTCGGCAACTGCTCTCCATCGACTCGACCCTGCGCGATTCCCGGATCGCCGCTTTTGCAATCTCCGGCGACATGGCGTTGCGCCTGAGCTGGGGCGAGAAGCCCACCTTCGCCGCATCGGTCGGCGGCCTCAACCCGCACTTCCAGCCGCCGCCCGACTTCCCGGTGCTCAGGCGGGCGATGATCTCCTTCGGCTTCGAAGACAATCCGCGCATCGGCGTACAGGCTTACATGGCCGTGACCTCCAACTCCGTGCAGTTCGGGGCGCAGGCCGAGCTCTACTATGCCGCCGCCGGGTTCAACATCCACGGCTGGTTGCTCTTCGACGCCCTGGTCACCTTCAACCCCTTCTTCTTCCGCTTTGACTACAGCCAGGGCTTCGCGCTGCGCCGGGGCGATGATCCCTTCCTGGGCCTGCACGTGACCGGGACGCTCACGGGACCCGACCCCTACCATCTCTGGGGCGAAGGGTGCATCTCCATCCTCTTCTGGGACCTCTGCATTCGGTACGACGTAGAGATCGGAGAGCGCACGCCGGTCGAGCTCCCGCCGAAGGATCCCTGGCCGCTGCTCGAAGCGGCCATCAATGATGTCCGCAACTGGAACGCGGCTCTGCCGGACGGTCTGTATGCCGGTGTCGGTCTCAAGAAGCCGGCCGGTGACCAGGCGCCTCTCCTGGTCCATCCCATGGGTTCGGTGACGCTGCGTCAGAAGGTGCTGCCGCTGAACCGTCCCCTGGACAAGTTCGGGGAGTTCCAGATCGAAGGCGCCAATCAGTACACGATCGACGGAGTTCAAATCGGCGACGAGCCGGCCGGGCACTGGGAGCCGGTTAGGGACTTTTTCGCTCCAGGCCAGTTCGAGAACCTCTCGGAAGCCGAAAAGCTCTCGCGCGACTCCTTCGAGGAAATGGATGCGGGCCTCACTGTGGCGAGCCTGCGCGTGGAGTACGGTGCGCCCCGCACCCGGATGCTGGAATACGAAACCCGCATCGTCGACTCGCCCTGGGACAGCCGCGGGGCGCCGCCGTCGTATCGTCCGCCATCGGTTTCCGAGCAGCTGGCCCTGAGCGAGAGAGGGGCCAAGGCCGTCTCGGCCATCGGCCATACCGGAACCTTGAAATACGCGCCGGCCGCGGACCAACCCCCGATCTTCGCGCTGGACGAGGAGGAATACGCCGTCGCCGGCACGGCCGATCTGACCGTTCAGCGGGAGTTCGGCACCGCGCGGACCAAGGGGGAGGCTTACCGGAAGCTCAAGGCCCACTTTGCGGTGCACCCGGAAGACCGCGACCGGCTGCAGGTCGTCTCGTTGCGCGAACTCCGGGTGGCGGCATGAACCACGACGACGCCCGCTACGCTTTCCTTTCCTGGCTGCGCCGCGGGGTCTCGACCGAGATCACGCGGATCGACGGCGACGCAACCCCTGCGGCTCGGGCCGAGATCCCCATCCGCCTGTCGTTCGATGTGGGCACCGGGATCCGCAACGCCCAGGTCAATCTGGCTCTGCACGGCCCCGGCGACGTGGCGGGTATCGACCCGCGCCTGATCATTCGCACCTATCCCCGGCCCGATGTCTTCGATGCCGAACCCAATTACTTTCCCGCCATCGAGTTCGACCAGCCCGACTTTCCCTGGCGCTATACGCCGGCCCGGGCCAATGCCGGCCAACCGGGCCGGGCGCCCGCCAGTCCCGGCGAAGGCGCCCGCCTGCGGCCCTGGCTGGTGCTCATCGCGCTTGCCGACGACGAGGTGGAAGCATTCGAGCCTGCTGGCACCGACGGACGCCTGCCCACCGTCACGGTGAAGACAGCCGACAGCCTTCCCGATCTCTCGCAATCCTGGGCCTGGGCGCACGTGCAGGTCGCCAGCCTCCGCGACGGGGAGTCCGTAAGCGACATCCTCGATAAGGAACCGCGCCGGATCCTGTCGCGGCTGCTCTGTCCCCGGCGTTTGATGCCCCGGACTGCCTATACGGCCTACCTGGTGCCGAGTCTTGAGCGGGGACGGCGGGCGGGCCTCAACGAGCCGGTGGATGAGGATCCGAACCAGCCGCTCGATGCCCTGACTCCGGCCTGGAGCGACGGCGATACGGCCATCCGGCTACCGGTGTATTACCAGTGGCGGTTCCAGACCGGCGTCGTTGGAGACTTCGAGTATCTCGTGCGCCAGCTGCGGGCGCGCTCTGTACCGGACAGTGTAGGTAGGCGGGACATGGACGGGCGTGCCCCCGGCGCCGGATTGCCGGAGGTATCCAGCACGCCCTTGGGCCTGGAAGGCGCGCTGATGTCGCCCAAGCGTCGAGGCGTGGCCGATGACTGGGACCCGCAGGAGCGCAACTGCTTCGTGGGCGCGCTGCGCGACTTGGTCAACCTCCCGGCGGTGCGGCTCGAACAACAAGAGGGCGACCATCTGGTGGTGCCGCCCCTCTATGGCCGCTGGTATGCCGCCCAGGAAAGGCTGCGAGACGCTGGGCAGCCGCCCTGGTTCCACGAGCTCAACGCCGATCCGCGGCTTCGCACGGCGGCGGGTCTCGGCACGCAGGTCGTGCAGCACCAACAGGAGCAGCTCATGGCCAGCGCCTGGGCGCAGGTCGCAGGCATCCTGGAAATCAACCAGCGCATGCGCCTGGCCCAACTCGCTCGGGAGACGGCGGCCCGGGTCCGCACCCGACACCTTGCCGCGTTCGACGCGGAGACCCTGCTGCTGGTCACCGGCCCACTCCTGGGGCGGATATCGGCAAGCCCTCGAACGGTTCAGGCCATGTTGAAGCACAGCCCCGTGGCGGAGGGGGTCTTCGATGGGCAGTTCCGCCGAATTGCACGCCCGCTGGGGCCGATCGGGCGGCGCCAGGGACGGCCTGCAAAACTGAAGGAGACGACCCTGCTCAGCCGCATGAACCTGGGGAAGCTCGGGGAGCTCTCCTCGACACTTCCGCCGCCGACCCCGAGCGGCATGGCCACACCTTCGCGGACCGGCGCCGACCTGGTCCCTCCTTCCGTCCTCAATCGGCTGCTTGTGCTGCCGATGGATCTTCGGGTGCTGGCCCTCATCGCATTCGCGCTGGCCGTCGTGTTCTTTCCCGCTTCGGTTGCGGCCTCCGCGATCCTTGGGCTCATCGGGCTGGCGAGCGGCGCGGGCGCCCTCATCGCCCGGCGTATCTATCGCGGGGTGCGGCTGCGCGCCGGCTTGCGGGATGGCACCCTCACCGCCGAGGATATCCGGCAGGCGCCCGCGGCCCAGGGTTTTGTGCCCGCGGAAGCACCGCCGGGGAGCCACACGCCCCAGCTTTCCCCGGAGGCGGTAAGCACCCGCGCCGATGCGCGGCGGGCCGTGGCTGACCTCCGGACTGCCCTGGGCGACCTCTTCTCCCAGATCAATGCGCCACCGGCCGCGGCGGCCACGTTTGTTCCCGCCGCTCTCCCGCAACTGCACGCAAAGGTCATGGCCGCGACTGACCCGGGGACCGCTATTGTCCAGCCAATTCGATCACGGCTGCGGATCGCGCCCGGCGCGACCTGGCAACCCCAGGACCCGCTCGAACCACCGATGGCAGCCCCCACGTTCGAGCAGCCGATGTACGAACCGCTGCGCGATCTATCGCAGGAATGGCTGCTGCCGGGCGTGGGAGCGATCCCTGCGAACACCACGACGCTGCTGGTCACCAACCGGCAGTTTGTCGAGAGCTACATGGCCGGGCTCAACCACGAGATGGCCCGCGAGCTGCTCTGGCGGGAGTATCCGACCGACCAGCGCGGCACCTACTTCCGCCAGTTCTGGGACGTACGCGGGCACATCGCGCCGTCGGGGATGACCCAGGACCCGGAAACGCTTAAGGATATCGCTCCGATGCACACTTGGCGTGACCGGCTGGGCACCCACAGACGCGCTACGCCACCTGGCGGCGAGCATCTGGTGCTGCTGATCCGGGGCGATGTGCTGCGCCGATATCCCAATACGATCGTATACGCGAATAAGGCCGAGCGCGGAGTCGCTGGTCTGCGCGGGTTGAGCGAGGCACTGGATGCAAAACGGTACCCGATATTTCAGGGATCACTGAAACCCGACGTCTCCTTTTTCGGCTTCGATCTCACGCCAGAGGAAGTCCGCGGAAGCACCGATCCCGATGCCGATCAGGGCTGGTTTTTCGTGCTCCAGGAGCAGCCTACAGAGCCCCGTTTTGGCCTCGATATCGCTGAGCCACACCACTATGGACGTCCGGTGGCATCATGGGAGGAACTCTCCTGGGGGCATCTGGTCTCCGACAGGGAGGTACTCGACAGTCTCGCCTATATCGACCTGAACGCGGACCTGCCGGATACCCGCAATGTCGTTGAGACAGACGCGCCCGACGTTGCCTGGCATGCGGAGCGCGGACTGGGGGCAGCCGGTACGCGGGCTTCCGATCTGGCCTACATCACCCTCCAGCAACCGTTTCGGGTGGCCAAGCATGGCTCTGATATGCTGCCCCCGCCTGAAGGAAACTGACCCCGATGACGAACCAGACCGATGACAATACTCGACCGCCTGACCCGACTGGTCCGTCGTTAGACGAGTTGAGACAAAGGCGCCTCGAGCTGGCCGAGGAACGAGACCGGCGGCAAGGAGCGCTGGAACAGCTGCGCACAAGTGAGGGCGACGCCTATAAGCGCGTGCAAGCGGCGAGACAGGCGTATGAACAGGCTCGTACCGACCCCCTGAATCAGGATCTTAAAGCGCGTGATGAAATCGAGAAGCGCCGTGCCGAGAGGACGGAGAAACTCATCGGACAGATCGGGGAGATGGTAAAGCTGCGCCGCGACCTCGGCGCAGAGGACCCACGGGTGGAGGCGGCCAGGCAGGCCTTTGAGCAAGCCCGTGCAGCTCATGAGAAGCAGGAACGGGAAACGAACGAAAAAGCTGAGCAACAGCGGACCCAACTGCGCGAAGTGCAGGCGCAACGCGAGCAGGAGTTGGACAGCGCGCGCGAGCGCGACGGTGCGGCTTACGACCGGGTTTCCGAGGCAATGCAAGCCTTGGAGCAAGCGCGTGCCGACCTCCTACGCCATGATCGTACGATACACGACATGGCCGACCAGGAGCGCGCGCGTCGGGTTGCAGAGCTCGCCCGGCGCAAGCGAGAGCTGGAAACGCTCCGCCGTCGCTACGGTGCCGAAGAAGCCCAGGTCCAGGAAGCCACGCAGCGCTATGAGAAAGCCGTAGGGGACCTGGGAACGGTCAAGGAACAGGAGCGGACCGCGAAGGGAGATATCCGCGTGGGCCTTAAGGAGTCGCTCCCGGGTGACCCGGCCGAGGAGGTCGCCCGGTTGCAGGCCGACTATCCCATCGTCCTGTTTCCCGTGCGCCTGGAAACCCGGTTCGTGCGCGGCACCGGTGAAGGGGAAGCCACGGGCGAGCTCCGCGTGCGCATCTATCCCGACAGCCTGGCTGCCGACAGCCATGAGCCGTTGCTCACCGAGGCGGAGGTCGCCGCTGGACTTGACTACTGGCGCAAAGCCTGGGCCGACGCCAGCCAGCGGGACGCCTGGACGGTGCTGCTCACGGAGGTCGGCCCCACCCGGGCGGCCTGGATCGTACAGCAGACCGAACCGATCAACATCGCCCAGTTTCCCCGGAAGGCCGGCGAGGCTGCCGCCGTACCAGCCTTTCGCGAGCTGGAGACGCGCCCTCCGAACTGGACCCGCCCCCCGCAGGCGCGCGTGCTCCCCGATCGCTGGCTCGTGCTGGCTTATCGCTATACGCCTACGCAGCATCCGCCTGTGATTCGGGTGGTGAGCCGCCCGGTGCAGGAGCCGCTGGCGCTGTCCGTCACTCTCAGTACCGACACCGACGAGGCGAAGCTGGAGGACGCCGAAGCCCTCTCCGAGGACGGTCTGCGCCTGGATCCTGAAATCCTCTGGACCTTTGATTTCGACCGGGCAGAGCAGGCCGGCATGGCCGTGCGCATCCCCCTCACGGAGGAGGATTTCGACCGGAATCGGGGCTTTCAGCTGATCCTCGCGCTCGGCGTCAAGTCCTCGCTTTTGCCGGATCAGGCTGCGCAGCAGTTGGAGGGGCTGTTCGACAACCATCATTACACGCGCGGCCTGGCCTTCGTACCCCAGGGCACTCCCACCAACAACACCCGAAGCGGTCCTTCGGGCTATCCGCCTCCCGACCCGGATGGAGCCGTGAGCTTCGCCGTCGAACGCGGTAACCCGCTGGCTCGGCGCGGCAGCGATGGCGAACGCTTCATGACGGCGTTGGGCCTGCCTTCACGTGTGGCCGACCATATCGCCGGGGCTGACCGCGATGAGCAGCGCACGGCGGGGGCCATGGCCGAGGCCCTCTGGCCGGCCACCATCGGCTATTTCCTGGAACAGCTGATGGCGCCGGTCTTCGACGAGGAAGCGATTCAAGAGGCCCGGCGCCATTTCACTCGCTACGTGCGGGGACGGGGACCTTTCCCGGCCTTTCGGGTGGGCGATGTGCCCTACGCCCTGCTGCCCGTCAGCTCTATCTATGACTGGCAGCCGGATCCCGGTGCCGGCAGTGCTGACCTGCACCTGCCGCCTCTGCTGCTTCGCCTGAGAAATATCTGGTCACGCTTTACCGACAACCCACCGCGCATCAATCGAACCGGCGACCCGGACGCGGACCTGTTAAGTGCGCTCGGCATGGAGGCCAGCACGCGCGAGGTACGCATCCGCTCCGTGCTCGGCTATGACGCCCAGTGGAACCTGTTGGAATTCTCCGGCATAGACCCGGCCAACTGGGTGGAGACGCAGCGGAACATCGCACGACAGCTGCTGGACGCGATCGGTCATCCCGAGTGGGACCCGCGTGTCCTTTACATGAGCTATGCCGGTGCGGCGAACCCTTTCAGGTTCGGTTTGGTCACCGGCGCGGAGCTGACCGCGGACCAGCCGCTGGAGCCGTTGTCGGAGACCCAACCCCTGGCGTTCGGCTACATCAACTGGATCCGCACTGCCACCGTCGAGGAGTTGCGCAACCCGGTTTTCCCTCCAGGCGTTACCCTGCCGAGGGCACTGCTCTACCTGATGCTGCGCCATGCCGCCCTCACCGTGTATGCGCGCGCTGCTAAGCAGATCTTCGTCGCGCGCAACCTGATGCCGCGGGAAGAACTACGCGAAGCCGAGCTGGTAGGGATTGTGCCGCAGACGCGCGACAGGCCGACGGTCTGGCAGCGGTTCGACCAGCGAGTGGCCGGATTGACCGGCCGGGCGACCTTGGGGGAGTTCCTATCGACGCCCCGCGCTACCCCTGCCATCCCGCAGGACCTGGACTTGTCCACCTACCGCGCCGCCCTCCGCGCCCTGATGGGCCTGCCCACGGCGGAGCTGGAACGCCTCTTCAGCGAGACCCTGGACGTCTGCTCGCACCGGGTGGACGCATGGATCACCTCGCTCGTGACGAAGCGGCTTGAGGAGCTGCGCGGGGCCCGGTCCTTGGGAAGCCATCTCGGCGCCTACGGCTGGGTCGAGAACCTCCGGGCGGACCCGCCCGGCGAACGCCGTGAGGTCCGGCTGCCCAATGGCGAGACGTTGCGTGCCCGCACCGACAGCGACGGTTACATCTACGCCCCGTCCATGGCGCATGGCGCCACCGCGGCGGTCCTTCGCAATGCCTACCGGACCCGCGCCGGTGGTGGCCAGGAACCCTATGCCGTCAACCTGTCCTCGGCTAGGGTACGTACTGCGCTGTGGCTGATGGACAGCGTCCGAGAAGGCCAGCCGCTGGGCGCCGTGCTGGGGTATCGGTTCGAGCGCGGACTCCACGAGCGCAGTCAGCGAGACCGGCGCGTGCAGCTCGACAAGTTCATCGACCCGTTTCGGCAGCTGTATCCGCTCCTGGACGATCAAGCCACTGACAACGTCCCTGCCGCCGTGCCTGGCACCGCCCGTGAAGCCATCGCCGCACGGAATGTAGTGAACGGCCTGCGCCTGCGGGAAGCCTGGCGGAAGAACGAGATCCCCTGGGACGACGAGCGGTTGCAGCCCGGCAACGATGAGCGGAACGCGATCGAGGCGGAACTCAATGTGCTCGACGATGCGGTGGATGCGCTCACCGATCTGCTGATGGCGGAATCGGTGCACCAGGTGATACGCGGCAGCACTGAAGGCGCCGGTGCTACCCTGGATACCATGGCTAAAGGGGTGCGTCCGCCCGAGCCGGAGATCGCTCGGGTACCGCGCGGCGGCACCTCTCTGTTTCATCGGGTGGGGCTGATCTTCGGAGGCGACCCCCTGCCGAATGGCGCCTGGGCCGACCCTCCACGCACCCCGCGGGGACGTACAGAGCCTTATCTGAACGCCTGGACGGGCCGCCTCCTCGGGGACCCGTCCAGCGTGCGGTGCAGGGTCACCGTCCGTGGACGCGAAGCGCCGATCGACGTCACGCTGGAAAACCTGCAACTGGAACCACTGGATGTCCTGGCCCTGGCCCGGACCATCGAGACCCAGCCGCTGGACTCGGAACTGGACCGGCGTGTCGTCCACGCCGCGGTCGCGAACCTTCCTGCCGGCACTGAAATCCCTGGAGCGGCAGGAGAGGGCGCGCCTTTTCGCATCGAATATGAGCTGCCTGGCCTTTCCGCTCCGGAACGGACCTTTCCCGAGATTCTGGAGATCGCCCGAGCCCTCAACGAGATGCTCGGCGGGGCCCGCCCGCTGCAGCCCTTGGATCTGCTGCCGCCGGAACAGGCACGGGAAGTCCAGACCGCGGATCTTCTCGTCGCGGAGCTGACCGATCGGGCGGCTAAGGCCGTCGATGAACTGAAAGCAACCGTCGATACGCTCGACGCCGCTCTCTCGGCCATAGACAACCCACAGCCCGGCGTCCGTCCCGACCTCGACCCGCTGCGTGATGCCCTGCGCGCCGCTTCCCTGTTCGGCATCGCGGCCGCCTTTCCGCTCACCCGTCCAGATTCCAGCACGGCGTCCCAAATCGAGCTGGTCACCCAGGGGCGAAGCGTGCTGTCCGAACTGCAGCGTCGGCACACGGAAGCGGAGGCCGAAACCGATCCGATCCGCAAGATTCAGGCGGTGTTCGGGCGAGAATTCATGATCCTGCCCCGCTTCAAGCCGGCGCGGCCTGATCTGCTGGAGCGGGCTTTGACCGTTGGCCCAGACCTTGGGAATGACCCCGAGGGAGCCGTCAGCGCCTGGTTCGCCCAAGCAGCCCGGGTACGCACGCCGTTGGGACGATGGCGCCGGCTGGCCCTCTATGCCGGCACGATGGGCACCAAGCTCACATCCTTCGGGGTGATGCAGCTTCCCCATGAGGACGGGGCCCGCTGGGTGGCCCTGCCGTTCGGCGAGCAGAATCCGCGCCCACCGGCGGGGCGGGTATCGCTGGTGCTACATCGGTCCCTCGATCCCGCGACGGATCAGCCAATCGCCCTCGCTGCGGACCAGGAATGGGTCGGCCTTCTGCTCGACGAATGGGTCGAGCTGATCCCGAACGCCCGAGAAGAAGCTGGCGTCGTGTTCCAGTACGACAGCCCGGGTGCGCAGGCGCCGCAAGCGGTGCTTCTGGCCGTGCGCCCCATTCGCACTGAACGTTGGGACCTTGAGACGCTCATCCGCATCCTGCATCAGACCTTGGAGTTGGCCAAGATACGTGCCGTAGACAGCGAGTACCTCGGCCTCTACGGTCAGCTCCTTCCCATGACCTTCCTGGCGGCCAACCCGGTCAACGAAACGGTAGCGACCAACTTCGTCGGCAGCTTGGTAGCTGAAGCTTTTGTCGTTAAGCAGGAGACATGAACCATGCCGTCCATCACCTACTGGAACCGGGTGGAGCCGCGTCCTCGCAGCCCTCACCTGCAGCGCAGCCTGTCCGCGCAAATTCGTGACCCGCTCTGGTTCCTGACGCGGCAGTGGCAGTTCGGTGAGTTCCAGGGCGAGGATGCGGCTTCGCCCGCCTATGTGCAATTCGCTGCCCGCTTCTCTCCCGTAAATGGCTGGCGAGCTTCCGACGGCTACGCCGTTTTTCAGGCCTTTAATAACCAGACGCCGCTTGAGGCCTTGGTCGAAACGGAGCCTTTCACGCCGGATGTTGCTACCGCCGTAGAGCTGGGACAACGCTTCGAATCTCTGCTGGCGGGGTCTGATTTGGAGGAGCGGGTGCGAAGGGATCTGATCCAGTCCTTTCGCGATGCTTACCGCATCGTACGGCCGTCGTTTGACGCGCTGAACGCGATGCCGGATCAGGAGCTGGCCAGGTTTCTTCGGGTGTGCGCAGGCCGCGCCATTGACGGAATAGCGCTCTACAGGGCTGTTCACAACGCTCTGCCTAATTTGCCGGATGCCCCTCCGATCGGCGATCCCGCTCAAAGCGCGGTCGTCCGACAGCTGGCAGCGCGATTTCATGCATGGGTGCAAGCTGTCTTCGGCGATTTGACCGTGGACGATGCCCCCGCTTGGCGGCCCGAGCGGCTGGAGTACGGGGTTCAGGCATCGGCGATCACGCCAACAGGCGGTCGGGCCGTCTTCAATGCTTACGCCGGGCGACAAGGTGAATACGAATGGTATGCCTTTGATCAGCGCCCCGGCCCCGATGGTGATGAGGCGGGTCGGCCAGCCGTGGAAACCGTGACGCGCAGTCTTCTGCCCATCAACGTGCGTTTTCGCGGCATGCCCAATGCGCGATGGTGGCACTTCGAGAGTGGATCGACCGATTTTGGCGGCATCCAGGTAGAGCCAGGGGAGCTGGCCAAGGTGGTACTCATAGATTTCATGCTGGTGCACAGCAACGATTGGTTTGTCGTGCCGTTCGCCCAGAGGGTAGGCACCCTGTGCCGGATCGACGCGTTGCTGGTCCATGACGTCTTCGGCGACACCACCGTCGTCGACCGTGCCGACCGTGGAGCGGCATCGGCAACCGGGCACTGGTCCATGTTCTCCACGGCCATCGAGGGTGATGAAGATGCTCTGGCGGATTTCTTCATCTTGTCGCCCACCGCCGTCGCCAGCACTCTCGACGGCGAGGTTTTGGAGGAGGTGCGGTTTCTACGGGATGAAATGGCCAATATGGTATGGGCCATCGAGCACACCACGGAAAACGGAGTGGGAAGACCCTGGTCGGGGCACGAGCGAGCTCAAGCCGGACCAGCCGAGGAACCCGTGGCAGGGGCCGAACCCATTGCGCCTTTGAAATACAGCATCCAATCCACCGTGCCTGAGCACTGGATTCCCTTCCTGCCCGTGCTGATCGATCAAGCCACCCGGGATATCGCCTTGGAACGTGCCGCCCTGCTGCATCGGGGTGAGGGAGGCGAGGTCAGACCGGTTGGCCGAGTCCTGCAGCCCACCCGGCTCGCTGACCGGGCGATCTACCGGGTACGGGAAGAGGAAGTCACCCGTCCGGGAGTCAGGGTATCCCGCGTGGTGCGGCGCAGTCGGTGGTTAGATGGTTCCACACACCTGTGGATCGCCAGGAAAAAGACAGCAGGAGCAGGCGAAGGCAGCAGCGGGTTGCGCTTCGATATGGCCATTCCGTTTCCTGCGGGCGAACGGGAAGAGTAGAGATCACGGTGCCCGGTGGACCCAAAGCGAGCACAGCTTGTTGACATTCACTGTTATCGTGGTGCGGCACTAAACGGAGCGACTTATGGCAAACACCAAACCCGAGTTCCTGGATAAATTCTTCGAACAAATCGAGAGTCAGGTGCAGTTCGGGGACAGCAAGGCCTCGCTGCTTGTCGCCAGGGACGCCATTCTTCTAGCAGTCAGCGGAGGCCTCATCAAGATGGTATCTGGTTGCCGCGGCGGTGACTTTGCCGTGAGTTGCATCGTCCCATCAATGACTCTTGGCCTTGCAACAACCGCAGCTGCACTTTTGACCCTCAGTTTGGCGTGTGGCCTCTTGGCTGCGCGTCCAGCCAAGATTCACAATCAACCACCTTCTGAACTCTTCCTGCTAAGTTATATCGCGCGCATTGATCGAGATGCGTTCGCAAAGAAGTATATGGATGCCTCTCCGGACGATCTGACTCAAGAGGCACTAAGGGCTATCCATGGGAAGGCTGGTTACGCAGCTCGAAAGTTCCGTTTGCTGAATACAGCTATCGATGCCACCTTGCTGAGCCTTGGGTTCATGGTCGCCACGCTAGTTGTAGCCATATGCGGTCGTGTGGCTGCATGACAAGAGATCGGATCGTGCTTTCATGAGGCACAACCAGCTGTTGCACCGGAGGCGCGGAAGAGCGGCGTCCTGCTTCGTAGGCATGTTCGCCGCGCCCGCGGTGGCCGGTTTCTCGTTAAATAGTTCAGTGGGAGGTTGCTATGGATGCAGGTAGCCAAGGCACGCGGCTAAACCGATTCTGGAACTGGGTCCACAACAACCGCATCCTTGTGGTCGTCCTTGTTCTCGTCACCATAGTCATCGGTCTCGCACAACTCACAGATGCGGTGAATAAACTGCGACAGTTCGTAAGCGCGCCAGACTCAGCCGCCAAAGCGGAGTATTGCGAGCTGCTCGTACCACTAATCGTTCAGCTAGACCGCACCAAAGCGGCATTTGATCGATGGACCGAGAAGAATCTGTCTCTTGAATCCGAGATCATCCGTGAGGGAAACAAAGAGGCACGCCATATTTTGATGAACAAGGCCCATCTTATACCCGCCAAATTGGAGAACGATGCTCGTCGGTTGATCGAACACTATGATCGATGGTTTGAAGAATTCGATCGAATTCGCGTACGACATGCCGATAGCAATGAGCCATTTGTCTTTGTTGGACCTGCCGGATTTCCGTTCCCTGACGACGCGGGAGAGAGGTTTCGCCAGAGAGCCGCTGAGCTAAAAGATGTGCTTGGGACGGAAAATCCGTGCAGGTAGTTTGCCGCTGTTAACTTTGGCGTGCAGCGGAGGATTAGCATCGTCCCGGCGCGCAACTGGCGCGGATCATTGAGCTTTAGTGCACTGTCACCCGTCGAACGTCGGATAAAGCTTACGGATTTTAATGTGCGCATCAGCCGTGGTGAACTGCTAATCAGCTTTCACCTTGGCCTGATTTCGTAGGTAACGGAGGTAACGGGGTCAGACACGATTTTGTTGCCACCGTTTACATCCGTATGATGACCCTGCGCCCTGAGTTCGATGGATGAACACTGAAACATCGCATTCAAGTTGAGTGACCGAAGGTTCGGGCAAAGATGTCGTGCACTTTACGTTGGTCACAGCCTGGTTCTGGCCGACAGCCGCCCGCTGGCTCGGCACGACAACCGCCTTCTGGTGTTTTTTCTCCAAGAAGTCATTTTTCCATTCTCAGTCGCTTGCCCCCGACCAGTTACCAAATACAACCCGACGCCCTGAAACTCGCGTCATTGCTGGATCGTGCCTCTTGAACGCTCAAGAGCCAAACAGAGAACAGAGACAGAAATTCGGGTAAATGAGCACCCGAAGCGGAGATAGCGGGGGAGGGGCGCTCAAGAGGGCAAAGCGCGGAACCGCGCCAAGACTGGGGTTGCGGGCATGAAAAAGCCCAACCGAAAATGGTTGGGCTTTGGTTGAATGGTGGAGGCGGCGGGAATTGAACCCGCGTCCGCAAATCCTCCGCCTTCGGCTCTACATGCTTAGCCCTGTCTATTGATTTAACC
>JAFGKA010000500.1 GCA_016928855.1 Phycisphaerae bacterium
CTGACGAGCCCCTTGCGGGGACCGGTCGTGCAATCGCTGAACGTCCGGCAGATCCGTTTCGTGTCCAACACGCCCGTCCGAAGCGAATCGGCGGGCATCTCCGGATACGCCAGGACCATCCGGCCGATGCCGACGAAGTCGGCCCATCCCTGCCGCACGACCGCTTGGGCCACCTGCGGCAGATACTCCTGCAGGTACGTGTAGCCGGTCCCGACCAGCGTCACCGCATCGCCCAGGCGTGCCTTGAGTTGCCGGGTCGCCTGGATCTGGCGCGCCACGCCCACGAGCGGATCCTCCGGCGGCCGATAGCCATCGGACGGTGGAAACGCCGCCGGCCGCTGAATGTGGGGGTTGTAGTACGGACTGCCGCACGTGACGTTGATGAACCGGATATCGTCGGCGACAAGTCGCTCCAGCAGCGCGATCGGTTCGGCCAGGTCCGGCTCGTCGGGATTGTCCGGATTCACGCCGAAGCCATATCGGTACGGTCCCGGGCCCTCGAATGCAGACGGGCGACCGAAACCCTTCTGCTTGGACGTCCGGGTCGCGGGATCATCCTCATACGGCAGAATGTCGAACATGCTGATCCGAACGCCGATACCCAGCCCAGGCACCTCATTGCGGATGCGGGCCACGGTGGTGCGCAGGAACCGCGTGCGGTTTTCGAGGCTGCCGCCGTACTTGCCCTCGCGGGTGTGGGCGCCGAGGAACTCGTGGCCAAGGTAGCCATGACACGCTTTCACGTCGACAAAATCGTATCCGGTCTCGGCGGCCATGCGGGCCGCGGCCACGAAATCATCAATCAGGGTGTCGATCTCATCGTCGGTCAAGATCGGCGTATTGTCGTCGGGCTGGATGCCGACCCGCCCGTCCAGAATCGGATGGTGGTACAGAATGCGCGGCTCAGGACGTATCTTCTCATTCGGGCGACAGAACCGACCCGAGTGCGTCAATTGCAGACCGATCAGCAGATCGTCCGTGCGGCCGTAGGCCTTCTGGTGCGCAGCCACGAGCACGGCTCGCAACTGCGCGAGCCCGCCCTTGTTCGCCGGCGTCGCGCAGAGCTGATTCGGATTCGCCCGGCCATCATGCCGGACGGCCACCGCCTCACCGCCCCAGATCAGCTTGGCGCCGCTCTCGCCGAATCGCTGCCACCGCCGAAGCGTCAGTTCGGTCGGCGCGCCGGCGGGTGTGCCGTCCCATCCTTCCATCGGATGGATGCACCAGCGATTGCCGACCTGACGCCCGAGTACGCTGATCGGCGCCGCCAGCGGCGAACCGCCCTCCGCCGTCAAAATCGTCTCATCGACGGGAAGCTCGATTCCCAACTCCGCCACGCGAGCACGGAAATCATCCGTCGACTTCAGGCTCGCGATCTTGACGAATCCTCTGTCCTTCGGCATCGAATCGCTCTCTACTATCAAGACCCGTCGAATCCAGCGTCCGGATATCCTAGCCGCTCATCGCCGATTCCCCAAGCAGGCCGTCCGGCACCGGCGCATCCGCAAATGCCGGGCTGGCACGAAGATCGGCGGATCTGCCTGTCCGTGACGCGCCGCGCGGATTCACGGCATCGACGCCATTCGCCTTCACACCGAAATCGGCTAAGATAAGAGTAGGCACGGAAGGAGGTGGCCGATGAAACCACCAAGAACACGGGCCTATTTCCGCTGTACACAATGCCACGAACAGACCGGGTTGTGGGTCTCGCTGCGTGATTTCGATGCGGCGGAGTACGCCTGCGACCACTGTGGCGCATTCAACTGGGTTCCGCTGGAAAGCCTCCAGACGACGGAAGGCCAACGGCTCATCTCCCACCGTCCGTTCGAGGAGAGGCCAGTTGATCTGGAGTGAACACACCCGTCCGAACCGCGCCTGACAGCACTACACCCATCGTCTATTCAGAGGCAGTCAGCCAGGCGAGCATCGCCGAAACGTCCTGCGGCTCCGGCCTGATGACGAGTGCGCTGCCCCATGCGCCGGCGTATGCGCCGTTCGCCCACGCGGTATCGAAACGCGACCCTGTGTCATGTAGCAGTAGCGCATACGGCGAAATCAGCGCAGCCGCCGCGGGCAGGCCTCCAACCCGCGGCAGGCCCGGCACTAAACACCGCGTTAAGTATGCATGCTCGTCGGTCGTGTCGAACTCATCCACGTCGATCACCAGGCGCCCGAGCCACCCCTTCGCCACAGGATCGGAGCCCAACGCCGCACAGGCAAGCAGGCACCAGATCCCCCCCTGCCCTGCGCCAACGACGTGCACCGGCCCGCCGCCCGCGGATCGTTCACCACGCCGACACCAGCCGATCGCCGTCGCGACGTCGCAGGCACGCTCGGCCGTATCCGTTCGGTTGAACGTCATGAAGTGTTTCGTGCTCCCACGCGGCTGGGCCGGATCCTGCTCGCCGACAGCCTCGCCGATCCCGAACGCATCAATCGCCACGACGCGATGACCGACCGCCACGAGCCCGCGGACGAACGCCCCCGGCGTCACACCGTCCGATTTCAGCCAAGCCTCCTTTCCGGCCCCATCGACCAACACGGCCCACGCCGTGTCGGGCTTGGCAGCCTTTGGCAAGAACACGACGGCCGGCACGCGCGTGCCCCGCACACGCTCGACCAGCACGCCCGCGTCCATTCGCACATTCTCGTGCGTCCAGGCACGATCGACCTCGAACGTCACCTCCCCCGGTTTGGCCGGGCGCAGGCCGAGAGCGAACCGCAAGCCCTCGCCAGCCACCGCTCGAAACGTCTTCAGACGCTCGGCGTCAACGGGCCGCAAAGCGTCGGCCTGGAGCCGAGCCGCCTCGATCCGGTCAGCAATGAAACCAGCCTGATCCCGGGCGTTCTCGGGCAGCTTGCCGTCGACGAAGACGAGCAGATCCTTATCGTCCTCTTTCTGATATGCGGGCTCCGGAATCGGCTCGCTGCTCGCGCGGCCGAGCAGCCATTTCGCGAACCAGCCATAGACGGCCTCGCGGCTGGCGCGGTTGTAGTTGTGGTCGGCGTCGATCTGGACCATGCCGACGCTGTCCTCGGCGCCGTAGAGCCGGTAGACGGCCTGGATGGCCGGGAACTCGACGCTCGGCGTGCGGTCGGTCCAGTCGCCGGTGGCGCTGACCAGGAAGAGCGGCCGCGGCGCCATCATCGTGCCGATCTCGATGTTGTTCGTTTCGAAGCGCAGGCCTGGCGCGTTCTCGCACACGCAGCCACCCTGCATGTGGCAGGAGATCATGTTGACCGGCGCGGCCACGCGGATGCGGTCATCGACGGCCGACAGCAGAAACGTCTGCGTGCCGCCACCGGATGCCCCGGTGCATCCGATGCGCTCGGGGTCCACATCCGGCAGCGATTCGAGGAAATCGACGACGCGCAGGCTGTTCCACAACTGCACGCCAAGCGGATGAATGTTCCAGAGCGTTTCGCGCTGGCCCTCGAAGCGGTGGATGATCTGATGCGCGCTGTCGTTGTAGCCGATCATGTCGTACGAAAAGACGACGCAACCCATGCGCGCCAGCGTGATGCAACGTGCCGGCACCGAGCCGCGCTCGTCATCGTGGAGACGTCCGTTCTGCCAGTGGCCATGCGGGCAGGCAACGCCCGGATGTTTGCCAGCAGCGGCCCGCGGTCGGTAGAGGTTGCCAGTAACGAAGAAGCCGGGCGTGCTCTCCAGATAGACCTTTTCGACCGTGTACCCATCGCGCTCGATGCGTCCGAAGATCCGCAAATTCATCGGCGTCCGGGCCGGCATCGGCCAAAGGCCTGCCGCCCAGAGGATTTGCTTCCGCAAGTGCTCGCGGCGAGCCTTCCATTCATCCAACGTGGAATACGTCTTCGGCGCAAAGAAGGTGTCCGTATGCGGCAAGTCACGCCAACGCGGATCGCACGGGGAACTCTCGGGCCGCGTAGCCTGAGAACCTGGAGCCGCGGCACATACCGCACCGACTGTGACGAACAGCAGAGCAAGCGATCGAAAGACACAACGAAGCATGGATCACCTCCACGCCCCATCGTGCCGCAAAGGAGCCCGCTCGTCCAGCGACCCGCCGCGCCCAGAATGATCCGCTCCGGCTCCGGGTGGCCCATCCTCTGCGCAGTACGGCGCAGCCGGACGGAGCAGGGGGTGGGGGCGCGATGACGAACCTTTGCAGAAAGTTGCGCACCGCACAACGCACACGTAGTCTGCGGCCGCCAACTGTCTCCTGGCTTCTGCCTTCTGCCTATTGTTGACACGCCGGCGGGCGGTTCGGGCCGTTAAAGCACGCCGCGAACACGCCGAAGTCCGCCAGATCCACGTCGCCGTCGGTATCGAGATCCGCCGCCGCACATCCCGCCGCCGGCTGACGATTCGGGCCATTGAAACACGACGAGAACAAGCCGAAGTCGGTCAAGTCCACGTCGCTGTCCAAGTCGAAGTCGCCCGGGGCCGGCGGGAAGGACCCGTATTCGTACGCCCCCATGTCCACGACACGCGAACCAATGGCAGTACCATCGAAGATCCGCAGGTTGCCGTCCAAGTCCGTTGTGGTCTCCGTCGGCACGGCCGCGTTGTCGCCTTCATCAATACAGGGCGAACCAACCTGGAGACGCAAATCGCCATAGTCGTCGTCGGCCGTTCCCCACTGGCTATCCAAGCCCGCATCGGGGTCGCGCACAAACAGCGGGGCGTCTCCGATATTGGCCACGCCAGGATAGCCGCCTTCAACACAACTATAGGCTACGGTTGCTGTGGAGCTGTCATTGTGTATCTCCGGTCCAGTCGGTGCCGCGTTGCCCCAAAGGATGCAGTTGGTCAACGTCGGGGTACTGAAGTTCATGTTGTACATTGCGCCGCCGCTAGTACCGGCTACGTTCCCACTGACCGTGCAGTTCGTAATCACCGGGTCGCTGCTATAGCACCAGATCCCGCCACCCTCGTCATTGGCCAGGTTCCCGCTGATCGTACAGTTCGTAATCGTCGAACGGCTGTGATAGTCGCAGAAGATTCCGCCGCCATCGGTATCGGCTGTATTCCCGCTGATCGTGCAATTCGTGATCGTCGGCTGGCACTCAATGTAATAGATCCCACCGCCGATAACATCGGCCGTGTTCCGGCTGATCGTGCAGCCCGTAATCGTCGGGTTGCTGCTCGAAAAGCAGCCTATCCCGCCACCGTGTCGGTCAGCCGAATTCTCGCTGAACGTGCAGTTCATGAGCATCGGACTGCTGCTGTTCCAGTTACACAACCCACCGCCGAAGTCGCTTGAGTTCCCGCTGAACGTACAGTCGGTCAGCGCCGGGCTGCTGCTATTGAAGTTGCACATCCCGCCGCCGTCAACGTAAGCCGAGTTTTCACTGAATGTGCAATTCGCCAGCATCGGGCTGCTGCTGTTCCAGTTGCACATCCCGCCGCCCTGTCCGTCCATGCCGGTGGCCGAGTTCCCGCTGAACGTACAGTCGGTCAACTGCGGAGTGCTGACGTAGTCGTTGATCATCCCACCGCCCCTGGATTGGGCGGAGTTTTCGCTGAAACTGCAGTTGTTTAGCGTTGGATTGCTGTAGGAGTTGAACATCCCGCCGCCCTGCGCGCCCTGGCCAGTGGCTGAGTTCCCGCTGAAGACGCATCCGATCAGCGACGGAGTGCTGTCAAGTTCGTTGCACATCCCACCGCCGCCGTATTGGGCGGAGTTTCCGCTAAACTCGCAGTCCGTCAGAGCCGGACTGCTGTTGCGATTAAACATCCCTCCACCTTCGTCGTCAGACGCGTTCCCGCTGAACTCACAATCGATGAGCTCCGGCGTGCTGCCCTCCCAGTTGCCCATCCCGCCACCGTCACCGCCGGCCGCATTCTCGTTGAAGACGCAACGGATCAGCGTCGGGCTGCTGTTGGCGTTGAACATCCCGGCTGAACTGACGGTGGCCAAGTTGCCACTGAACGTGCAGTCGGTCAGCGTCGGGCTGCTGACGTAGTCGTTGACCATCCCACCGCCATACCCCATGGCTGCTGAGTTCTCGCTGAAGATGCAGCTGTTCAGCAACGGCTCGCTGCCCCAGTAGTTGCCCATCCCGCCGGCGCTGCCGCCGGTTGCCAGGTTCCTGGTAAACGTGCAGTCGATCAGCGTCGGGCTGCTGCTGTTCCAGTTGCACATCCCGCCGTCACCATCGCCGCTCGCCGTGTTCTCGTTGAAGACGCAACGGATCAGCATCGGGCTGCTGTAATCCCAGTTGCCCATCCCACCGGCGCTGCCGCCGGGTGCCAGGTTCCTGCTAAACATGCAGTCGGTCAGCGTCGGGCTGCTATTGTTACAGTTGCACATCCCGCCGGAGTTGGCGGCCGAGTTCTCACTGAATGTGCAGTTGGTCAGAGTCGGGCTGCTGTAGTTGTTGAACATCCCGCCGCCGCAGTCGTAGGGGTAGCTGCTGCCGTTGGCGTTTCCGCCGGAGACCGTAACGCCGTCAAGGACGGCGGTATTGTCCAGGCTCGTGCCGCTGAAGTGGCAAAAAACGTGGTAACAATTATCCGAATCGTCACCGATTGCGCCGATGTCGCCGCTGAGGATGGTTTCGTTAGCGACAAGATCGCGGTCGGCCAGGTCGAACGTGGCCGAATCTTCGGTGCCGGCGAACCCGCCGTAAATGGCCACGTCGTTGATCAACTGAAACGCGGCCGTGCGACTGTCGAGAGGATCTGTCCTGACCGACGGCGCATAGGCACCCGCCGCCACCCAGATCGTGTCGCCCGGCACAGCTGCGTCCAGAGCACCCTGGAGATCGTTGAACGCAGCCGCCCAACTCAGGCCATTGCCGCCCGGCGCGTCGTCGTCAACGTAACGAATAGCGGCGACGGCTGAGGACGTAGCTACAGCATAAGCCACAACAAGCGCAAAGAAATGACGCATGCGAATTCCCCTCCGTTCCATAAGAGACCTCCGAGACCGGAGCACGATTCTACTGAATGGGACAGACACTGTCAACAACTTGCTGCCGATTTCCGGCCTGAGTCCCAAGGCTATCGCATCCGAATCACACCAACCAGCTTGGTGCCCCCAAAAACACGGATGGCCTGCGCAAACCAGTGCTCTCGGTGTTGGGCCCCGCCACGTTTCTGAGCCAGAACGGCCGTTCCAGGAAGCGATGCTATTGCGCTCGAACCGGAGGCGGCCGCAGCTGCCTACCCCCATGCCGATCGAGGCAGTTCGCGATTTCCTTCGCTCTGAGGCCGGCCTGAGCCCGCGGGTGCGCATCTCGCGGCAGCCTGGGGTAGAATCCGGGCGTCGACCGCCGGGCCCGGGCCGGCGGCGCCTGTCTCTCAGCCGTTCGGAGGACGTCATGCTCAACAAAATCTGGTTCTGGCTGTTCGTGCTCGGCGTGACCGTGGCGCTGGGCAAGGGACTCTACCGCGCCGCGACGGTCAAGGAGGGCGGTACCGCCGCCCGCATCACCGCGATGAGCGATGCCGGCAAGGCGATCACCGACGGCAGCTTCGAGGCCGCGATGACGGCCGTCGAGCTGTGCATCAAGATGATCGGCGGCTTCGCACTCTTCCTCGGGATTATGCGCATCGCCGAAGACGCCGGGCTCGTGCAGGCACTGGCCAACGGGATGCGTCCGCTGCTGCGACGATTGTTTCCCGACGTACCCGACGGCCACCCCGCTGCCGGCGCGATCCTGATGAACCTCTCGGCAAACCTGCTCGGGCTCGACAACGCGGCGACACCCGTCGGCCTCAAGGCGATGAAGGAGCTGCAGAAGCTCAACCCGACGCCGAACACGGCCACCAATGCGATGGCGATGTTCCTGGCCATCAACACGAGCAGCATCAACCTTATCCCCACGAGCGTCATCGTCTTCCGCGCCGCTGCCAACAGCGCCAATCCGGCCGGCCCGGTCTTCGCCGGCCTGATCGCGACCACGATGAGCACGATCGCCGCGATTCTCGCCATCCGTTGGCTGCAGCCAAAGTTCCCCTTCCCAGCCACCGACGCCGAGGAGGCAAAGTCATGAGCGAGATCCTTGAATCCATCCGAACATCGTTCGACCTCGCGAGCCAGTGGTTCATCCCGCTGGGGATTCTGTTCGTGCTCGTCTGGGCGTATCGCAAAGGCGTGCCGATGTACGAATCGTTCGTCGCCGGCGCGAAGGAAGGCTTCGACACCGCCGTGATGATCATCCCGTATCTGGTCGCAATTCTGTTCGTGATCGGCGTGTTTCGCGCCAGCGGCGCGTTCGAGGACATCAAGATCGGCCTGACGTGGGCCATGAATCGGTGCGGTCTCGGCGCCTACACGGATTCGCTGGAACTCGTGCCCCTCGCACTGATCCGCCCGCTGAGCGGTGGCGGCGCCCGCGGCGTGCTCGGCGATATCTTCCGGAACTTCGGCCCGGACAGCTTCCTCGGCATGACCGCGAGCATCATGCAGGGCAGCACGGAGACGACGTTCTACATCCTGACGGTCTATTACGGCGCCGTGGGCGTCAAGCGAATCCGCCACACGCTGCCGGCCTGCCTGATCGCCGACGCCGTCGGCTTGATCTCCGCCGTGATTCTGGGCTACGTATTCTTCCACGAGGGGTAAAAACAAAAAAGCCGCCCCCGGCGATCGAGGGGCGGCGGCGCGGTCAGGCGGATTCCTTTCGCCGGCGTGATTTGGCCGACGCGGTGAACAGGGGTTGTTCACCTCGCACAACGGCCTCGGTCACGGTCCAGCGACCACTGTCCTTCATATCCGGAAGCTCGTACATGATGTCGAGCATCATCTCTTCGGTCACCGCTCGCAGGGCCCGGGCGCCGGTGTCGCGTTTGAGCGCCTTCTCGGCAACGGCCCGCAGCGCGTCCGGAGTGAACTCCAGTTCGCAGCCCTCGAGTTCGAAGAGCCGCTGATACTGCCGCACGAGCGCGTTCTTCGGTTCGGTGAGAATCTGGATCAGCGCCGCCTCATCGAGCGGGCTCAGTGTCGTAATCAGCGGCAGGCGCCCGACCAACTCGGGAATCATGCCGTATTCCATCAGGTCTTCCGGCGTGACCGCATGCAGCACCTTGCCGAGCTGCGACGTGCGTGTCTCAGTTTTCTCCATCTCGCCGGCGAAGCCGATCGCCGACTTGCCGAGCCGGCGCTGGATGATCTCGTCGAGGCCGACGAACGTCCCGCCGCAGATGAACAGAATGTGCGTCGTGTCCATCTGGATGTACTGCTGCTCGGGATGCTTGCGGCCGCCCTGGGGCGGAATGTTGGACACGGTGCCCTCGAGCATCTTCAGCAGCGCCTGCTGGACCCCCTCGCCCGACACGTCGCGCGTGATGCTGACGTTCTGCGAGGTCTTGCCGATCTTGTCGATCTCGTCGATGTAGACAATGCCGCGCTGGGCCGCTTCGAGGTCGTAGTCCGCGTTCTGCAGCAGACGCAGCAGCACGTTCTCGACGTCCTCGCCGACATAGCCGGCCTCGGTCAACGTCGTCGCGTCGCCGATCGCGAACGGCACATTCAACACGCGTGCCAACGTCCGCGCCAGCAACGTCTTGCCCGAACCGGTCGGCCCGATCAGCAGCACGTTCGACTTGTCGATCTCGACATCGTCATCGTCGGCCGAATCCGTATGACTCAACCGCTTGTAGTGGTTGTGCACCGCGACCGCGAGCGCCTTCTTGGCGTCGTCCTGGCCGATGACATACTGATCGAGGAATTCCTTGATCTGCCGCGGCGCCGGGATCGTGCCGACGAGCGTACGGGCGGACGTAACCTTGCGCTTTTCCTGCTTGATGATGTTGTGACACAACTCGACACAGGAGGCGCAAATGTAGACATCGTTCGGGCCTTCGACCATCGGCCCGACGTCGCGCTGCATCTTCCCGCAGAAACTGCATGCCGTGGACCGGCGACCCCGTGAGCCGCCCGAACCACCGCCCTGTGAACCACGTGAACTGGCCATCCGTTTTCCTAGTATGCTAAACGAGCGCCGCCCGCTTGAACGACCGCGCACCCGGCGCCTTGCCGTTCTATCGTCAGCGGCCCCGACGCTTCTTCACCTCAAAATCACTCTTTATGGGACGAATCCGGGGGCTCGGCCCCTTTCGCAGCCGCGTTGTCGCCCTCCAGGCCGGACCTTATGCCGGCAATCATCGCCGCACGGAGCCGATCGTATTCTTCCTCGGTCAGTTCCCCGTCTGCACGCAGCCGACGTAAATCCGCCAACGTCCACGGTTCCGAGGTCTCCGGCGGCTCATCGATCAGGCGGTGATAGTACCGCGCCGCCAACATCAGAACAATCAACCCGACCAACAGCCCTGAAAACACCACCGACCGCCATAACAGATCCCCGGCCGCAGCCGCAATGGGCGTTGTCGAAGCAAGGTTGCCAGCCAGGCTCACGGCGACGGACATACCACTCAGTTCCTCCGGCAAGTCCTTGTCCCATCAAGAGATAGTATGCCTTCCATGCCGGGCGATCAACTCCTCTTCGCCCCTGGGGGCCCGGAAGCCTCTGGCCGGACAGCCGAATCGGCGTTCATGGCCTCCCGAACCAGATAGGGTCGCTTTCCAGCCGCCTCATAGCGAACCCGCATAATCAGCTCGGCACACAGCCCGGCGGCCACCATCGTCACCCCGCCGAGGCCGAATCCAATCGCCGCCAGCCCGGCAAATGCGGCCCACAGCCGCACGCCCGACGGGATCAGCAGGCCCACGCCCACCAGCGCGAACACGCCCGCCAACATGAAGAAGCCCGTGGCGAGCCGGACGAACCAATGCGACGGCCGGCTGGCGTAGCGATAGAGCAACTGGATCAGCGCCAAGTCGATGCACACGCGAAACGTGCGACCGAGCCCGTACTTGCTGGTCCCAGCCGGCCGGGCGTGGTGGCGCACGACCCTTTCCGTGATCCGGCCGCCGCGCATCGCCACGTAAACCGGCAGAAACCGATGCATCTCGCCGTAGAGTTCGGACGGCTCGACGAAGCCGCGCCGGTACACCTTGAGCGTGCAGCCGTAATCGTTCAACCGCACGCCCGTCACACGGCCGATGAGCCGATTCGCCATGCGAGACGGCAGACGACGGATGAAATTGTCCTGGCGATCACGGCGCCAGCCGCTGACAAGGTCGTAGCCCTCGTCGAGCTTCTTGAGCATTGCTGGAATCTCGGCCGGCTCGTTCTGGCGATCGCCGTCCAATGTCACGATCACATCGCCCCTCGCCGCGGCGAACCCGGCGGCCATTGCCGCGGTCTGCCCGAAGTTGCGGGCGAAGTGAATCACCCGAATGTGCGAATCGGCCGCGGCCCGCTGATCGAGCAACGCCTCGGTGCCGTCGCGGCTGCCGTCGTCAACCAGCACGACCTCAAACGGCTTGCCGATCGGCTCGACACACGCGATGAGGTGATCGAGCAGCGGCTCGACGTTCTCGACCTCGTTGTAGATCGGTATGACGATGGAAAGTGGCAGGTCGCCCATGATGCAGTCATCCGATGACCAGGCCCGGCTCATGATGCGGGTCCATTCCGCTACGGCTGTACCCGCCGCGAGGTTGTCGCAACGGGGTACTGAATCTCACGATTTGCGTGCGTGCGTACGAGCCGCGCGCCTGCTTCGTTCACGAAGACGACAAGATCGTCGTCCGGATCGCCGTCAAAACTGGGATGGCGGTACACCGTATGCGCCAGTTCGAGGAACGGCGCCGACTCGACTTTCGCTTCGAGCAGCTTGGCCCGCGCCACCGCCACCACCGGCTCGGGCGTATCGAGCTGTTTCAACGCAGCCTCGGCAACAAGGCGTTCGGCGTTCGCCTCTGTCGCAGCCAGATCACGTTTTCGCAGCTCTCGCAGGACTTCGAGATCGGGCAGCACTTGATCGTACGTCTGGTGCGTATTGAAAACGAGTCGCGGATCCGGTTCCGACAACCACCGCATGGCGCTGACCGACTCGATATCAAGCGTGTCGCGGATGCGGGCGGCAAACGCGGTGTAGTCGGGCACGGCTGGACCGACGAACGGCCCGACGCGTGCCCGGCCCGTCGTGAAAGCGATCGCGCCGGTCATCGCCACAACCGCCAGACTCGCCCGCGGCCACCGAATGCCATAACACCACATTGCCAGCAACAGGCCTGCGCCGCCAACCACCGCCGTCAGAACGATTGCTGTCCGCGCATCGACCAGCGCAGCGACCCGATGCGCGCCAACCGCCAGAACCACGATGAGCACCGACGCCATCAGGAGCAACCGACGAAACGCTGCGCCATTCTCTTC
>JAFGKA010000501.1 GCA_016928855.1 Phycisphaerae bacterium
CCATCCGCCGCCAGCACCTGCCGGGCGAGTCGGTCTGCCGCGTCGGTCTGGCCGGCGTCGAGTTGCGAGGCGGCCATGTCGAGCAGGAACGCGGCTGGCGGGCTGCCGGCCGGGTCGCTTCGCTTGAACGCGGCGAGCGCGTGCGTGTACCACCGCTGGGCTTCGGCATCCATGTCTTCGCCATCGAGCAGCGTCGCCACGTCCCAGAGCAGGACCGGCTGTGTCGGGTTCAGGCGGACCATGGCCAGCGCCAGTTCCATGCGTTGCGAGAGCGTTGGCTCGCCGCCGGCCAGCGCCACCCGTAACTGGCGGGCGGCCAGATTCGGCGGAAACGCCGTCAGTGCCGCGTCAAGGCTCTTGGCGGCCGCGTCGGTTTCGCGGCGGTTGTAGTGGTACTCCGCGATTCGATAGTGGAGGTCGCTCGCCACTTCACTCGGCAGGTTGGTCGCTTCGAGTCGCGATCGCCAGAACGCGAGACGCTCCTCGAGAGTCTGCAGCGAATCCGTCTTCAGGGTGATCCAGCGGCTTTGCGCCAGCCAATCCTCCGGCTGGCGCTCGACGTACTTGCCGATCGCCTCGACTGCATCACTCTCGCGGCCCAATGCCAAGAGCAGACCATGCTGCCAGAGCCAGGCCTCCGCCAGGGTCGGCTCGACGCGCGACGCGGCCTGCATGAAGGCCAGCGTCATCTCGGTATCATTATCGGTGCCGGTCGCCTGCGCGCTCTGGCTGTATTCACGCCCGAGATCCACGAGCCATTTGCCCTCGGTCCGGCCTGGCGGTTCAGCCGCCGCTGCGCGGGCCGGCATTTCGCCGCACATGGCTCCGATGACCGCGACGCACCCCAGCCGAACCAACCCGGCGCCAAGACGCCACGGCCATGGCCGGCGATCGCGGCTACGAAGAGTATCCATGGAATCGCTCACGCCATCACTCCTGCGGCCAAGCCAGCAGCTTATCCGCGGACAGGATCTTGGGAAGGTCATCCAGATCATGATACAGGCCCGCACGCCGCCGCAAAAACTCCGCCTGGACCGTCATCCCCTCACGACGGCATGCTTCGGCGAGCAGCGCGTGTACCCATGCCGCCTCGGTCGAATCCAGCAGCTCGGCATACCGCACCTTCTCGCGGAGGTCCTCGACGGCATGCCGCGTGTGATCGGTTGCCAGAGCGTAGCGCAGCTCGATCGGCAATAACGCCAATCGCTGCGCCAGCGACAACGGGGCACCGAAGACCGGGTGAAACGCTTCGTACGCCTCCGGCAGGCGGCCCAGCGACAGCTCATTGTCGGCCAGTTGCAGTCGGATCGAGGCCTCGAGCGATTGGACCCGGCCGGCGCGGACTCGAGCCGTCCGCAGGATCGCGCGGAACACCGCGCTGGCCTGGGCATGATGCTCGCGCGCGTGCAGCAGTATCCCGAGGTGCTGGCATGCCACCAGCAGCGTGTTGCGGAAGATTGAGATGCCTCGCAGGGCGTCCTCGAGCATCCGTTCGGCGTCGTCGTATTGTTGGCTCGCGATCAACAGCATGGCAGTCTGGACCGACCGGGCCGTCCGAAGCGACAGGAATACCAGCGCCAGCCACGCTACAAGGATGACGCCGAGGGCGAACGGGGCGGTGCGCGCCTGGCCGGCCGGCTCAAAGAATCCACCCGCGAAAAACGCCACGAGCATCGCCACGACGAGCACCCAGCGAGCCGCGGTCGCGAAGACCATACGCCTTCGGAAACACGCCACCAATCGATCCACATCCTGATCCGTCACAACGGCCACTCCGTCGCCGGGTACTTCTCGGCCACCGGCTGGGCCTCGGCAAACCGGTGCACAATCTCGTCGGCACGCAGCAACAGTGTCGCGTCGCGCCAATACGCGGCCGCCCGCTCGGGCTGGCCCGCCCGGTCGAACGCCACCGACAGCAGACCGTATCCGTAGCCGGCCCGGGTACCCAGGTGGCGCCGGAACATCGCGCACCGCTCGTCGGCTTGTGCGACCGCATCGTCGGTCTGGCCCATCACCACGTACCGCAGGAGACTCAGCAGCTCGATCTGGGCGCGCAACGGCTCCGGCAGCCCCACGCGCGCGAGCCGCTCGATCAGGTTCACCGCATCCGTCAACTGTTGCGTCCGCAGAAGGGTTCCGGCCAGTGCCACCTGAGCCACGAACCGCTGGCCCGCATTCGTTTGCGGGTCCATCAGGATTGCCTCGAGCACGTGCTGGGCCGCGTCGTACTGCTGCTGTTCTTCCGCGACCGCCACCAGCGCCATCAACGACTGTGCCCGGGTGGCGAATGAGCGGATCGGTCGGGCCAGCAACTCCGACACCAGTGACTCGGCCTGCGGCCAATCCTTGAGTCGGATGGCCTCCCAGACGGCCGTGGCCAGATACGATGTGCGTTTCTGCAGGCGGGTACGGCGCCAGAGCCAGACGAGGATCGACAGCAGAACAGCCTGCGGCAGCAGAAACGCCGCGAGCGAATTCTCGCCCAGCCAGTCAGGCCGCGCGATGACCGCGCCAGCGACAATGCCAATCAGCAGAAGGGGAATGGATTCCGGAGCCAGCCATACGGATCGCTGCCGTGAGCGATCGAGCAGGACCTCCGCTGTGTGCCGCGAGATCATGCGCGGGTTGTACTGAAAGACCCGGCGGCTCGCAAGCCGCGTACTCGCACGTACGTCCGGACTGGCGGGCGCAACGGAGGTGGGTCAATCAGGCGCGAGCGGATGCTATTCCTTGGACGATTGCTGCTTGGCTTCGTCAGGGCGGGCGCCCTCGTGCCGCGCCGGAATGGCGAAATGGATTCCGCAGTGCCCGCATCGCACGCGCTTGCCCCGCGCTCGCTCGGGTACCTGGACAATGGCCCGGCACTTCAGGTTGGGGCAGATGATCATGACAGTCTTCTCTGGCATGCGGTCTCCAGTGCAGAGAGTGACGGCGTTCGCTGATGCCATCATTTCATCGGTCTCAGCCCCATGAAGCTTAACCTTGCACCGGATAGCAGGCCCTGGCCCGATAACGGATGGCGTATCACTCTTCGGCTACTGGCCGTTTCGGGCCAGACGGGCGGGTTGTTTCCGGACGTGTCGTGCGGCCATTCGCATCGGCCGGATCGCTGGCCCGGTCGTGCTCGACTGGTTGGGAGGCCGGCGCCGGGTCCGCCCAACACGAAAGGATGTTTCCACCGATGATCCGCCATTGTCTGGATTGTCGCTCGAGGATCAGAACCGGCTCCCGCTCGAGGATATCAGGCATTCCCATCAGCGGTACGATCATCGGATAGTGCGTGGGCCGCAGGCGTTTCCCGATGCCCGGTGAGAGATTTCGTATCGTTGCTGCCTTGGCGAAACGGGTCTGCGCACAGTCGAACACGGCGTCCAGCGGTTTGCCCGCGGGCCAGGCCACGCGCAGCACCGCCCAGCGGCGGACCAGATCCTCGGCCTTGATCGGATCGGTCGCGTCGAGTTCATGGTATCCGGCCCGGGCCAGAACCGCGTCAACGCCCTTCACGTCACCGCTCACCAGCGCGAGCAGAAAGCCGGTCAGGACCGCTCGCCGCTGCCGGTCCCGATTGCTCGACGACGCATCCTGTCGAATCCGGTCGGCCAGCCGGCCGGCCGGGTCCAGACCCAGCGGGTCCAGGCCTATCGGATCGGCCGCGGGCTCGCCCGGCACGCTCTTGGCGTCGCCCGGCCGCGAGCCGCGTTCGAGTTCCTCGCGGTTGGAGATGCCGTCCGCGTCCGAATCGAGCGCGAGCATCGAGGCGAGCGGCTCCCGGCGCGCGCGTTTCCACCGTTTGAACGCATCGCCAAACGGATTGAGACTGCGCCGGATTTGCCCGCGACCCTCATGTCGCCAGCCCGTGTGACAGCTCAGGCAGTCGAGGCCCTTCGCCGCGGGCTCAAACTCGGCCGCCACACACTCCATGTTTCCGGGGCTGGCCATCGCGCGCGGCGACGGGGTAGCGAGCAACACGCCCACCGCCAATGCCCATAGCCATGCACGATCCGAGAGCCTCACTGCGATACGTCTCCCGTTGAACGTTGGCGTCATACGACTGCCGGATACGCCGTCAGCGCTACGTCTGAGAAGCGGCGCGGACCGAAATCGTATACCCGGGCGGCTTCCGAGGCGCCGCATCCGGATTGGTCATCCCTTGCGCGTCCGCGCCGCCGGCTGATACGTACAGAACGGCTCCTCGTGCAGGTAGTCGCCGTATTCATAGAACGCCCGTGCCCGGCATCCGCCACAGACGCCGCGATACTCGCATTCACCGCACTTGCCCGTCAGCAGGCTCGGGTCGCGCAGCCGGGCGAAGACCTCGCTGTCCCGCCAGATGACCGAGAAGGGGATTTGCCGCACGTTCCCGGCCTCGACGGGGAGGTAGCCGCAGGGGAACACCTCGCCCTTATGCGAGATGAAGCACACGGCGGTTCCGGCCAGGCATCCCTTGGTCATCGCATGGTGGCCATGCGTGGCGGTCAACGGTGGTGCCGAGGCCGGATCCGCTTTACGCTTCTGCCGCACGATCCGGTAGTAGTGCGGCGCGCAGGTAGCCTTGATCTCGAGCCTGGTGCTCGCCGCCAGCTCGCACAGTTCCGCCAGCCGTGCATCGGTCTCCTCCGCCGAGAGCATCTGATCCTCGGCGATCTGCTCGCCGCAGCCGACGGGCACCAGAAGGAAATAATGGACCGCGTCGACCCCGACGCGCTCGCCAAGCGCCAGTACCTCGGCCAGTTCGTTCGCGTTATGGCGTGCGATCGTGCAGTTGAGCTGCGTCGGGACGCCGGCGGCGTGCAGCGCCTCCAACGCGTTGACCGCCCGATCGAACGCACCGGGCTGCTGCCGCAAGACGTCGTGCGTCGCCGCCGTAGCCCCATCCAGCGAGACACTGACGCGGTGGAAGCCCACACCGGCGATGCGACCGGCCAGCGTAGCGTCGATCATCGTCCCATTGCTGGCCAATGCGATGATCAGCCCATACTCGCGCGCGAGCATCGCCAACTCGAAGAGGTCAGGCCGCATGAGCGGCTCTCCACCCGAGAACACGAGGATCGCTGTTCCGGCTTTGGCGATTTCCACGATGAGCGCGCGGGCCTCCGCCGTGGTCAGGTCGTCCCGAGCGAGTTCCCGGGCGACATCCAGGCGACGACAGTGCACGCATTCCAGATTGCATGCGGCGGTTGTCTCCCAGAAGACGAGGCGCGGGCCGTCGGACGATGTTCGGCTGCCGGTATCGGAATGAGGATGGCTATGCATGCTGATCCGCCCGCGTGAAATCCGTGCTCGGGCCGATTACATTATAGTGAGTTGTGACGCCGGGATCTAAGGGCTGGACGGCTGGCCGGGAGCAGATACGTTATGATCGATGTGAGTGCGCTGTATTGCGGGTTCGACTCGCCGTCGCTGCCGCATCGCTACGGGCGGGGCATCAGCCGGGATGTGCCCGAGCACCAGCGCTTCGGCCAGGCCCGTACCGCGCAGGAACGGCGGCCGATTGTGGTCTGGAACATCACGCGGACGTGTAACCTGCGATGCGTGCACTGCTACAGCGACAGTGAAGCGAAGCAGTACGCCGGCGAACTCACAACCGACGAAGCCCGGCACGTCATCGACGATCTGGCGGCCTACGGTGTGCCGGGCGTACTGTTCTCCGGTGGCGAGCCCCTCATGCGGCCCGACATCTTCGAGCTGGCCACGTATGCGCGTTCGCAGAAGCTCCATGTCGTCTTC
>JAFGKA010000502.1 GCA_016928855.1 Phycisphaerae bacterium
CTGATCTTCGCGATCAGTTTCGCATCGCTCTCACCGCTCGATATTCGACGGAGCATGTGAAGCTGCTCCTGCATCTCAGGCGTGAGGTCCGACAGGTCCACCTCGGGCTCCGACGCGGTGTCCGGTTCTTCCTCGGCCTGCGCGTCGGCTTCCGGCTGGTTGGCCATCGCTTCGTCGGGGGTCATTTCGGGCTCGGAGGGCATTTCATCAACGGCGGGGACGTCTTCCGAAACCGGCTCGGCATCGGATTCCGCGACAGTCGTCTGCGGTTCTGGCTCAGCACACTCGGCGTCCTGTTCGTCGGCCATGTCGCCGGGTTGAGCGGCTTCCGCGGCCTGCTGGACCGCCTCAGCCTCGACTTGCTCGACGACCTCTGCCTCGTGGGCTCGGCTGGGTGCGACCGGCCGCGGCCGCGGCTCTCCGTCCGCATCGAACGTGGCCACCGCGCGGGCCAGTGCGGCACGGAACTCGGCGATTACCGCCTCGCGTTCCGCGAACGCCGCCGCTTGTTCCTCGATTTGTTTTCGGTACTCCTCCAGCTCGTCGGCGTACTCCATCAGCTCTCGTTCCCGCCGTTCGACCTGCTGCGATTGAGCCGCGATCGCCTCTTCCTGCTGTCGCAACGATTCGGCCTTCGCCTCGGCCTCGGCAACCTGCTGTTGCAGTTCGCCTTGTTGCGTGTCGATCGCTTCGCGCTGCGAATTCAGGTCGGTCCGTTCCGACTCAAGCCCCTCGCGTTCCGCCTGGATGGCTTGGCGTTCGGCCTCAATGGCCTGGCGGTCTGCCTCGAGCGCGGCGCTGCGCGAATCGAGTCCCTGCTCCTTTTCGGTCAACGCCCCTTCGCGTGCGTCGAGTTCAGCCACACGGGCGTTGAATGCCTCTTCCTGCCGCGCCACCTCAGCCGCGCGCTGTTCGACACTCTGCTGAAACGCGTGCAGCTTCTGATACGAATTCGCCAGATCCGTCTGGATCGACGCAAGCTTGCCTTCCAGCATGCTCAGCGCCGACTCGGTGCCGACGTCGTCGATACCCGTGGCTTGATTCTGTACCTTCTCACCCATCGTGTCCAACTCCCGGCTCTCGTTCCTGTGGCATCACGGCGATGTTCAGGTAGTCGTGCCCCTGCGTCTGCCTCGCGTCGGCAGATTCGCCTTGCGGATGTATGACGTAGGCAACCTGGCGAAAGAGAGATACAATTCGCAATGAGCCGGGGCAAGTGATACGCTGGATTCGATAACGCGTTCGAGCCGATAAGGGCTGGCGTCGGGCTACAGCCGCGATGGCCGGCCCCGAAGGCCCCGATAAGAACAGGAATGACCGCTATGCGCTGTGTTATCACGACGGACGATGGAATCGATGCACCCGGCCTGCGTGCACTGCACGGCGCCTTGCGTGAGTTCTCGGACGTCGTCGTCGTCGCGCCTGCCGAGGAGTGGAGCGGTTGCGGCCACTGTGCGCCGCTGCGCCGACCCATCGCGGTCGAACGCCGCCGTCATCCCGAGTATGGCGACGTCTACGTCGTACACGGACAGCCGCCGGATTGCACACGGCTGGCACTGACGGAACTGCTGGCCGAGCGGCCGGATGCGGTCGTGGCGGGCATCAACCGCGGCGCGAATATCGGCGTCGATGTCTACTATTCCGGCACCGTCGCAGCCGCGCGCGAAGCGGGCATTCTGGGCTGTCCGGGCATTGCCATCTCGCAGCTTGTGCTGGCGGATTCGCCGGTCGATTGGCCGGCGGCAACGGCCCGCGCCCGATGCGTGCTCGAACCGCTCTTGCGGGAAGTGGCCGGCGCCAAGCCAGCGGCCATCTGGAACGTGAACCTGCCGCATCTGCCGACCGACGCGCAGCCAAAAGGTATCGCACGCGTGCCGATCGCCGTGACGCCGAACGCAATGCACTACGACAAGCAAGCCCACGGAGACAATCGCACTGTCTACCACTACGCCGCTCGCTATCCCGACCGCGTACGGCCACCGGACACCGACGTGGCTTGCGTCTTTGATGGCTGGGTCACGCTGAGCCAGTTGACGCTGGAAACGACCTGCCCGTCATTGCGGGTCGAACGGAGGGGCTGGGAAGTGTCATAATAAAACACATTCCACCTCCCGGCGCCCCCCGCAGGGTCGTTGTCACGCGATCGTGCGATGCGCGCCGCAATCACATGCCAAGCAATTCAAGCTCGTCAGGCACCTGATCGAGAGCCTGCTGCGCCAGCGGAACGCACGGCAGGTACGCGAGCGGATTCGCGGTGCCCGCCGCGACGTGTGCGTTAATGTCTTCCTCTGTCATCCCCACGAAGTCAGCTTCGGTCAGAATCCCGTCGCCGTTGGTGTCGAGCGGGCATCCGGAAGGCATGCCCGGCGTACACCCGGTGGCAGCCACGACTGCAACTACGAACATGACAGCAAGCCATTTCATGATTTGTCGTCCTCTTGAGCCCGAGAGTTGTTTCTGGCCACGCGCCTTCGCGGCGGCGGCACCATCCAAACAAAGAGAATAGGATCCCCCCCGCTTCATGTCAATCGCAATACGGCCTCACTCCAGCCATCCGGCGTTACTCAAGGGCGGTGGCGTGGAAGAGCCGGCGGGACGGTCCATGGCACATGCTTGCTCGCGGCCGTGCGCCGGTCACTGCGTAATCCGCCTCCCGACGCCTGCGACGGTCCATTCATGGCTCGGGCCGTGCCGGTCGGTGTAGCCGGTCCACAGCTCCCACCAATACGCCAGGAATTCGTATGGATGCCAGTGGTTGTACATCCGTCGCAGCGCCGCGGGCGACGGTCGGCGACCGGTGCGCTGTTCGACGAATCGGACCATCTCGGTATCCACGGCCAAGCGCTCGTAGCGACCGAGTAACATGCAGAGGTGAGCCGCAGCGTAGTCACCGACGCCGCGGATCTGACGAAGCTCCCGCGCGAGTGTATCCGTGGGCCGTGTAGCGTCGGCCAGGACATCGAGATTCAGTTCGCCGCCCGCCACACGATCGGCCAGTTCGGCGATGTAGTCGCCCCGATAGCCAAGCGAGCAGCGCCGCCGCAATTCGGCGGCGGAAATGCCGGCCAGCCGTTGCGGCGTTGGGAAGCCTCGCTGGCCCGGTTCCCCCGCGCACGGTACGCCGAAGGTATCGACGAGGTTCGCGACCATGCGAACCGTCTGTCGCCACGTCACATTGCAGGTGCAGATCACCTTGACGATATCTTCGAACAGCGACGCGCCGCGCAGCAGGCGGCCAAACCGGCAACGGGCCGCCGCGCGATGCCCCGGGACACGTCGGCACATTCGGTGAAACGGCGATAGATCCTCGTCGAGACGGAGCATCCGGCGCACGGCATGGCGAATAGCCGCGCGCGATGCGTCGGCCGTTTCGGCTCGGGCGCTATCGGCGACGACGTTCAGCTTCGCCCCGTCGCGAGAAGCGCGCACGTCGACAACGACGGCCTGCACGTCATCGAGTGCGACGACTGTCTGGAGTGCTTGGCGCGTTGGATCCCAGCGGTTCGGCGCGAGGACAAAGAAGCCGTGCGAACAGACCGCCGTCTGAAAGGCGAAGTCCGGCGGCAGCCGCATCGTCAGACGCACTCATTTCTCCCCGCGTTTCGCGATGACGATGAGATCGCCGCTGGTTCGCGACCGGAACGGCTCCCCGGCGTAGCTGCCCCATCGATGGATCGAGTGAAAACCCGCGTCGTGAAGCCATTGCGACACTGGAGCCACCTCGATCGGCCAGAGCCGGCCCTGGTCGATATGCCGGACCCAGCGGCCGACGTGTTTGCACAGCATGATGCTCTGCACGCGGATAGCCTCGCCTTCGGTCGCGAACAGCTTGAGCCAGACGTGCTCACGCCCGTCGATGACCGCGGACTGCGGGCCGCGCACATAGGCACCCTTGGCCAGCGCGCGTCGTACCTCCGCGAAGTTGATCACCTGAAACATCAGACAGCCGCCGGGCCGCAGCACGCGCCGGAAGTTGGCGAGCGCCGTGCGAACGCCGCGTTCGGAACCGGCGGCAGCCAGTGCGTTGCCGAGGCAATAGACGCCGTCGAACGAACCGCGCGCGCGGCGCGCAAGCTGCGCATAGGTGGCTTGGACGAACCGGACGCTCGCGCGGCGCTCGCGGGCATGACGTCGCGCGAGCGTCAGCATAGGCGCGTCGGCATCGGCACCGGTGATGCGGTAGCCGCGCTCGGCCATCGCGACGGCGTGGCGGCCCGTCCCGCAGCCGGCGTCGAGCAGGCTTACCCCCGCTGCGGGCCCGAAGATCGTCTGGAGCACCGGGATCTCACGTTCGAGACGCGGGCCCCATTGGATCATGCCGTCATAACATGCCGGTGAGGCCATGAACGTCGTGATGGATTGATTGGCCATGCGGTTTTCACCTCGATCCAAGGACGGTCAGCGATGCGAGCCGGCTCAGGGCCTGGCAGGCTGACCGCGATGATGCTTCAGGAACCACGCGTACAGCTCCGGATTATCATAGGTCCGCGTCCACGAATCGTGCGTGGCGTCGGGATAGATCGTCAGCTTCGCGTCGCCGCCCGCCTGCTTGATCGCATCGACCATCTCCTGCGATTGCGATAAGGAAACCACGGTATCCTTCGCACCGTGGAATGCCCAGATCGGCAGGTTCTTGAGCCGTGGCGCGGCGTATCGCCGTCCACCACCACAAATCGGCACGATCGCGGCAAACCGTTCCGGCTGCAGGCTGGCCCATTCCCAAGTGCCGTAACCGCCCATGCTCAGGCCGGTCAGATACACGCGATCCGGATCCACGGCGTACCGCAAAAGAACCTCATCCAGCAGCAATGACAGGACCGTGATGTCCCACCACTGTTCAGCCGGGCACTGCGGCGACACGACAACGAATGGGAAGTCCCGCTTGTCGGGGAGGAGCTTCGGCGGGCCGTGCCGCGTTACCATCGTGAGATCGCTGCCCCGTTCACCAGCGCCGTGCAGGAATATGATCAGCGGAAAGCGTTCTTCATCCTTCCGCTCTGCATAGTCCTGCGGAAGATAGAGCAGGTAGTCGCATCGAACCCGCTGCGTGATCGTCGTGTCGAGCCGCTCGGGGTGTTGACCGAGACGGATCGGCGATCTGGCGGCCGGAGACGCGCAGCCGCACAACAGCGATAGAGCGATGACGCCACACACACGGAAGCAAAGTCGTTCTCGCATTCGGCTTCCTCCAACGACCGACGTGTCCGTACGGACGCATTGAGCAAAGAGTAGTACGAGGCACGGCCCGAGTAAAGCGGCACTGTGCCTCACGCTCGCGTGGCATCGGCTCAGAATCGAAAGGCCGCTGTTGCCCGTTCTTCGAAGATGTCCGTCAACGGTGCGACGGCCTTCTCGGCAGCCTTCGCTGGCTCAATCTTGACGACGAGCGGCGCGGGCGGGTTTGCCGCCGTCTCCGCGAGGACCGCTCCGTCCGGTGCGATGACCGCCGCCCACGCGTCCGCCACAGCGAGCACAAAAACACGATTCTCCGCCGCGCGCGTTCGGAGCACCGCGAGATCGCTGGGGGCGTCGAAGACGAGTAGTGCCGCCGCACCGGAGAGTGCCAGAGAGCGGGCGGAGGCAAACGTCTGAATGGCCTGGCCGCCCACGCAAGCGCCACGGAACATCCTGACGCCCACAGGCACACCGATCGTGTACACGTCACTCCGCGCCGGGAACGCCACCGTTTCGATTCCAAACCCGCGGCCGATAGAGACGATCGCGTCGGCCATCGCTTCGTATTGAACGTTCGTCAGGACGAGCTGCACGCCCTGCCGTCGCAAGGGACCGAACAGGGCCTCGCCGGTCGTGTCGCTGAGCATCTCGTCGGCCACGCCGCCTGGCACGACGGCGACGATAACCGGCGGCGCATCGGCTGGCGGCCGTGCAGCTTCAACCTGGCCCGTAAGCACCGGACGGCGCGACGACGGAATCCAACTGCGGCGAGGCGGGCTGGCCGTAACCGATGAAACAACGATCGCCTCGCCCGTTGGCGGCGCCTCGGCCGTACGACGCGCGTCGGCGTCCACAATGAGTGACCGGCCGCAATAGCTGAACCCCGGGCCGTCACTGCCGCTCTTATTGGCACAAACGAACGGAATGCCAAACTCCCGCACGCGGGCTTCGATCATGAACTCGACTTGCGGGTTATTGAACGGCATCGAGTCCGTTGGCGTGTTAATCCAGCATGTGGGCATCGCGATCAACTCGGCACCCTGCGCGGCCAGCGTCGCCACCACTTCCGGGCAACGGGCCTCCGCGCAGATCACCATCCCGATCCGGCCGATCGTTGTGTCGAAGACCTGCAGCCGCTCGCCCCGGCGGAACCACACATTGCCTTGGTCCCAGAGGAACGTCTTGCGGTGCCGGCCGACCTCACGCCCGTCGGCATCGATCAGTACGGCGGCGTTGGCGAGCCCGTCCGGTGTATCCTCGACGAAGCCGCTGACGATGCAGAGCCGCCAACGGCGGGCGAGTGTGCGCAGATGCGCCATGAACGCATCGTTCGGCACGCACGCTACGGCGCGGTACGCCTCGACAGATCCGATGCCATAGGCCGGATAGGCGCATTCGGGCAGCACCACAAGCCCGGCATGCCGCATCGCCGCCTGTTCAATCAGCCGTTCGATCGCCGCGAGCGTGTCCCGCGCGTCGCGCAGGGGCTTGGCAACAAGCTGCCCGGCCGCTACCGTAATGGGGTGGGGTGCTCGTCTCATCGGCAGGCATCGTAGGCCGACCGGATCGCTGTTTCAACGCATGCGAGCCGCCCCATCGTCGGGAAGTGGATATGGCCAAGCGAGATTATTACGAGGTGTTGGGCGTTTCCCGTCAGGCGGGTGACGACGAGATCAAGCGCGCTTATCGAAAGCTGGCGAAGCGGTTCCATCCCGATCGCAATCCGAACGATCCTGGCGCGGCAACGAAGTTCAAGGAGGCACAGGAGGCGTACGACGTCCTGAGCGACAAGGCCAAGCGGGCGCAATACGACCGATTCGGCTTCGTGGGTACTGGTGGCGGTGGCGCCGGCGGCTGGCAGCCTGGTCCCGGTGGCCAGCGGGTCTACAACTGGACCGGCCAGGGCGCGGACATTCCCATCGAAGGCATCGAGGATCTCTTCAGCGCGTTCAACATCGGC
>JAFGKA010000066.1 GCA_016928855.1 Phycisphaerae bacterium
ATACCACAGAGCAACGCCCTCGCCAACACTCTTATCCCCAAATCCGCCACAAGCTTACAGTAGGGCAGCCCCGACCGCAAATGGGCCACGATAGCCTTTTCCAGGGCCCTCCATCCGCTCCACGGGCGGTGTCTGGCTCCCTTCTTCCTGGCTGAGCTGACCCCGTCGGGCAGACGCTCACCTGGAACGCCGCAAACCACAAGTACGCTTTTTTGTGGCTTTCGCCTGTTCCCGTGGTGCCCGCCCCGTCTCGTGGGGCTGTCATACGGATTACGGCTCTCTGGGGCCGCGTCTTTCCCGGCGGCCGGCGTGCCTTACGCCCCAGTTTCCTGGGCCGGCTTCGCGGGCGTCGCCCGGACCTTCTGGGACGCCTCAGCCTGCTTCATCTCCTCACGCAACGCTGCCCGCTCATCGCTCCGGCTATCCTCGGCGTCCGTCCGCTCATGGACCCGTCCGTCCGTGTCCGCCAGCACGAGCACGTTGACATTCTGCTCCTCAATCGTGAACGCATCTCCCCGCCTCGCCTTGACCCGGACCGACCGGCGCACGCCGAACTCGATTTCCATGACCGTCATCTGTGTGTCGATCACGCCGAGAACCTTGTCGTCGTAGCGGATGCGGTGGCCGACCTCATACTTGCCTCGTTTGACGTGCCACATCCCCTCCGCCCACTTGAAGATCTCGACCGAGACGCTGCCATCGCTTTCGGTCGCGCGGGTGAAGAAGAAATACACATCCGGCCGCACCATGACCGGCTCGGACCAGACCGACCAATCGCTGGTCAGCACCACAGGCTCCGCATCCGTTGGTTTTTCGAACTCGTCCGGCTGTCCAACGTAGGGATGGTACGCTTCGAGGCGAACCCGGTATCGGTACGTGACACCCGGCCGCACCGTGCAGTCGCTGGCCCACACGGGTTCGACATCGGTTTGTCCGACCGGGCCCGCGTCTTCGACACCCTTGTCGGCTTCGGTCATCTCGCCACGCGGCTCGTCAAGCTTGGCCTGTTGTTCATCGAGTTTGGCTTTCGCCCTCTCCAGTCGCGAGATCTCGCTTGCACTGAGCAGGCTGGCTGTAACCGTTTCCAGCATGGTCTTCGCGCGGACGAGATCGCCGTCGTCAAGGGCTTTCTCCCCGTCCCGTAGCGCCTCCCGTGCCTGACGACGCTTGTCTCGGTCGCTCAGTTCGGCCGCCTCCGCCGGCGCCGCCGGCGCCTCGGGTGCGGCCTCGGCCGCCCCGGACCTCTCGTATGCCGAACCTGGCTCGGCCGAGTCGGTCGTCCAGGAACGCCAGTCGACCCCCTCGACGTCGGGCGGTGTCCATTCGCTCGCGTCCAGATAGGGCGCCAGCGGCGGGCGCCAGATCGCAGTCTGCACCGCAGGCCTGGTGATGCCGTCCAGCAGCGACCGCACCTGCTTCTCGGAGGCCGGCTCAACCGCCCAGCCCTGCTGCCCCTGAACAAGCCGCACTCGGCGAATGTCCGGTACGTCATATGTCACGAATGTCGGAACCGCTTCCGGTTCGGTCCACGCGCCGTCCGTCTGGAGTTGCTGCCGTTGAAGTCCGACGCGTGTCAGTACGAGGCGGGCCTGTGCCGGGTGGTAGGCCGCGGCCCTGAACGCTTCCCGCTGGGCCGCATGCGACACCGGCACGGCCACCGTCACCCAGGTAAGATCCTTGCTGGTCGGTGCCAGCGGATCGCGGGACGGACGATCGCCTACGGTGGCGTCACCGGGCAACGGGTTGGGAACCGGCAGGGTCGCCCGATGCCGGCCTTGCACGATGGCCGGCTTGCCTGGCGGGAGGATTGTCGCAAGTTGGACCATGTCGGGCGGGAGCGCATCCACTGTGGGAGGACGGCGGTGCGGCGGGGTCGGCGCCAGAGCCCAACGTTGCGTCAGGGCCACATCAATCTCGGACGGCCGGCGTTTGGTCGCGTCCGGAAGCGCCACCGACGCCGCGTCGGGCACGGCACGGCCGATGGCGTCATATGTGCTGCGGGCGAGGGTGACCAGTTCCGTCCCGACGTGCGCGGGCGCCACTGGTTCGGTTGCGAGACTCGTGGTACTGTTGGGTGCGCCGAACCAGAAGAGCACGGCGAACACCACGAAGACCGCGCCTGCGACGCCGAGCACAATCTTCTCGACATGCCGTTCGACAAACGAAACACTCTGCTTCGCCATGACGTCAACCTTTCGACACCGGGAGAGCCGCCTGCTCGCATCCGGCCGCTCATCGCTCAGCCGGGAAACGGGGAGTTGATTCCCTGTCCTCTCGAACCCGCCCGACGTGCCACACCCAGCGGCTGTCCGTCCAGGACGGACTGCTTCACTTGCGGCGGCATCATCGGATGGTACAGTTCCCGGAAGAAACACGCCTCGTACACGAGCACGACCTGGATCACCGGATCCGGACCGTAGACTTTGCCGATGAATGCCGGATTGACTTCAGGCTCTGCGTAGGCCACCGCCAGCGGCGTGAAGAAGTTCGCCGCGCAGATCTCGTCCATCACGATCGGCAGGGAGCGGGCTTCCACCACCAGTTCCACCGTGAAGTGGACCACATCGTAGAGTTCGCCACTGGCGCGACCTGTAAAGACCGATCCAGCGTCGCCCGGCGGCGGCGTCGCCAGCGGTTGGGCAGGATTCACTTCCGCCCACCCTCCCTTGGCGTCCCGTCCGACGATCATGCCTTCCATCTGCGACGGGAAGACGTAGTCACTGACAGCCAGCCCGACCAGGTCCTTCACGGGCAGATAGGCGACCCATCGCCGATCTTCGGCAAGTTTCGCCGCAGCCGCGTCGTTGATCCTGGCCAGCGCACCGACAACGTCCTGCTGGATCCATAGCGACAACTGAGTCGCCCACATCAGGACCGGATCGGGCGGACTGGAAAGCACCTGCTCGAACACATGCAGCGAGTCGCGTGAACCGTAGCAGTAGGCCCCGCGCGCGCGAACCAGACTCGCCTGGACGGCCGCGGCCGCCTCCAGGGCGGTTGCTCCCGTAAATGCCTTGCCACCGCCAACATCGCCGCCAGGCCGGCCCCAGGGTTGGTCGGGACGAGGCGAGGCCAGCCCACCGCCAAACTCGGCCCGGCCGGATTCCTGGTGCTGCTGCGCGGCCAGTTGGTCCGCCATTTTTGCGATTTCCGCCTCGCTCGGGGGCGCCTTGGCCTTCAAGGTCTGCAGGAGCGCATCCAGGGCCGGGCCATAGGCATCGCGGAAGTCGTATCGGAGATAGTCCTGTTCCGGCGTTGGAAATACCCCGGTCATGAAAGGTTCACGTGCGTTCATTGCCTTGACAAGGGCGTCGGTCTTGGCCACCTCGCGAGTAATCACTTCGCCTTTCCTCGCGGCCGCATCCAGGTGTTTTTCGCCGACCGGAGAACGACCTGCCGTTTTGAGTTGCTGCGCCAGGCTCTCGATCGTTCGCATCTCCGCACTGACATCGCCAATCAGGATGCCCACAGCCAGCGCGACGATCGACAGGAATCCGACCAGTCCGCACGAGAGCAGCATCAGGTGCCGTTTGATGAAGGCCATTGTCACGATCTCCCACGCGGCGCCCCGCTCGGCGCCACGGTTGTCCCCCGTTTCTGTCGGCTGCCCGCCTCAGAAATCCTGTGGTGCGTCACCACCACCGTCGCTGGCGCTGCCCCCGCCTGCCTTGTCCAGCACGACGCGGAACAACACCTCGAACACATAGTCATCGCCGGTATCCTCTCCGGTCACCGGATCCTGTTCATCATCACGAGCCGTCGAGGCCTGCGCGCCGCTGGTCGCGCCCGCACCGACGGCGGGCGCCGGTGACGGACCCGTGGGCACCCCGCCGCCGAACTGTTTGCGGAGCGTCTTGGCCTGGACGCACTGCACCAGCGATCGAAGCGGCCCTGCCTGATCCACCTCAAAGCGAAATGCCGACGACGCTGGCTGCTCGACCTTTACGTTGGCAAGGTTCGATAGAAAGCTGCGATGCAGAAAGCGCGGGCCGCCGCTGTTGGGGGTCCGTCCCGTCAGCCGAATGACGAATCCCGGACCGTCTGCACTCGCTTGCGGCGCCTCATCGCCTTGCATGTCGTCCGCACCGAATGACGGACTGGCACTCACGGCCGCCGCCGCGCTTCCTCGCGGGTGCAGGCTTCCATACGCCTGCCTCGTCGAGCTGCTGAACTGAACCGAGAACGAATCGATGAAGACCTGGTTCCGTTCTCCGCGTGCCACGCGTTGCGCCGCCGCGGCGTACGCCTCGGGCCCCTCGGCCAGCGCCGTCGCCAACTCGGCCTGAGGCTGCGGCAGCGCGTTCTGCATTTCCTGCAGAATGCGCGGCCAGAGCGCCTTATTGTCCTGCAATGCCGCAATCTGCCGGATCTTCTGTTCGTCGGCCGAACCCGCCTGGTTGAACGTGTCGTAATGCTGGCGAAGCGAATTGCCGAGATTCACGATTTTACCGGCATATTCCGCCGGCGCCATGGTGTCTGGCGACGGGGGCTGCTTGAGCAGCGCCAGGCACTCCTCCACCGACAGCGACGAACCAAGTCCGGAAGCCGCGCCCTGCGCATTCGACAGCGCGCCGGTGTCCCAGATGAACCGCCCCCAGACGACAGCCGCCGCCAACGCCAGGCACGCCGCCGCACCCCAGAACCACGGCGTCTTCCTGCGCCACACGACCGTCTTGGCGATCTCCGGCGGCAGGAGGCTGCTGGTGATCTTCGTTCGATCCAGGCCTTGCAGTGCCAGGCCGTAGGCTACGCCGAAGCTCAACAGGTGCTCGATCAGTCGTGGCGCGTTCTCCACGGACGCGACGGAGAGCTTGTTGAAGGTGCTGGGCCGAACCACCTCGATGCCAAGGTTGGATTGAAGAAACTTCTGCAGCCCCGGGAGCTTGAACGCATTGCCCATGCCGATAACCCGCACCACACGAACGCCGCGGTGCGTCGAACTGTAGAAGCCCAACGAGCGCTGGATCTCCGCCACCAGGTCGGCGAACACCGGCCGCATGGCCTGGAAGATCTGTCGGGCATATTTGCTGCTCGCCGCCGTGCGCTTGAGGCTCTCGGCCTTCGCGAACGAGATTTTGAACGTCTTGAGCAGGGATTCGGTGAAGTTGCTCCCGCCGATCGGAATGTTGCGGGTCCACAGGCCCTTCGCGTCCGCCACGATCAGGTCGGTGTTCTGGGCGCCGATGTCGAGCAACAGGGTGGCGCCGTCGGCGAACTGCCCGTCATAGAGCAAGGCATTGTACAGCGCCAGCGGCGCCGACTGGACCACGATCGGCTCGATGTTCGCGGCCGTGAACGCCTTCAGGTGCTCACCGACCAGTTCGCGCCGCATCGCGAAGATGCCCACCTCGACCTCGGCCGCGTCGTCGCCACCAAACGTCTGGTAGTCCCAGATCACCTCGTCCATGTCGAACGGGATCTGCTGGTTGGCCTCGAACCGCACGATGTCCGGAATCTTCTTCTTGTCGACCGGGGGAAGCTTGGTAAACCGTGACAGCGTGTGTTGCCCCGGTACGCCGACCACGATGAGATCCTGGCGAATATCGTGCTTCGAGAGGAGCGTCTCGAGCGCTTTGGCGACCAGCGCCGTCCGATCCGCATCCGGCTGCGACAGGATCTTTGCGTGCTCGATATGCTCGTGGGCGAGGACCTCGACTTTATCGCCGACCGGACGGATGCGCAAGGCCTTCAACGCGCATTGCCCTACGTCGATTCCCCATACGGCCCGCGTGGTTGCCATACCGTTCTCCTGCTCTGCCGCGGCACGCGCCGGCCGACCTGCGGCGCGGCGTAGCCGCCAGTTCCGTGCGACAACGACTGCGTGGGTGCCTACACTAGCCGATTCCAGTCCATCCGGGCAAGTTGCCAACCGGCCCGGGCAAACCACGAACCGGCACGGGCCTCACCACCGGGCCGCATCCGACACCTTGCCCGTCGCTGGGGCGCGGCAGGCGCCGCCCAGCGCACCAGGAACGGGCTGCCGTCGGCCGGTCGAGAGTACTCGGGGGATTGAACGAAGGTCTGCCTGACTTCGCTGGGCGGGGAGACCGCGTGGCTTATCGCCGGCCGTCAGTATCGCCTTCGAGGCTGTCCACCGTCTATGTATGACTATTTCCGGAACAGGTGTGCCTGTCAAGCGGACCGGATATTCGTGGTCCCGGAATCGGCCTGGCGGCCCGGTTCGGAGGCCTCCGGCCGCAGGCGGATCACAGCCGGCGCCGCCCGGTCCTTCCCGGATTGGGGCGCGCCGGGTTGCGGACCCCCGACAGACCGGCGCAGCGCGGCCTCGCGTTCGTTCACGGTGCGTTCCTCGCGTTCCTCGGCTTCCAGGAGCCAACGCAAGATATCGTCTTCGGTGGGTGGGCCTGACAGTTCCTCGGTGACCCGGAACGTCGCGCCGCAGGCTCGGCATTTCGCCCGGTGTCCCGCCGCCGAGGACGGTACGCGGTATTGCACCCGGCATTGCGGACACAGGCAGCGGATTCGCTCGCCCTTCATGGGTCACCGCCTTTCTCGCCGGACCGAAGGCCGCTAAGCGTCGATGTGCGATCACACAGCGGCTCGGATTCCGAGCCACGGCAACGCTCCTAACCCCTCATCGGCCTCGCGGCGTTCGGGCCGCAAAGCTCGGGCAGGCAACCGGATCAAGAGAACCGTAGGCGGCGTCTGCAGGTAGAAGCAATGAAGCAGGAATGAATAAGGCCGTACCAACCGGATATCAGCACATCCGCCGCCACGGGATCGGCAGCCTTGTCTCGCATGCGTCACGAACTCGCTACGTCCACCAGATTATAGGCCGGTGGTCGCAACAATTGCAATGCCAATCCGTGTCGGCGTCGTAATCTCGGTGACGGCCAAGACCGCGCCATCGCTCCGCAGACGCATACGTTGCCATCGTATTCATTCGGCAACGAACGGGTTCGACATTCGCTCTTTCTGCACCGTCGTCGCCGGCCCGTGGCCCGAAAGGACCTGCGTATCCCCCGGTAAGGAAAGCAGTTCGGTCCGGATGTTTTCGATCAGACGCGAGTGTTCTGAGCCCGGAAAGTCGGTCCGCCCGATGCTTCCGGCGAACAGCGCGTCGCCCGTGAAGACAATGCCCGCTTCGGCACAGTACAGGCTTCGACCTCCCGGCGAATGGCCGGATGTATCCAGCGCCACCCACTGCGTCGGCCCCAGCGTCAGTACCGTCCCCGCATCCAACAGGTCTGTCGGTCGGGCCTCCACGCACACCGCCATCCCGAACGGCGCCGACAGATTCGCCTGCGGATCGCCGAGCATTTCGGCGTCCTCCGCGGCGATCCAGAGCCTGGCCTCGGGCAGGCCCGCGAGAACCACATCCACGCCGGCAATGTGATCCACGTGCCCGTGCGTCAGAATCACCGCCTCGACGACCTTGCCCTGGTCGGCCACATGCGCACGGATCTGGCGAGCCTGCGGCTCGAAGCTCGGGTCGATCACCCAGACGCCACCGTGGCCTTTCGCCGCGACAACGAAGGCGTTCTCCCCGAACATGGCCTCGGTGAAACACGTCACCGAGATGATTTCGTTCATCGTGGGTTCCTCCGGGGCAGCCGCTTCAACAGCCGATCCGCCCGTTCCGCCGCCGATGTGCCGGCGTACGCGGTCAGGATGATCTCGCACTGGCGACGGGCCTCCTCGAACTGGCCGGCCGCCACCAGGCGCTGCACGTCCAGGTAGCTCGCCATGGCCGCCGCCTCGGTGCGCCGTCGGGCTTGCGCTGCTAACGCCTCCCGCACGGCCGGGTCCGCCTCGATCTCGAGCCGCCGCACCCGCGCCGCCTCCGCCAGCGAAACGCCGGCGTATGCCCGCTCGATCTCGCCCAGGCACAGCACCGCGTCGAGTTTGTTCGAGCCGGCCGCCAGCCGTTCGGCCTCGGCCCGCTTCGCATGGCCCCAGGCCATCGCCAGCGGCAACAGGGACTCGGCCCGCTCGACATCGGCTGGATCATGCCATTGCCGCTGCGC
>JAFGKA010000503.1 GCA_016928855.1 Phycisphaerae bacterium
CACACGTCGCGCCGCCCGAACGCGGCCATCACGCCCGCGATCAGGTCGCGCCAACCCTGGATTCGTCCCCTTGGTGAGAAATGCGGGTTAACCCCGACCAGGCGGACAGTGACGGTGACGGCATCGGCAACGTTTGCGAGCCGGCGCCGAATCCGACTCCAACGAACACGCCCGCGCCGTGCGCACCGGCGGGCCCGCAGATGCTGATGATGTGCGGTCTTGGGCTGTTCGGCCTGCGATTCGCGCGTCGGCAGCGGATGTTCTGAACGGTTGGCGACGATCATCTTGGCCAGGGCCTGGAAACGATGTCAGGTCTCTGGCTGGTGGGCAACAAAAAACGGCGGTCGTGTGGTGGCTCTTTGGCCGTCGCACGTCCGCCGTTTGTGCGTTTCCGGATCCTGATCGCAGGCCGCGGCTGCTCCAGACGTTTCGGTGGTTGGCGTGACACGGGTTTCTCGTTGGGAGGCGGGGGGTCGCCGTTTGAGCAGGAGATCAGTTGAGCAGTAGACCGCAGGTGAATTGGGCGGAGCGGGTGCCAGAGGGGGGGGCTTGGATGGAGACTCCGTATCTTTCTCCTGCTCGCCTGCTCTGCTGTTCACCTGCTTTATGAATGGAATTGCCGCCCATGGCGGAGGTTTCATTCATGGGGGCCGTGAGTGGTCCTTTTGAGCGGGAGATCAGTTGAGCAGTAGACCGCAGGTGAATTGGGCGGAGCGGGTGCCAGAGGGGGGGCTTGGATGGAGATTCCGTCTCTTTCTCTTGCTCGCCTGCTCTGCTGTTCACCTGCTCTATGAATTGGGTTGCCGCCAATCGCGGCAACCCAATTCATGCGGATGAGAGGACTCGAACCTCCACGGGGTGTAATCCCCACTAGGACCTGAACCTAGCGCGTCTGCCAATTCCGCCACATCCGCTCGTCGCGAGCCGGCATATCGCCCGCCGCGACGCTGAGTCCCTCTTAATACTGCCTCGGGCTCAGATATGTCAAGGGGCGATCGGCCTCGGCCCGCGTTCCCAGGGTCGGCAACACGGGTCGGAGGGCTGTTGGCCGGTGTCGGGGAACCGTCGGCCGGCTCAAGCGGTTTCGGCCCAGTGGCCGATAACTTTGGGACGGTCTGCATTGGGAGGAAGGAGTCTTCCTGTGCCGTTACGAGCGAGTTCTTGCTCATACTTCTGCTGCGCCCTCATCCTGTTCGCCGCCGTTGGCGTGCTTGCCCCATCCTTGCCGGCAGGTGCCGCGGTCCTCTTCGAGGAGACGTTCGAGGACGATCAGGTCGGTACGCGCCCGTTCGTCGGGCCGGGCCAATGGAACACGGTTTCCCAGGGTGGCGGGGGTTGTTTGAATGAGGTTGTGGCTGCCGCGTCGTCACCGATCGGCGACGGCAAGGCGCTTCACCTCTATGACCCCACGGACGCGGCCGGCAACCTCCTGCTCGAGAATGACGACCTTGGCGAGCGCGAAGCGCTTCATCTTTCGTTCGAGTTCCATGAAGCTGTGACCGCGACCGGGGCATTCAACGTCGTTTTGGGCGTGTTTCCAGGCACGAGCCGTTTCGCGGAGGTCCAGTTTGGCGGCGGGCAGGTGGTGGCGGTCCAGGCGAACGCCGCGGTCGATGTCAACCCGGCGGGCGCGGAGTATGCACCTGGCACGACGGTGGCCGTCGATATCGTGGCGAATTCGGGCGCCGGTACGCTCTATTACACGACGGCGAACGGGCTGGCGGGCTCGGCGGGCGCGGATCGCTACGACGTCTACATCAATTATGCGCTGGTCATCGACGAAGCCGATACGGTGGATACGACAGGCGCCATCAATGCGCTGAAGTTTCTCACGGCCACGGCGGCCAGGGGCGTCGAGACGTATCTTGACAACATTCGCGTCGACTCGTTGAGCTTCGGGACGCCGCCGCCGGACTTTTCGCTGAATGTCCATCCGCTCTCGCAGCCGACAGGCTTGTGCAGCGAGATTGCGTACCAGATCTCCATCGCGGGCGAGGGTGGCTTCAGCGGGTATGTGCAACTGTCGGCCGTGAACGCGCCGGCCGGGGCGCTGGTGACGTTCGACCCGGCCTCGGTCGCGCCCTCGGGCTTGTCCGTGGCGACGCTGCGCGTACCACCGACGCTGGCGCTGGGGACGTATCCGTTCGGGATTCGCGGTATTAGCGGCAGCGGTGTGCACGTGCGGGCAGTGTCGTTCGAGGTGACCGACGTGGCCATCCCCGAGTACACGTTGCAGTTGGTCGCGACGGACCCGGCCTGGGGCACGGTGGAGGCAGACCCGGAGGCCGGGCTGCATGCCTGCGGCGGAGTGGTGACGCTGACCGCGACGCCGGTGTCCGGCTATCGGCTGAAGGCCTGGAGTGGGACAGACAACGACGCTTCCACAGCGAACACCAATACCGTCACGATGTACGCGGACACGACGGTCACGGTCGAGTTTCAGGTTGACGAGTACGCGCTGACGGCCAGCGTTGTCGGCGAGCATGGCACGATCGATCCAACCAGTGGTACGTATCCGGCGGGCACAGAAGTCACGCTGACCGCCACGCCCGACGGTGGCTATCGTGTCAAAGCGTGGACTGGCACCAACAACGACGCATCCACCGCTCTGACGAACAAGGTGACGATGAACGCCAACCGGACGGTGACGGTGGAGTTCACCGAGGCCGACTGCAACAACAACGGCATCGTCGATGCTACGGACATTGCTGATGGGACCAGCACCGACTATGACGGCAACGGTATTCCGGATGAGTGCGAAGACTGCAACGGCAACGAGTTGCCGAATGCGTGTGATGTGAGCTGCGATGGTTCCTGCGCGGGCGTGGCCGGCTGCGGGACCAGCAGCGACTGCAACGCAGACGGCGAGCCGGATGAGTGCGAGATTGCGTCGAACAGCCAGGCGCCGGGCGGCCCGTTTTTCTGCACAAGCGACTGTGACCCGGACTGTAATGAGAACGGGATTCCCGACGCGTGTGATGTAGCCAGTGGGGCGGCCACGGATCTCAATGACAACGGCGTGCCCGATACGTGTGAGGATTGCGACGACAACGGGATTCCGGATGAGTGCGATGTGAGTTGCGAGGGTGATTGCGCGGGGGTGGCCGGTTGCGGCATGGCAACGGACTGCAACAAAAATGGCATTCCTGACACGTGCGACCTCGAGCAGGACGTCTCGTTTGCCGCAGCCGCGCATCACGCGGCGGGCGATCGACCTGTGGCTCTGGTGGCGGCTGACTTTGACGCGGACGGCGATCTCGATCTGGCCGTGGCCAATCGTCTCGCCGGCACGGTGACGGTGCATCGCAACACCGGCACCGGCGCATTCGCGTCGCCCCAGACGTACGTCGTGAGCGAGGGGCCGTATGCGGTGGCGGCCGGCGATCTCGATGGCGATGCGGATATCGATCTCGTGGTCGCCAACCACCTTGCGAATACGGTCTCGGTTCTGTTGAACAAGGGCAAGGACGCGAACGGTGCCTGGCTCGGATTTGCGATGGCCGTCGATTACGCCACCGTGGCGACGCCGATGCATGTGGCTTTGGCAGACCTTGACGGCGCGGGTGGGCTTGATGTCGTCGTCGTAGGCGCTGGGGCCAACGTTGTGTCCGTCCTGCCGGGTCTCGGCGATGGGACGTTGGGGGCGGGCGTGGACTATGCGGTCGGGGCGTCACCACGTGCGGTCGCCGTGGCGGATCTCGACGGCGACACGTGGGCGGATCTGGTCGTCGCGAATCGAGGCGATCACACGATTTCTGTGCTGTTCAACAATGCCGGCAACGGCTTCATGGCGGCTGTGCCGTATGGCGGATTCGATACGCCGACTGCGGTGGCCGCGGCAGACATGGACGGTGCCAGCGGCATCGACGTCGTGGTGGCGAATGCCGGCAGCAGCGGTGTGTCCGTGCTGCTCAACATGGGCAATGGTGTCCTGGCAGTGTCTGCGGACTATGCGGTCGGGCCGTCGCCGCACGCCGTGGCGGCCGCCGATCTCAATGGTGATGGTTATCCGGAGATCGTTACCGCCAATCCGGGGACATGGAACGGCTCGACATACGTGGGAGGCGATACCGTATCGCTTCTCCTGAACGAGCGTACTGGAACATTCAGGCTGCCGCGGACGAACGCAGTCGGTGCCGATCCGCTCGGTATCCTCGTGGCGGATGTCAGTACCGATGGCCGGCCGGACGTGGTCACGGCCAATGCCGAGGCGGACACGGTGTCGGTCCTGCGCAACACGGGCACGGCCGTCAGCGTTGACTGCAACAGCAACGGTGCGCCGGATGAATGCGACGTTGGCGACGGAACCAGCGCCGACTGCAACGCGAATCGAAAGCCCGATGAGTGTGAGATCGACGCGAATACCGAGCCGCTCGGCGCGTACTTGTGCGAGGCGAACTGCGATAACGACTGTAACGTCAACGGTCAGCTCGATGTGTGCGAGGCCGGCCGCTCGTTCACGTATACCTCGCTGGCGCTGTCGCCATTCGGGGCGGGGTGGCCGCAGTCGTTTACGATGCGTGCGGCGCTCGAAGCCGAAAGTGATATTGTGTTCACGCTGCATGCCAGCGCGAAACTGGCCACGTTGACGCAATGGGTCGATGTGGATCTCAACGGGACGTATGTGGGCCGTGTGTTCACGAGCGGGGCATCGGATTGTCCGGCCACGCCCAACACACAGCAGCTCATGGTGCCGGCGTCTGATTTCAACGCGGCAGTCGCCGCCGGTGGTGGTGACGCCGTGATCACGATGACGGCCAGCGCCGGCGTCGATGCATCGGCGTGCAGCCGTTCATGGATCCAGGTGGCTGTTAAGTACACCAGTGTGGGCCGGGACTGCAATGACAACCAGGTTCCTGACGAATGCGATATTTCCGTGGATAGCCCCGCGCCCGGCCAGTACTATTGCACGGAGAATTGTGCGGACGACTGCAACGACAATGGTGTGCCGGACGCATGCGAGTCGAGTGCTGACTGTAACAGCAACGGCGTGGTTGATATCTGCGAGACCGCTTCCGGTTCGGCCGCGGACTGCAATGCGAATGGCGTGCCGGACGAGTGCGAGCCGAACACCGACTGCAACACCAACGGCGTGCGGGATATCTGCGAGATTGCGGCGTGTGATGGGGATTGGCGCTGCGGGGACTGCAACGGCAACAATCTGCCGGACGAGTGCGACCTCAACGAGCGAGTGGTCTGGGCGGCAGCGGTCCATTATACGGCCGGCGACGGCCCTAACTCGGTTTCGCAGGGCGACATCGACGGGGACGGCAAGAACGATGTGGCGGTGGCGAACCTGAACGCTGGCACACTGTCCGTGTATCTCGGCGGCGGCGACGGTGCGCTGGCTGCGCCGACGAGTTATGCGGTCGGGCCTCAGGCTCATGCGGTCGTGGTGCTTGATCTTGACGGCACGGGAACGGCCGACCTGGTTGCATCCAACCCCACGGATGGCAAGGTCTCGGTTCGGCTGAACAACGGTCGCGGAACGGGCGGAACGTGGCTTGGCTTTACCGCGCCTCGGGTGTTCAACGCGGGCGCAGGCGCAGCCGCCCTGGCGGCGGCGGATCTCGATGACGATGGTGACCTCGATCTTGTCGTAACCAACCCGTCGAACAATACTGTGTCGGTGCTGGCCAATCGGGGAATCGGCCTGGACGACATCTGGTCGGGCTTCGCCGCGCCGGTGGCGTTGGCCACGGGCGCCAATCCGGTCGGCGTGGCCGCGGTGGACGTCAACGGCGATTCGCGTCCGGATCTCCTGGTGGCCAACGCCGGCGCCAATACCGTCTCAGTGCTGTTCAATACCGGTGGTGGCATCTTTGCCGCGGCCGTGCATCACGCAGTTGGCGCGAATCCGCGCGGCGTGACGGCCGCGGATGTCAATGAAGACGGATGGCCCGATCTCGTTGTGGCCTGTGCGGGCGCGAATAAGGTCAATGTTCTCTTCAACGCCGGCGATGGCACGTTCGGCGGCGCGCCGGCGAGCACCTATGCCGTGGGCCAATCACCGCGTGCGGTCATCGCGGTGGATCTGGACGGTGACGGATGGGCGGATCTGGCCACGGCGAACCTCGATGCGAATACCGTGTCGATCTTGATGAACAAGCGGGACAACAACGTTCCAGGGGGGTGGCTCGGATTTCATCCGGTGGTTCACCGATCGGTGCTGGCGAAGCCGCGCGCGCTGGTAGCATCGGATCTGAACGGTGACGCACGGCTGGATCTCGCGGTGGCCAACTTTGATGCAGACAAAGTGTCTGTCCTGTTGAACACCGCCGCGGTGACGAGTACCGACTGCAATGCGAACGGGCTGCTCGATATCTGTGAGCTGGAAGGAAACGACTGCAACGGCAACGGGATGTTGGACGTCTGCGAAATTGACGTGAACAGCCCCGCCGCCGGGACGTTCTTCTGCACGGAGGCGTGCGACCCGGACTGCAATGCGAACGGTGTGCCCGACGCCTGTGAGTTGAGGCCGACGTTTACAGATGCATCGGGGTTGCTGTCGCCGATCGGTGACGGTTCGCCGCAGGCCCACACCGTAAACGATCCACCGATGGCCAACGGGGATGTCAAATTGACGTTCACGGCCGTGGGCGATTTCGCCGGTGCGGATCAGACGATCGACGTGGATATTGACGGTGAGGAGATTGGGACCGTGTTCGCCTCCGGCGCGCATGCCTGTCCCGTCGTGGCCGATCAGGCGCAGTTGACGGTCTCGGCGGCCACGTACAACGCGGCGATCGGAGATGGCGCGGTCGTCATCCATCTCGTCGCGTCCCCGTCGGTGGCGACGAATGCGTGTGATACCCTGTTCGACTCGTATGTGACCGTGGCCGTCGACTACGAGGTGGACAACGACTGTGACGCGGACGGCATACCGGACGAGTGCGAGCTGGACACGGATGGGGATGACGTGATCGACGATTGTGACAATTGTCCGGACAAGCCCAATCCCGATCAGGCGGATGCCGACGGCAACGGCGTCGGCGATGTGTGCGAGCCGGACGCGGATTCCGATGGCGTGCCGGATAGCATCGACAACTGCCTCGACAAGCCCAACCCCGATCAGGCCGATGGGGATGGGGACGAGGTGGGCGATGAATGTGATGACTGTCTCGCGACCGCCGCCGGCGATGCCGTCGATGAACAGGGCTGTTCCACGGAAGACGACGATGGCGATGGCGTGACCAATGACGCCGACGGCTGCCCGCAGGACCCCCTCAAGACCGAGCCTGGACCATGCGGGTGCGGCGTAACCGAGACCGACAGTGACGGCGACGGTACGCCGGATTGCCTCGACGGTTGCCCGCATGATGGTACGACAACGGATCCGTGCGGATTTCCCGCCGATACCGATGATTCGAATCATCTCTCTATCAACGAGGCCACGGGCTACGGCGCGGCCTGGCGAGCCGGCTCGGTATGGTCGCGGCCGCCCAATCCGATACCGATCGATTACGTCACCCGGGCAGGCTTCCTCTGGCGATCGGGTGAGAGCTACACGTACGTGGCCGGCGAGATGCCGCCGTTGTGCTGGCAGCCGGCGGCAAGCGCGACTTCGGTGTCCATGGCGGTTGGCGCCGTCGATGCAGAGCGCAGCATCGTTGCGGAAGCGGGTGATGCCGAGACGTATCGAGTCGAGATCGACGTGACATCGTCAGTGGCGATGGCGGCGTGGGCCGTTACGGAGACGCCGCCGCAGGGCTGGCGCGTTGATGCGGTCAGCGCGGGCGGCACATCGGAGCCCGAGGCGGGGGCGGTCAGGTGGGGACCCTTCCTCGATGGCCGGCCGCGCACGCTGTCATACACGATCGTGCGGTCGGAGGCAGGGGCTGCCGAGCCGGTCCCGTCGGGGATTCTGTCAGTTGACGGAGTTTCCGCCACCGTCGGCGGCGAGCCAAGGGGTGGCGGGGCCGCGGGTTCCGGTGGAGCGACCCAGCCCAACGGGATGGCTCGCCCAGGCGATGGGGAGAATGAGAGTGGCGGCCTGCTGGGCGGCGACGATCGAGATTCGGACGATGGCAGGACGCCCGACGATACGATGGACGACGAAGGGCCACGCATGGCGGCGCCGCCAGAGGAGCCGGCCCTCGACGCGGCGCCGGACGGCGAGGGCGATGCCGCGGGTCAGCCGCGACCTCCGGCCGTGCTGCCTTGTGGAGTAGGTGGGGCCGAGGCGTTCGTCTGTTGCTTCCTGTCCCTGTTCTTCCTGTCGAAGCGCAGAAGGGTCGGGACGTAGCCGGTGGCGATGGCGTGTGGATGAAACGGTGGCATGAAGCCACGCATCGCAAACTCGATGCGGATAATGCAAGGATGGAGATGGCCGAGATGGCTCCGAGAACAACCCATGTTGTGACGACTACTCATTGGTGTGTATCGCTGATGGCGGCGGCGATGGCCTCGCCGTTTGCCGCGCCGGCCCATGCGGCGACGACATCGGTTCGCAGTTTTGACGTGGCTGGCTATGTGCCGCAACAGCACGTGATGGTCACCGTACAGGTGGTGCCGGCTGCGGGCTCGCTCGTGTGGGCAGCCGAGGAGTCGCCGCCGACAGGGTGGGCGATCGCCGATATCGGGCAATCAGGCACGTGGGACGCGGTCAACAGCAAGGTCAAATGGGGGCCATTCTTTGATGCCAACACGAGATCGCTGACCTATCGCGCCACGCCACCGGCCGGTGAAGATGGGCCGAAGACGTTCACTGGGGTCGCTTCCATCGATGGCAGCCCGGTCGTAACAGGTGGCGAGACGGTATTGCCGCCGGCCGGCGCGTGTCAGTACGACGACGATGGGGATGGTGTCAACAACTGCATCGATGTGTGTCCGAATACGCCGGCGTGTGCTTCCGTGGACGCCACGGGTTGCCCGACAGATGCGGACAATGATGGCGTGTCGGATGGGTGCGACATGTGTGCCAACACACCGACGTGCGCGGATGTGACCGCGAACGGGTGCCCGACGGATGCCGACGGCGACGGAGTGTGGAACGGATGCGATCTGTGTCCGGGAACACCGGCGGGGGAAGCGGTCAACGCGAACGGCTGCGCGTGCAGTCAATTGGATGTGGATGGCGACGGGGTGGATGATTGCACGGACACGTGTCCGAGCACGCCGGTCGGCGAGGCCGTTGACGCGAACGGCTGTTCGTGCAGTCAGCGCGATGGCGACAACGACGGCGTCAACGACTGCAATGACCAGTGTCCGGCCACGCCCGCCGGTGTGACGGTCGGTGCTGATGGCTGTGAGATCGTGCCCGCCGACGATGATGGCGACGGGGTGGTGAACGCGCAGGACGCCTGCCCGAACACGCCGGCCGGCCAAGCGGTTGACGCGAACGGCTGCTCGTGCAGTCAACGTGATGGCGACAATGACGGCGTCAACGACTGTGACGACCAGTGTCCGGCCACGCCCGCCGGTGCGACAGTCGGCGCCGATGGCTGCACGGTCGTGCCCGCCGACGATGATGGCGATGGCGTGGCGAACGCGCAGGATGCCTGTCCGAATACGCCGGTCGGCGAGGCGGTTGATGCCAACGGCTGCTCGTGCAGTCAGCGCGATGGTGACAACGACGGCGTTGATGACTGCGATGACCAGTGTCCGGCCACGCCCGCCGGTGCGACAGTCGGCGCCGATGGCTGCACGGTCGTGCCCGCCGACGATGATGGTGATGGCGTGGCGAACGCG
>JAFGKA010000504.1 GCA_016928855.1 Phycisphaerae bacterium
AATCGTCCGTTGATCAGCCACGTGATCACCTGGCTCCGCGATTCCGGCGTGCCGGGTGTCAGCATCTGCGCCAACAGCGACACCGGCGCGATGCGCCGGGCGTTTGCGGACGGCAGTGCGTGGAATGTTTCGCTCGATTATTGGGAAGACGTCATGCCGCGCGGACCCGCCGGATGTGCCCGCGATGCGGCCATGCAGAGCGATGTCGATACGTTCGTCGTTGTCGATGGAACGATTGTGCCCGATCTCGATCTGCCGGCTTTGTTGCGCAGTCATTTCGAGACGCGTGCGGCACTGACGATCGTCGTAACCAGCTCGGCAACCGGGAATGGCAACGGCGATGGGTCGTTCACTCCGGTCGGTATCTACGTGTTCTCAAGGGCGGCGATGGAGCACATACCCGCCAGTGGCTACCAGGATATCAAGGAAGTATTGATCCCGCGATTGCACCAGGCGTGCGAGCGCGTGGTGCCCTATGTGGTGCCGGGTGAGGCTGCGTACCGGGTGCGCGGTGCCGAATCGTATCTTGCGGTGAGCGCCTGGGTCATCGAACGACTGGCGCGCAATGGCAACGCGCTCCGCGGCTATCGCCGCGTGGGCGATGCTCAGATCCATGAATCGGCAAGGCTCGATCCGACCGTGCGAGTGGTTGGTCCGGTCCTGATCGGCCCCAACACCGTTGTGGAGCCTGGCGCGATTGTGATCGGGGCCACGGCCATCAGTGGCGGTTGCACGATCGGAGCCGGGGCGGTGGTCAGCCGCTGCGCGATCTGGGCAGGCTGCCGGGTGGGTCCGGGCGTGTTCGTCGATCATTGCATCCTGACGGACGGCTCAATCGTCGAGGGCGAGACGTCGGTACGCAACACGATGTGGACGACGTCGCGTTCGGCGTTTCGGGATACGCCGTGGAATGGTGGAAACACAGGGCGAACGAAGTATCAGAAGACGTTGATCGGGCAGGATGACTGACAAGTGCAAGCCGGGTTCCCGAGCGAGGTATCGAATCCGGCATGGGACAACAGGGCACGGCAGCCCGGACGGGCGGTGTGAGAATCGCTCGATCGGGCTCACCCCCGCTGGGGGTGGACCCAGCATGTCGGGAGACGCAGAGCATTATGTTTAGTTCAGCGAAACAGAATTCGGATGCGCTGGTCCCACAGGGCCAGGCAGGCGGGACACCATCGGACATGATGCCGTTCGGGGAGTACCCCGAGACTCTGACCACGTCGGATGGCGCGCACGGTACGGCGATCGGCTCTATCCGTGGGATGCTCTGGCGACGCAAGTGGACTATCGTGGCCGTTCTGGTGCTGATCGCAGGCACGACGATTCCCGCGATCTGGCTGTTGACAGTCCCAACGTATCGGTCCACGGCCACGGTGCGCGTCTCGCCCGTTGTCTCGCGGCTTGTCTTCCGAACCGAGGACAACGGGATCGTTCCGCTCTACAAATCGTTCCTCAATACGCAGGTATCCGATATTCGGAATCCGATCATCCTTCAACGGGTCTTGGATCGCGACGAGATCCGTGACACAGTCTGGTATCAGGGGGGGGGCAAGAAGCTCGTGCACCAGGCGCCGACGCCGCTCGAACGCCTGTCCGACATGCTTTCGGTTCGGGGTCGCCCAAACACCGAACTCATCGACGTCAGCGTCGCGTTGCCGATCGCCAGCGAAGCGAAGCGCATCGTCGACGCGGTCGTGGATGAATACAAGAAGTACAAGGATGAGACAGAACGCGGCGCCGACGCGCGCAAAATGGAAACACTGGCCAACGAGCGGCTGGCCCGGCGGGCGGAACTCGACGTGCTCATCAAACGAAAATACAGCCTCGCCAAGAAGATCGGGGCCACCGCGCCGGAGCAGTTGCGGTCGGAACTCAGTACGCACCTGAGCCAGCTCGACGCGATGCGCGAGGAAGTGTCCCGTGAACTTGAGATGGCCCAGTGGAAACTGGCTCAGTTGACCGCCGGCTCGGACGCGACGGCGACAGCCACGACCAGTCAACCCGTGGTGACGGGGCAAGAACCGTGGCACAAATACGTCAATGATTCCGAATGGCGAAGAAGGCGACTGGCCCTGGATGCCGCACAGCATGACCTGGACATCCTGCAGCAGGAATATGGAAAAGCGCACCCGCAGGTCAAGCGGGCGATGACCTCAGTTGAGCATGCCGGAACTCTGCTGAGCGCGCGCGAGGCAGAGCTGGACGATCCAGCCTACGTCCCGTTGGCCGCGCGGGAATCGACGGAAACCGTCACCACCCATGAGGGCCTGGAACGCCTCATCGCTGAACGGGAGAAGGAACGCCACTTGCTCGATGGAGAGATCGAGCGCCAGCGAGCGAAGGTGGAAGAGGCCAGCGACATCGCGATGCAGATCGCTGAGGTGGACGAGCAGATCGCCCGGACACGTGAGCTGTATGATGCGGTTCACCGTGAGATCGAAGTGCAATTGATGGAAGGCAAGGCGCCCGCGAGGATCCAGATTGCGGCACACGGGCTGCAGCCGACCCGGCCTTCCCAGGACCGGCGTCTCCTGCTGACAGGACTCGCGTTTGGCGGCGCCCTGATGTGCGGTGTCGGGCTGGCCTATCTCCGTGGCGCGACGGACACGACGATCCGCGAGGTCGTCGACATCCGTTCAAGCGTCCAGGTGCCGTTCCTCGGGCAACTCCCACGGCTTGCGTCCACAACGGATTTGATGGCTGAATCGACGCCGGCTGTCGTGGAAGCGGTTCGAATGGTACGAACCGCTCTGCTCGAGCGCCTCACCGCGACGAACAAGTCTTCGGTGCTTGTCACGAGTCCGACCGAGGAGTCAGGCAAGACGAGTCTCGCAATCCTGCTGACGAAGAGCCTTGCGCAGTTGGGCAAGAGGACACTTCTCGTGGAGGTGGATCTCTGGCGCCCATCGCTGGCCACCCGGCTGGGGTCGAACCGCACGAAGGGGCTTGCGGCCCTGTTGACGGGGCATGCGAACCGGGACGAGATTGTCGTCCACACAAACGTCAAGACACTGGACATCATCTTCGCCGGCGAGGAGACGGAGGGATTCGACCCGGATTTGCTCGCCAACGGCACATTCTCCAAATCGTTGGCGCATTGGAAATCGACGTATGATTTCGTGGTCCTGGACGGGCCGCCCGTGCTGCCTGTGGCCGATGCGCGCATTCTCGCCGGACATGCGGATGGGGCGGTCATGGTGCTTCGGGCATCGCACTGTCGTCAAGCTGACGCGATGGAGGCCTACGCACACCTCTGTGCGGCCGGTGCCACCTTGTTCGGAACCATCCTGACCGGCAGTCGCTCTGACGGCACCTCCGGGTATTACGCTGGATATGGAAGCTATCGCAAGACATCAAACGCCTTGCCGGCACAGGTGGAATAGGACAATAAGGCAAGTGGTGTGGCGCTCCTGATCATCGATAATCGGCCTGCCTTCCTGCCGCCAGGAGACGATTCGAATTCACTCCTGACGCTTCCGCTCGGGGGGTATTCGGTACTCTACCACGTGCTGACACGTATCGGCGACGTGGCTGGAGAGCGTGTGTTCGTCTGTCCGACATTCCCGACATCGCCGCGCTACGAAGGCCGCATTCGCCGCGAACCGCATCAGCGAATCGAGTTGGTTTCTCCGGAGCGCCTTTTCGTTATCCAACAACAGGTCGAGGTCGGCGACTACCTTGTCGTGGTCGAGCCGCGCCTGTGGCCAGCCAGCGGCTACGACAGCGAGTTGATCGCGCGGTCGCTCCAGGAGTACGGCGCCGCGACGCATGCCGTCGCGATCGGAGCCGATGCGGAGGGCACACGCGAGCTGCTGGAATGCGATGCGGAAGGAAACGTTCAACGGGTGCAACGGTATTTCAATCGGCAGAATCTCCCGGAGAACGGCAATACGGCGGTCTGCTGTTCCGTGGTGCCGGCGCGTGCGGTCGCCGGCGTTCGGCTGTCCAGCCTGGCGGATCTGCGATTCGCGTTGTTTGAACGGGGCGTGCTCAGCCGCGATCTCCCGATGCGATCCGACCTGCTCAACCTGAGCGATGGCCATGCCTATCTGACGCTTAACGAGCGGATCCTTGCAGATACATTGCGCAATGGAAATGGAAACGGAAACGGGGCGCACCTGACCGTTCGCACGGAACGCATCCTGGTCGGGACAGGGTGCTCCATCGATCCGAGCGCCAGGCTCGTGCCACCATTGATTATCCAATCGAACGTTACGATCGAGCAGGGCGCGACCGTAATCGGTCCGACCGTGGTCGGGGCCGGGAGCCGGATCGGCGCGGGGGCTGTGGTTGCCCAGTCCGTGCTGTCGGGCGATGCGGTTGTATTGCCCGGTGGGGCCGTCTGGCAGGAAGTTGTCTGCGGCGAAGCGGGAATTGCCTCCCAACGTCATGGCGAGCCGAGCGTCCCCAGCGTGCCGCGCCCAATCAGCCGTCCCTCGTCCAATGAACGCGTCATGGCGCACCCGTGGCAGGCGAGCCAGGACGCCCTTCCGGCCAAACGGCTGCAACTCGTGATCAAGCGGGTGATGGATTGCGTGCTCTCCGGCCTTGCGATCATCGTGCTGGCGCCGTTACTGGGCATCGTTGCGGCGGCCGTCCGGATCTCCTCGCCAGGCCCGGCGTTTTTCGCGCACCGGCGGGAGCAGCGGGGCGGGAAGGAGTTTCACTGCTGGAAGTTTCGCACGATGGTGGCCAACGCCCATCTCCTGCAGCGGGAACTCTATGAGCACAACGAGGTGGATGGTCCTCAATTCAGCCTGACGGACGATCCTCGCGTGACTCGGCTTGGCCGCTGGCTGCGGGCCACCAACATTGACGAACTACCGCAGTTGTTCAATGTCTTTCTCGGCCATATGAGCCTGGTCGGGCCCCGGCCATCGCCGTTCCGCGAGAACCAGATCTGCGTTCCGTGGCGACGGGCACGGCTTTCCGTTCGCCCAGGGATCACAGGCCTCTGGCAAGTCTGTCGTAGCGACCGCTCGGAGGGCGATTTCCATCAATGGATCTTTTGCGACATGATGTATGTCCGTCATTTCTCGCTATGCCTGGACCTCAAGATTCTGCTGGCAACCGTTGTTTCACTTGGCGGCAAGTGGAACGTACCGCTTTCGTGGATGGTGCCGACGGCGGACCGTCACCCGGGAAGAATTGAACCTTTCGTTGCTTGCCTTCGACGAGAGGCGACCGAATGATCGTGGAGCCGGCGCAGGCGAAGATTTCTGGATGCTGCCACGTGGTTCGGTCGATACGTACATGTTTTCCCCATTGACGCATGGCGCGCGTCAGGGTGTATCCACGTTCGGGCGAAGGCAGAAAAATGACGGGTAGACAAGGGCGAGCACACTCTCGGCGCGGGAGTTGCGTATCGGCGCTTCATCTTGGGCTTGCCTTGCTTGGCATAGCCCTGGCCAGCGGCTGCGACCACCGGATCGGCTTGGACGAGTTTCTTGCCATGGAGCAGGCGAGGCGGGACGCCGAGCAACCCGCGGCGGAACCGCCGGCGGCGCAGGTGGCGGCGGCGGCTTTTCTCGACGAACAGTTGGGGCTCTACAAGGTTGGTACCGGCGACGTGCTCTTCGTAACGCTCTCGCGGATGGGAGCGGACGGGGCACAGCCGCTAGCCCGCATTTCTCACCAAGGGGACGAATCCAGGGTTGGCGCGACCTGATCGCGGGCGTGATGGCCGCGTTCGGGCGGCGCGACGTGTG
>JAFGKA010000505.1 GCA_016928855.1 Phycisphaerae bacterium
ACACTATGAAAGCGTGTTGCGCCAGCCAGAAAAAGCGGCGTCCGGCGCAGCGGGCCACCCCGCGGAAGCGTGCGCGCCGCATCGCATCGGCAGAAGGCCGGACCGGGCGAAGCCTTTGGGTTGCGGCGGCTTGATGCCGCTTTGGCTCGCGGCGGAGCCGCGTCCGTCGACGGCCTCATCGCCTGCCGCTGAAGGGTACGGGCACACTGTGAAAGCAGGTGGCGCCAGTTCCGTAAGGTGAATCAAGCGCAGCGGACCCACCATCGTTGACGCAGGCTGCTCGCGCGTGATATTGTGCGCGAGCGAATGGGATGTGTGGATCCGACAATTTCGGCGCCAAACGAAGACGCCACCGGTGCGCCTGTCGGTGGGTCCGCATCGCTTGACCCACCCTGCCGGACTTTATTTGGCGACCACACGAAGCCGCAGTGTCTTCTTGGAGCGGAGGAAATACGGTGAACGATTCCATCACACGGCGTGGTCTGCTACAGGCCATGGGCATCGGGGCTGCCGCCTTGGGCTTGCCGCAATCGGCCCGGTCCGAAGAGAAAGTGATCGAGGGTTTCGAAGAAGCTCCGGTCGCCCCGGAGGCATCCGAGGGCTGGAAGCCGGTCTCCGACCGCAGAATTCGCGTCGGCATCGCGGGCTATGGCCTGTGCCACTTCGGCGCCGCGTTCGGCTTTCAGGACCATCCGAACGTCGAGATCGTCGCCGTCACCGATCTGATCCCGGATCGATGCGCCGGGTTGGCCAAGGCCTGTCGGTGTAACAAGACATATCCATCGCTCGAAGAGATGGTCAAGGACGACGCGATCGAGGCCGTCTTTGTCGCGACCGATCCACCAAGTCATGCGCGGCTTTGCATCGAAGCGATGAAGCACGGCAAGCATGTGGCCAGCGCCGTGCCCGCGGTGTATGGCTCACTGGAGGATGCGGACGCGCTCCTCGAGACGGTCAAGTCCACCGGGCTGAAGTACATGATGTACGAGACATCGTCCTTTCACGCCGACCTGTACGCGATGCGCAAGATCTTCGACGCGGGCGCATTCGGCAAACTCGTCTACTCGGAGGGCGAATACTATCACTATCTGCCCAAGCCGCTCGACTCCTACAACGGCTGGCGGGTCGGTTCGCCGCCGCTGTGGTACCTGACGCACTCGTCGGCGTACTACGTCGGCGTGAGCGGCGGGAGCTTCACGGAGGTCTCGTGCATGGGCATGCGCAGCGAGTTGGAGTACTGTCAGCCTGGCAACAACAAATACGGCAATCCGTTCGCCACCGAGATCGCGTTGTTCCGCACCAGCGAAGGCGGCATGTCGCGGATGCTCGTCGCCAAGGACTGCCCCGGCGCCCACGGCGTGCGCGGCCGTGTCCGCGGCGAGAAAGGCTCGTTCGAAGGCGAGTACGAGGGCCAGGTCAAGAAGCTGCCCGACACGAACCGTCCGCCGCTGCCGCCGACCGTCAAGCCGGGTGGCCACGGCGGCTCGCACGGACAGCTTACCAACGAGTTCATCACGGCGATCCTCGAAAACCGCAAGCCGCTCGTCGACATCGAGGCCGCGCTGAACATGACCGTCCCCGGCATCATCGCGCACAAGTCCGCAATGGCCGACGGCGAGCTGATGAAGGTGCCGCAGTACAAGCTGTGAGTTCGGTTGCGTGGGGCAAGTGAAGCGGCCCCGCCATCGTTAACGCAGGGCGGTGACGCGCGATATTGTGCGCATGCAAATAGGGATGTGTGGTTCCGGCGATGTCGGCACCGGACCAAGACGCCACCGGCGCGCATGTCGGTGCGTCCGCGTCGCTTGACCCACCTGTCGGACTGTGAAAGCGTGTGGCGCCAGCCAGGGAAAGCGGCGTCGCGCCGCCGCAGTCCAAAGGGCTCTCGCCGACAGAGAAACGTTTACACGCTTCACCGGTTCAGCGGCAGTCCACACCGGCATCGCCGACGCTCAGAACGGCCTGCGGCAAGTGGGCGTGCGGCACGCGGCACATCGACGAGCCGGTGTGCATGTACAAGGGCGGCTACCGGCTGTACTACCACCAGGACGCGAATTACAATGTGCTCGCTCTGACGGACGACCGCGGCAACGAGGTCGAGCGGTATCAGTACACGCCGTACGGCCGGGTGGCGGTCGAGACGTTCAGCGACTGGGCGGACTCGGACGGAGACGGCGACGTGGACCTGACGGACTACAGCGTGTTCTCGTCGGCATTCAACGGCCCGAACCGGGTCCCGGGCGGCAGCCCGTCGGACTACCGGTGGGATGCGGACTTCGACGGCGACGTGGACCTGACGGACTACAACACGTTCTCGGCGCTGTTCAACGGCCCGAACGGCGTGGTGCGCCGCTCGGCGGGCCGGACGAGCAGTGTGGTGGGCAATCCGCTGCTGCACCAGGGGCTGTACCAGGACGCCGAGACCGGGCTCTACCACAACCGCGCCCGCACCTACCACCCGACGCTCGGACGGTTCATGCAGAGGGATCCACTGGGGATGTGGCCGAACGATCGCGGGCGTGCTGACGTACTGAAACAGTACACGGATGGCGTGAACGGATACCAGTATGTGGCGAGCGGGCCGATGGGAAGGATCGATCCCGAAGGGATGGACCTGATAATTGGCATAGGCCTGCCGCCGTCCGTCCAAGAGGGACAAGTTCGGCTAGGAAGGCTCTTGCGATGCCGATGCTGTATGAAGGAAGCCAATAAGGGGGGCGCTCTCTTGAACGACGCGAACCAGAGGACTAACGCATGGGCGAAGGAAACCGGCAACGATGGCGAAGGAAGCTGCAAGAGAGATGCGATGCAACACTGCATCGGGGCGGCCCTGGCTGCCGGTAAGTGTGGAGCGTGGTGTGCGAGAGAGGCAGGAAGACATCTTGAGGACAAATACCCTCTGAAGGAGCCCGTAGGTAATCGGGATCGGGAACGTGATCTCGCGAACAACGAGCAAGGCCTGTCGTGCAAAGACGCTGGAGACGTCGTCCAGTGTTGCGCGGACAAGCTCAAGAAGGGGACGCAGGATGGTGGTCTCGATGTGGGCGAGGATCCAGGCGGAGGATGCCATTAGTAGGGGCCAGCGGTCTTCTGAGGTTGATCTTCGCTCGTCTTTCGTGCCGTGGCCCCCGGCGCAGTTCACTGGCCATGGCAGCGGGCACTGATGGATCGCATCAGGCATGCGAACGGAGTGTTGCCGTGAGCAAGAAACGGAGTGTATTGTTCGTGATATTGGGTTCAGCCGTTGGCCTATCCGTCGGCATAGGGATTGTCTGGTGGCTTGTCGGGGAATACGACGGTCGACCGCAGCAACTCGACGACCGTATTGGTCCACAACAGCCGTTCTCACGTGACGCTTGGCTAGACGCCGACGAGAATGCACGGCGAGCCATGGCGATGGACTTGGAGTCGAACCATCTTCTGATAGGAATGGCGAGAACCGAGTTGCTCGATTCTCTCGGCACGCCGAGCTCCAAGACGCGATTGTTGAAATATGAGATCGGCAACGGTCTGGCCATTAGACTATACCTCGACGACTCGTGGCGGGTGGCGAAGGTCGACGAAGCGGGCATGCCGCGCGCAGACGACGCAACACTCAATTGCGTACCGTTTGATGCATTACGGTGGAGAGCTGGCGACGCGATGACGCGACGGTCGATGGTGCACGACCTGTTGACGCACAGCGAGCTTATCGGCAAGTCGCGCAGCGAGGTGATCAAGTTGCTGGGGGAACCGTCGATGAAGGCTAACACTGTATATTACTCACTCGGTCAGACTGTTGACAAGGGGTGGGATTTTGATCATCCGTGCACGTGGAGTTTCGATGTCTATCTCGACGACAACGATATTGTACGAAGCACAGCCATCGTGGAAGGATCATAGCCGAAGTCGCTGCTGGGCCGTCGGATCGAGAAGGTCGTGCCCAAGGGTGAGCCGGATGGCGGCAACGGCGGCGATGGCAACGATGCAACCCTGTGTCGCACTTGGATGCAGCGGAATGGAAGGTCGATCGTGTCCATCGTGCTCGCGTGGCTCGCGGCGTCTTCATTCGCCCACGCCCTCGTCACCTTCCG
>JAFGKA010000506.1 GCA_016928855.1 Phycisphaerae bacterium
CATGACCAAGACGATCATCGCCGGCACCCTTGCACTCGTTCTGTGCGCGCTGCCCGCCCTCGCGCAGGACGCCGCTCAGGAAACTACCACGGAAACAACCGTATCCAGCACGAGCTATGAAACCGGCTCGTGGTTCGAGTGGAAGAAGATGACCGGCGACTGGGGTGGTGTGCGCACTGACTTGGCCAACAAGGGTATCACGCTTGATATCGATTACACGCAGGTCTTTCAAGGCAATGCGCATGGTGGCGCCGACACCAACAACGCGTTCCGCGAATCCGGATCGGGGCACATTGAGTTGACGCTCGACACGGGCAAGATGGGCCTGTGGCCGGGCGGTGCGTTCATTCTGCACGCCGAGCCCATCTGGGGCGGCGGTATCGACAAGAAGGTCGGTGCCCTGCTCCCGACGAACACGGATGCGGCGCTGCCCGGTTCGGCCGAACCCGGCTTCGGTCTGGATGAAGGCGGGCGCATGCTGCTGAGCGAGTTCATTTATCAGCAGGTGCTCTTTGAAGGCAAACTGATCCTGGTGGGTGGCAAGCTGTTCGGCGCTCGTGCATTTGACACGAACGCCTTCGCCAACAACGAGCGAACGCAGTTCCTCAACATTGCGTTCCGCAACAACCCGATGATTCCGGGCTTCCTGCCGTACACGACGATGGGCATCGGTGCGATCGTCAATCCGACCGAGTGGCTGAGCGTGATGACGGCCGTGGCCGACAGCAGCGGCCGTGCGAAGACAACGGGCTTCGAGACGGCGTTCCACGGACCCGCCGACACGACCGTCATCCATGAGTGGTCGTTCAAGATCAAGCCGTTCGACCAGCCTGGTACGCAGCGCGTCGGCTTCTGCTGGAGCAGCAAGGACTTCCCGACCGTTCAGCCGAAGGAGCCGTTCAAGTCCACCGCCGGCCTGGCGATCCAAATGCTCGGCCTGGACAACGCGCTGAAAGTCGTCGGCCTGCTGGCGGACTTCGAGAACGGCAAAGACAACGTAATGGTCTACTACAACTTCGATCAGTATCTCTACACCGAAGCCAACGATCCGACGCAGGGGATCGGGCTGTTCGGCCGGTTTGGCTGGGCGCGGCAGGACGTGAACAAGCCGGCGCACTTCTACAGCATCGGCATGGGTGGCAAGGGCGTCGTTCCCGATCGCGACCACGACACGTGCGGCCTGGCGTATTACTTCCTCGACCTGAGCAACGACTTGCCGAGCGTGTTCCATTCGGAGCAGGGCATCGAGTGCTACTACAACTTCGAGGTCACGCCGTGGATGCACATCACGCCGGACCTGCAGATCATCGTCAATCCGGGCGGCACCGATTTCAACGACGTAGCCGTGGTCTACGGCCTGCGGATGGAAATGAATCTGTAGTGCGTTGCGGCCGCTGCCTAACGCAGCCGGCCAACAACGAGACGGACCCATCGGGCGGTGAGCCACCGAGCTTGCCGCCCGTTTTTTTTGGATCCGGGTGGGCAGTATGGTGGCACGCGGGACGAGGAGACAGGAGTCGGTAGTCAGAAGACAGAATGTAACGAGCGTACGCATCGAGCACACGGGCGGCACGCTCGCTTCGCAGGAGAAGCGGCGTCAAGCCACCGCAGTCCAGAGGGCTCGCGCCGTCCTTCGCGCCAGCAGCGTCTTCAATAAGGCACCACACGGTCCGCCCGGCGTTATGACTCCATCGCCGTTTCGTACATCGCTACGACGTTTTCCGGGGGGACTTCGGCGAGGATGTTGTGGACTTGGTTGAAGATGAAGCCGCCGCCGGGGGCGAAGATCTCGATGTTGCGGCGGACGTGGTCGGCTACCTGCTGCGGGGTGCTACGGGAGAGGATGCTCTGCGTATCGCAGCCGCCGCCCCAGAACGTGATGGCCGAGCCGAACTCGCGTTTGAGTTCGGCCGGCGTCATGTTCGCCGCGGAGATCTGGACCGGGTTGATCACATCGACGCCGACCTCGATCAGATCGCCGAGCAGCAGGCGGATCGAGCCGCACGAATGCAGGAACACCTTGAGTGACGGGCACAGTTGCTTCACGCGATCGATGATCAGCTTGTAGCGCGGTTTGAACAGCTCGCGGAACTGCACAGGCGAGAAGAACGGGCCGTGCTCCATGCCCAGATCGTCGCCGAGCTGGATCAGGTCCACATTGTCGCCCAGGACCGGCAGCAGCCGATCGAGCCCGGCCAGGTGGATCTCGACGAGCTTGTCCAGCAACGCCTCGGCCTGCGCCGGCTCGGCGGCAAGGTCCATGAGGAAGTTATCCATCCGCCGCAGATAGCACGCCCACTCGAAGAGGTTCGCGCCGAATGCGATCATGATCGCCCGGTCGCTCGTCGCCCGCAGGGTGCGCACATGTTCGCCGATCCGCACAAGGTTCGCATCGCTGAGGCCGTCGGCGAAGATCGGCTCGGCCAGCCCGCCCCAACAGACGTCGCCCATCAGCTCGCCAACACGATCGAGCTTCGCCAGCCAGTCGGTGCAGTCCAGCGGAAAACGCGACTGGCCGAAATACGTCGTCCCCGCCGCCATACGAGCCAGCGGCTTTCCACCCGCGACGGACGCAAGCCAGCCGCCGTCGGCCTGCCGCTGGAAGTCGAGGTAGTCTGGCACTTGGCACGCCGACTCGTCGGGCAGAATCCACGGCTGCCAACCATGGGCAGCGAACTCGCGTCCGGCGTTGATCGCGTCGATCCGGAAGCGGTCCAGGTACCACGGCTCCGGCTCGGCCAACTGCTGGATTACGTCGAAGACGCGGGTGTGGCCATCGCAGACGCCCAGATGGGCCTTGAGCCGGTTGTAGGCGATCGCCTGGATCCCGGTCGATCGCATCGCGCCGCAGTCGATCGGCAGACGATCGGGTTCGCAATGTTCGATAGCCGTCAAAACGCGCTTACGGGATAACATGGTGGAACCTCCGCTGGTCACGGCATACTGCTCAAACCGGCCCGAAGAGGGTATAGTATATCGAGGTAGCCTCATTTGGCATACAGACGCGACGCCCGAGAGCGATTCAACGGCAACCAAGATCGCAGCAGGACATACGCATGGCCACAGTCATTTTCAACGGAGAACACCTCGACGCCGCGATCGGAGAGAGTCTCTTCACCGTCGCGGATCGTGCCGCGCAGGGCACGGAGGAAATTGGCAGTTCCTGCCAGCGCACGGGCTCGTGCAAAGAATGCATCGTCCAGATCAAGCATGGCAACGAAGCGCTGACGCCGTGCTCGAAGGAGGAAGCGTTCCTCCAGCCGCAAGCGGACAGCGAGAGCGCCGTCTTCCGTTTGGCGTGCCAGGCGCGCATCATGACATCGGATGCCGTGATCGTCGTGGAGACGTTCAAGCGGCGGCTCGAAATCGCCGTTTCGGGCCGGGAGGCGCCACACGGGCACGATCCGTGGATCGAGCGAAGCGGCGATGCCGTGACGTGTGACGGCGAAAGGCTGGCACACCATACCGGCCCGATCTACGGCGTAGCCATCGATGTCGGCACGACGACGGTCGTCCTGCACGCGGTCGATCTGGAGACAGCCGAAACCGTCGCCATCCGGGCGTTCGAGAACCCCCAGAAGTACGGTGGCAGTGACGTCCTGCATCGTATCTCGTATGACAAGCTGCATCCGGGCCAGTTGCACGGGTCGATACTCGCGCACGTCAACGCCACCCTGCGTGGGCTGCCGATCAATCGGCGTGGTATCTTCGCCGTGACCGTCGCGGGCAATCCGACGATGCGCGATCTGTTCTTCGGCTTCGACGTCCAGCCCATCGGGCAGAGCCCGTACATATCAGTGACGCAGGCCGAGTTCCTCGCCGGCCAGCGCGGCTCCACCGCCGTGCGCGCCGAGGGTCGCTCGCTCGGCCTGGCCGTACATCCGAAAGCGTGCGTCTACGGCCTCCCGCTGGTTTCGCACCATGTCGGGGCCGACATTGCCGCCGTGCTGGCAACGATTCCGATCGAGTCCGCGACCGAGCCATTCCTCGTCATCGACGTCGGCACGAATTCGGAAGTGGCGGTTGGTCATCGCGGTCGGATCATCTGCACGTCGTGCCCGGCGGGCCCGGCGTTCGAGGGCGGCCGTCTCACGTGTGGCATGGCCGCGTCGGACGGAGCGATCACCGCATTGAAGCGTGACGGGGGAACTTGGAATATCTCAGCCATCGGCTCGGGCCCGCCGCGGGGATTGTGCGGCTCGGGCCTGGTCGACCTGCTGGCCGAGCTTGTCGCCAATGACGAGATGGACCGGCTGGGTCGGTTCCGCAACGGCGACAAGAGCGTGGCGGTCTGTGAACGATCATCGCTGCATTTCACGCAGGCCGACGCCAGCGAACTGGCTCAGGCCAAGGCAGCCAACGCGCTCGGTCAGATGATGCTGCTCCGCACGTTCGGGATCCGCGCCTCGCAGATCGGCACCTATTACCTGGCCGGCGCGTTCGCGAACAATATGAATGTGGCGAATGCCCAGCAAATCGGGCTGCTGCTGTCGGTCGCGGAAGATCGGATCGCGCGGATTGGCAACGCCAGCATCGAGGGGGCCAAGGCCGCCCTGCTGAGCCGTTCGTGCCGGGACCGGATCGAGGCGATGGTGCGGACGATCGAGCACGTCGAACTGGAGAAGGAGCCGGACTTCTTCGACCGCTACGTGGAGGCCCTGCGATTCGCGCCGATTGAGGCCGGCTGAGGGCCCGAGGGGCCCACGTCGGTCCCGAACATCCGAAGCCGCAGGGAAGAGCCGCGGCGACCCGTCTCAGCCGACGCGGTCGGCCGGTACCGATAAGATCAGCTATCACGATATGCCGCATGAAGAGAATTCACCCGCGGCCACCCAGACAGTGGAAAACTAGTCACGGACCGGGCCGTTCGGGCCGATTCAGGAATGGACCCGCATACGGGGCGTTTCTGTCGCCGGGAACCTGTTGTAGAGGCGGTACGGCTTGCCTGTGACAACGATGGGGACAATTCTGGTCGTAGACGACGATCGGCGGCTCCAGGATATCCTGGCGATCAACCTCCGCGCGGAGGGGTACGAGGTCCTGGCCGCATCCAACGGCCATGAGGGCGTGGAGAAAGCCCGCCAGAACCGGCCCGACGCCATCATCATGGACGTCGCGATGCCGGGCCTGAACGGCGTCGAAGCCACCGCCCAGCTCAAAACCGATCCAGCCACCAACGGCATTCCGATCATCATGCTGACCGCGCGATCGCAGGTCGAGGAGCTCATCGTGGGCCTCGACTGCGGCGCGGAAGAATACATCGCCAAGCCGTTCGAGATGGCCGAGCTGATGGCGCGGCTCCGCTCGATCCGCCGCCTGTCGCGAGCGAGAAGAGAACTTTCGGCGGTGAACGACGAGTTGGCCCGCGAGGTGTCGAGCAAGACGCATCGCCTGGGAGCCTTATACCGGCTGGCCCGTCGGCTCAACGAAGTCGACTCGACGGACGACATTCTGAATTTGACGATCGACGCCGTGCACGACGCCACAAGCGCCGAGCGCATCAGCGTCATGCTGCCGGACGACACCGGGGCGTATCTGCGGTGCGCCAAGGCGATTGGGCTCGATCCATCCATCGCGGACAACGTTCGCATTCCATGCGATGACGGAATCGCCGGCCGGGTGTTCATGACCGGTAAGACGATCGTCGCGAACGCGTACAACGAATCGGCGTCCGAGTCGACGCGATACGCCAACGAAGCATTCCTCAGCGCGCCGCTGATCTCGACCACGCTGATGACCGGTGACGAAGTGCTCGGTGTCCTGAACGTCACCGAGAAGCCCGACGGCAGCACGTTTGCGCCGGAGGAAACGGACTGCATTCGGTCGATTGCCGATATGGCCGCCGTGGCACTGCACAACCAGATCCGGCGAACACGGCTGGAGGACTCGGTCAAGGTGCTGCTGACGACGGTTGGCCGCCTGGCAGAGTTTCGCGACGACGAAACAGCCAATCACCTCGAGCGTGTCCAGCGATATGCTGAGCTTCTGGCGTCGAAACTGCAGAACGTTCCGAAGTATCGCGACATCGTCACGGACGAGTTCATCCGCTATCTGACGCTGGGTACGCCGCTGCACGACATTGGCAAGGTGGGCATCCCGGACGAGATTCTGTTCAAACCGGGCAAGCTGACGCTGGAAGAATACGAGACGATGAAGAAGCACGTCGAGATCGGCCGCTGCACGCTGGAAACGGCGGCACGCGACACCGGTCCGATGCCCCTGCTGCAGATGTGCATCGATATCATCTCCGGCCATCACGAGAAATACAACGGCACCGGCTACCCGAAAGGGCTCTACGGCGATCAAATTCCGCTGGCCGCCCGGATTGTGGCGCTGGCGGACGTGTATGATGCCGTCACCAGCCGGCGTCCGTACAAGAAGCCTTTCACGCACGAGCGGGCAATCCGGATCATCTCCGGGGACTCCGGAACCCATTTCGATCCAGACGTGGTCGAGGTGTTCCTCGCGTGCACCGACGAGTTCGAGCGGATCCG
>JAFGKA010000507.1 GCA_016928855.1 Phycisphaerae bacterium
GAACGGCAAGTGGCGCGGCCTCTACGCCCACTGGGGTCGCCACCACCGCCAGGCCTACGGCGACGCCGACTACGCCAAGAAGGCCAATCTGGAGGCCTGGACGGCGTTGTTCCCGCGGTACACGGTGTGCTCCTACTACGCGGCGGCCTCGCACCAGCCGTTCAACAGCCCGCCGTTCCTGCACGCGATCGCCGGCGACACGAAGTACCTCGTTGAGCGCGGGGCGTCCGGCCATCTCACGTTGCAGTATCCGCACGGCTACTGGTGGAACTTCTCGTTCAACCTCGCGGCGGCGGCCCAGCATGCGTACTACTATCCCGCCCGCGGCCCGCAGGAGCAGTTGCAGGACTATGCCAACAGCTACTTTGGCCCGGCCGCTGGCGCGGTCGTGGCCGACTACCTCGCGAGGCTCGGCGGCAACGAGCGGCTCGAAGCGTCGTACCGCGCCAGCCGCGGCGACGCCGAGGCGGAGCACATGACGCGCCTGCGCAAGTTACACAACCGCCTCCGCCCGGCGGTCAAGCGCGCAGCCGGCGAACCTGTGTATGCCTATCGCGTCTCGAAGCTGACCGGGACGATGGAGTTTCTGCTGCACCTCGGCCCGATTCGCGCGAAGGTCCACGCCGTCGAGGCCGCGGCGAAGGAATACGAGGCCGGCACGGCAACGCGAGCCGAAGTCGAGGGCGCGATCGCCGAAGCAAGGGCCGACATAGTCGAAATCCAAGCCCACGCCGATCGCCTCGAAGCTACACTGCCCGGCGTAATGGACGCCAACTGGCTCAAAGGCTGGACACTCAACCGCACCTGCGCCGAGCCACTAAACCGGATCGAAAAACAACTCAACTCCGCCGCAACCCAACCAGCCGGGAAGGAGTGACCCGAAAAAGGTGTCAGGATGATTATTTCGCTGCACCAAAAATCATCCTGACACCTTTTTCGGGTCCCAGGTCCTTCGTCTGCTTCTGCCTTCTTCCCTCATTCCACCGGAACGTATTGCACGGCGTCGGCGATCACGTGGCCGTTGGTGGCGCGGTTCGAGATTTCGACGTAGGCTTCGTTGCCGGCGTTGAAGCGGAACGTGCCGAGCGTCAGGAGGCCGTCGGGCTCGGGCGAACTCTTCCGCTGATTCACCGTCACCGCCGTGTCACCATCGGCGTGATGAATCGTGACGGGGACATTCGTGGCGCGGTTGGGGTTTTCCGCGTAGGCCATGCGGATGCGGTACCGGCCGGCCGATGGGATCGAAAGCGGAAACCGAACCGACTTTTCGCCCTTTTCGCTGTTGGCATCGTGCAGATACACGGAGCCGACGAATCCAGGCGCGTTCGCGCTCCGGTGCCAGGCGCCGGTGATCCGCGCCTGCGCATCATCAACGACGTGGCCGCTCAGCCCGCGGGCGTCGATCCCCTTGCGGATCGGACCGGCCCAGGTCAGCACCTGCCCGTCGGCCAGCAGCCGCTCGCGAAGCGTGGCGTAGTCCACCTCCTGCACGCTCGTGTCGCCGTCGATCGCCTGGCATGCCGCGGTCGCCGCCGACTGGCCGAGAATCATGAACACCGGTTCCATGCGGATCGACCCGTACGCGATGTGGGAACATGACAAGCAGACCGGCACGAGCAGGTTCGTGCACTCCGCCGCCTTCGGCACGATCGAGCGATACGTGATCGGGTACGGACCCTGCGGCGGGACCTGCACATCGCCTTCGTTGAGCACGACGCCATCGCGGGCGTAGCGCTGCACGTTATGCGAGTCCATGTTGTAGCTGCCGAGCCTGACCGAGTCCTCGGGGACCACGCGGTGCATGCAATCGTGCTCGGTCACCACGTAGTCCGAGACCATGCGCCGCCCCTCGCGGATGTAGAGCTGATGCGGCCAGCCGCCCGTTTCGACGAACTCATCCTTGCACAGACCCCACCCGCTCGTCTCCTTGCGGACGCGCTCCGGCACGCGCGGATCGTTACACAGGAACCACATCAGGCCTTTCTGATAGGTCTCGTGTTCGGCGAAGATGCGTGTCCGCGTGGCCTCGTCGCCGTCGGGCCAGTCGTAGTTCATGCCGATGTTGTCCGTGGAGAAGGCCCCGTTGTTGTTCGTGTCCGTCTTGCCGTTGGGCATCATCTTGTGATTGAACCGGCGTACGTCCTTGCCCGCGGCTTCGGCGTTCTGTAGATAACGCGCAAGCAACGCGTATTGCTCGGCGTCATAGCCGGCGGGCTTTGGGAACGGGATGCGGTTGGCCGGGTCCTTCGTCAGGCACATGCGGAAGCAGTAGGCCTGGACGCGGTGATCGCCCTGGCCGTGCTCACCGGGGCCGTCCGGGTGAATCCGTGCCAGCAGCCCGCTCGCCGGATCGCCCTCGATGACGTAGGGATCGACGGGCACGTCGAACTGGTGATACGGCTGGCCGAGCTGCACGCCGTTGAGTGTTTCGTTGTAGGTCGCGTTGGCTTCACGTCCGACGGTGTAACTGACGCCGGCCTTCGCGAGGAGGTCGCCCTCGTATGTGGCGTCGATGAACATTCGCCCGCGCAGCGTCAGGCCGCCGCTCGTCGTGATGGCCGTGATACGCGTTCCCTGCATCGCAACCGAGCGGAGCCGGTGCTGCCGGAACACGGCTGCGCCCGATTCGCGCGCCATCGCGTCCATCAACTGCTCGGCGACGTGCGGTTCGAACGTCCACATCTCCGGCTGGCCGTAGTGCTCGCCGAGCCGGCGGTAAAACTCGCGGGAAAGCCCGCCGATCGCTTCTTTCTTGCCCGTATCAGTGGCGCCGAGCCCGCCGGAGGTCAGCCCGCCGAGATGCCGACCCGGCTCGACGAGCGCGACGCTCTTGCCCATCCGCCCGCTCTGCACGGCCGCGGCAACACCGGCCGACGTGCCGCCATAGATCACGACGTCAAACGTTTGCGTCGTCGTGGCGGTCCCGGCACACCCGGCGGCCAGCATCGCCACGCAGCCCGTTGCGATCAGCAGTCGATTCATAACCCATCCTCCGTGCGCGCCCCGATTCTCTCCGCACGCCCAAGCCCCAATCCGAGCCGGCAGTATAGCCCAGCCCCAGCGCCAACGCAGGCCACCGCTATCGGGCGCCATGTTTCGCGTAGCGGCCGGCATTCCCGACACCGCCGGCTTCATGGAAGCCCCGGGTGAAGCGCAGCGGAACCCGGGGTCAACGGACATCCAGCCATTCCCCCTATTCAAGCCCGTGAAACGGGCGACAGAAGGATACGATCTCGCAACACATGTTGTTGTGTACGCATCCCCGCCCTCGCGCGCTTCTGCCACCCCTGCCGGGGTTCTGGCAGAGGGGGGCGGCGCGTAGACCCCGGCTTTCGCTGCGCTCCAGCCGGGGCTCTATTCCGTGAAGAGATCGGCCCCCGCAGGGCTCTCCCGGTTCGTCCTGCCGCACGATCACGGCTGATTGTACCGCTCGGTGCTTCGGGTCGTTGCGGTGGTCGTTGGTTGGGTTGCGGTCGCAGTGCGTCGCATCACAAAGTCCCGATCGAGGTGGTCCGGGTCGAAATTGATGCCAGGGGCTTCGAGCCGATAATGGCTCGTGCCTGTAATCGTGACATTGTCGTCGGCCAGAATGCCGGTCAGCTTTTCCTCGCTGTCGACTGGCATGCCATGGAGCACGTTGTCCTTGGTACGCTCGATGACGTACTCGAATCTCAGGTTGATCGTGACGTGCTCGTCAAAGCGTTCACAGCTTCCCAACACTCGATAGCGACTTACGTCGCCGGCAGCCGTTGCCGGAGTCTTGAGTTCATGAAACTGACCATCCGCAACGAAACGAATTGATTGTTCCGAGTTGGCCTTGCGTTGCTCGACAGCGGCGATTGAGCCGTTGGCATCGATGGTGATTTGCTGCGTATGGCTGACGTCCCCGGTTGTGTACTCCAGGTGCCACGTGCCGGCGAGGCTGGGTGCCGTTATTCCCACGGTAAAAGTAGGTCCGATCGCTAACGGAAGCCGGCTTGGGAATTGCGGCGGTCCGTAGATCGCCTCGATGATGGGATCGTAGACCGTTATCCAGGTCTGTCGCTGGATTCCGAACAGGATCGGGAACGCGAACGTCAGTGCGGTGGCAGCCAGCGGCGGGATCAGCCACCGTCGGCGCTTGACAAGCGTACCGACCGCGATGCCGGCAAGTAGGCCGAGCGCGATATCGAAGCTGCGGACGGACAGATCTCTGGACCAGCGCATCACCTGCCTACCTGCCCAGCCGCTCAAGTGTTCGGCAAGCTGCCCGATGATGAGCCGGGTTACGACATGGTCGTACATGGCTTCGCAAAGAATCGCGAAGATCGCAGCGCCTAGTGCGAATGGCAACAACCAGATTGTGAGCCGGACGACCTGCCTTGGGGTAAGCCACCGGAAACTTATCGCCATGCCGACCAATGCAACAAACGCACACTCCGCCCACGTGAGGATCAGATGCAAAGGAGCGAACGCGAGCGAACCGAAGCGAACGGCCAAATGCGGATTCCAGTAGGAACCCACGGCCCATCGCATGCCCGCAGCTCGGTCGAGGCCGTAGCGAACGCCGATGCTGACGAGCACGAGCAGGGCAAACCACACGATCGTCCAAATCAGCACGCTCCACGGCGTTGTCGTCAGTATCCGCGTGGGCCGGCATTCGTGCTGAAACGCACGTCTCGGCGCGACCATGATGCGAAACGGCAGAGTTGCCCTCTGCGCAAAGGAATCCATCGTGGCGGATTGTCGTTCAATGGCCAGGCCGGGCACTTCGGGCTTCAGATCGGCGGTGTGGAAGGGCGATCCGCATTCAGGGCACGCGCCGTCCTCGAGACCGCGAAGATCGTACCGACAAGCAGGGCAGGGGAGTTCCATTTCTGTGGAAGCCACGGGTCCATTGTGGCGCATGCCGATGCGACGGGCAACCCGCACGGGCTCGCGCGAAGGCTCAGAGTGGTGAGCTTTTCCCTGTGGCGTTCAAGGGGACCTTGCGCATGCGTGGCGGCGGCAGTTGGCAGACGCCGGACCGCGCCTGGCCGCCAGGTGATGACGGAAGCCCGTCATTCCTGTGGCCTTACCCGCCCATGCGTTTACCCGGGTGGGGCGGTGTCCCATGATTCGGGTGGTAGCTGTGGTCGTGGGGTTTCGTCCCCAATTTCTTTGTTGGGCCTCGGAGCCGCGTTTCCTACCTTATCGGACGGGGTCATGCGTGTGCAACAATATGTTGGGGCTCTTGACGACGGCCTCGCTAGGTGTAGGATGAGCGTGCGTGGAAGTGTGTGATTCGAGCATGGTCGCGGAAGAAATCGATTCAGAAATTCTAAAGATTTTTCCCTTGCGGAGTGTGGGGTGAGGTGGTATATAAGGGAGTAGAATCCCACGTGGTGGAAGAGGCGGCGTTGCCCGTCACGGCGTGGGAAGGAATCGCCGAGATCGCTACTCCGCGTCATGCTCTATACAGGCGCTTACGGACTAACGATTGATGAGAAGAAGCGGCTCTCCATTCCGGCGGCCATCCGAAACGCGATGGACCAGGAAGCGGACGGGACCGGCTTCTACCTCGTCCTCGGCGATCGTACCGGCACCTTGTCTCTGTTCGCCAACCGGTATTTTCGGCGATATGCCGAGCGGCTCGCCAGTGAAATGGCGCCTGGCGAAGAGCGACAGACGTTCGAGAAGGTCTTCTACTCGAAGTGTGCCGAACTTGAGATCGATAAGCAAGGCCGTGTTGCCTTGCCCGAGCATATGCTGGAATCCGTCAACCTCAGCCGGTCGGTGTACCTGACGGGTGCCCGTGATCACCTGGATCTCTGGAACAAGGCGGACTATGAAGCCTTCATCCAGGAGAACCAGAACAAGATGATGGAACTGCAGAACAAGGCACGGCAAGGGATGGCCCGGTGATCAGCGGTTGACGGCTCGGTGGGCGGATTCCGAAAAACGAAAATGTCAGTGGCCGTGGCTGCCCTAGCAGATTTGGGCCGTCGAGCGAGGGCGGAGTGCGGGTCAGTGTCGCCCCAGTGCGCGGTAGGGGCGACACGGCCCGCCCAGACTCCGGTGCTCTTGCGATGACGATCGGTGACGGTTGTCAATGAATGAAGAGGAACTCAGCAGTTCCAGGCGAACGGATTCGCCCCGTGCTGAGTGCTATACGGTTGGGACGCTTGTACAGGGACAAGTGATGTTGACCAGTAGCGTTCAAGCTGTGAAACGGAGCCTGAAGCTCCAGGCCGCGGGGTACATTCCCGACGACGCGGACGGGACGCTCGCGTACCACGTGGCCGAACTGGAGCAACGAGTTCGCCGCATCCACCAATGCGGCGATGTGCTCGTCCAGGTTCGGCTTTCGCCGGCTGTGCTGTCGCTGCGGGCGGCATCGGAGGCCGCCGTATAGCTCTCGGGAAGACCGCCATCACGGACGATGAGCGGCTTCCCATTCTATTATAGGCGCCGCCGGGCGGTACGGAAACCACCGGCGGGCGTTCAGGGACGTTTTGGAGGTGCCAGACGCAGCCTGAGTCGTTCAGCCCGGAGCATGTGCCGGTGTTGGCCGACGCGGTGCTGGAACATTTGGCGATCCCGCCCGGTGGCATCGTTGTTGACGCGACGGTAGGGCTGGGTGGGCATGCGGCACGGATCCTTGACAAGCTAGGCAAGCAGGGAAAATTGGTTGGTCTGGATGTGGACGAAACCAACCTTGCGTTGGCGAAGGATCGGCTCGCCTGCTGGTCGGATCAGGTGGAATTGCGGCGGTGCAACTTTCGCGAGTTGCGCGGCGTTCTTGACAGTATGGGGATGGCGGGGGTGCACGCGATCGTGGCGGACCTGGGTGTGAGTTCCAACCAACTGGCTGACGCCGATCGGGGGTTGAGCTTCATCGAGGACGGGCCGCTCGATATGCGGTTGGACGATCGCCAGCCGACGACCGCGGCCGATCTGGTCAACTCGCTCTCCGAGCGCGAGTTGGCCGATCTGTTCTTCCACAACAGTCAGGAACGTTTCAGCCGGCGCATCGCGCGTCGGATCTGTGAAGTGCGCCGCACATCGCGAATTCGCCATACGGCCGAACTTGCGGCGATCGTCTGCAAGGCGCTCAAGGTCGATCCGAAGGCACGGCGCAGCAAGATCCATCCGGCGACCCGGGTGTTTCAGGCGCTTCGGATGGCGGTGAACGACGAGGTTGGCGCGCTGCAGGCGCTGCTCGAAGCGGCGCCGGCGTGCCTCGCGGGTCCGAGCACCGATTGCGAAGGCGGTCGTATTGCGGTAATCAGTTTCCACAGCGTCGAGGACGGCGCCGTGAAACGTGACTTTCGTCGTCGTGCAGCGGCGGGTCAGTATCGGATATGCACGAAGAAGCCGATCGTCGCGGACGACGACGAGTGTCGGCTGAACCCGCGGGCGCGCAGCGCGAAGCTGCGGGTCGCGCAGCGGGTGGCATGAGTGAAACAAGGCGTGGTGGCGCCGGCGCGATGGAGCAGGGTGCAACGGTTGGCACGTGCCCTTTCACGCGAACACGGAGGTTCGGGATGACACGCGAAACGAAAGTCGGGCTGATCGTCGGGTTGGCGTTCATCGTGGTGTTCGCCGTGATTCTTTCGCACAAGGGTACTCAGCCGCGTGCGGCCGACAGCGGCGGGCTGGGCCCGTTCGCGGACGGCGGTTCTGCCGTGTTCGACTCGGCGCCGCCGGCGCTGGACACGTTGATCGCGCCGGATCGCGACGCGGCGCCGGCGGTTGAGCCGGCCAAGCCTGAGGCGACCGCGGTCCCGGCGCCGACGGCGGATTCGGTTCCGACTCCTGTCTCGCCGACGGCTGAGCCACGCGTGCCGTTGCCGAAGATGCCGATCATCGGTACCGCCTCGCCCGAGGGGGATCGGCCGGATGTTACTGCCCTGCTCGATACGTGGCTGGACGGCATCAAGTCCGCAAGTAGCTCGACCGAAACGGCGGAGGCACCGAAGCGAACAGCGCCGCCCGTTGTGACGCCCGTAACCGAACCGCAGCCGCAGAAAACGGGGGTCAAGCCCGCCGACGCGAAGCCGGCCACACCCGCGCCGTCCGTGGAACCCACCGTCAAGCCGGCGATCAAGGAAGAGTATGTGACGCAGAAGGGGGATACCCTGACGCGGATCGCCAATCGCGTTTACGGCGAGAGTTCGCTGCGGGCGATCAAAGCGATCATCGCCGCGAATCCGAAGGAACTGCCTGATGCGAATACGGTGAAGGCGGGTTCCAAGCTGCTGATTCCGGAATTGCCGAAGGACAAGTTCGAGAGCGCGTCGTTCCCGCCGCCCGGTCGGCTGGCCAAGGCGGCTTCGGACGAGGCGACGCCGGTCAAGGTCGTCGAGAAGGAAACAGCCGAGAAGGCTGCGGCGGCCGCGGCGGCGCCGCGCGTGTACGTCGTGCAGGCCAACGACACGTTCGGGACCATCGCCTTGAAGCAGTTGGGCACGAGCACGCGCTGGAAGGAAATCCACGAGTTGAACAGGAAGGATTTCCCGGATCCCACGAAGCTGCGCGTTGGTGCGACGATCCGGTTGCCGGCGAACGGCGGGGGCTCCTCTGAACTCTGACGGCGGAATGGGCGCGTCATGACGATACCGCGATTGGTCGGGTTGCTGGCGGTCTTTGGCGCGTTGGGCATTATCGCGGTTGTGCTGCGGGCCGATCAGGTTCGCCGTTCTCACCATATCCAGCGGCTCCATTTTGAGCAGGTATCGTTGGAGCGGACGATGCGGACGAAGCGACTGGAGATCGCGCGGCTGCGCAGTCCGCGGCAGATTCGTGAGCGCGCCGAGCGGTTCGATGTGCCGCTGGTTCCGCCGTATGACGAAGTGACGGTGCTTCCGGCGGACGAGTCGTGGGTGGCGGATCAGTAACGGCTGGCGGGGGCTGTGTTTCGTGATGGGGCCGAGGGGAAGGTCCGGGATTTTCGGGGTAGACCACCTGGGAAGGGTCAGCATGTTTCGGCGTCATTCACACAGCGAGTCGTCCAGCGTGCCGGTATCGTCCTGGGGCCGGGAATGGCGGGGCGATTTTCTCTTCGTGTTGGCGGCGGTGTGCCTGATCGCGATGGTCGGGCGCCTGGCCTACGTCCATGCGGTGCTTGCGCAGGAGGGGACGGAGCTTGCGACGCATCTCGCACGGCAGCAGCGGGCCACGCTGCCGATTCCCGCGCGGCGCGGCGAGATCCTCGACGCGGCCGGCCGTGTGCTGGCCGGCAGCCAGGATCGTCCGAGCATCTTCGCGGATCCGGCATTCGTGCAGGATCCGGCGGAGGTCAGCCGCAAGGTGGCGCCCATCCTGGGGATGCGCCACGAGGTGCTGTGCGACAAGCTGCTGAAGGCCAAGGCCGAAGACTGCCGGTTCGTCTGGCTCCTGCGCCGCGGCGACGAGGAGCAGGAACGCGCGATCCGCGAGTTGAACCTGGCCGGGATCGGTATCATCGTCGAACCATTCCGCCGGTATCCGATGCACAGCGTGGCGGCCCACGTCATCGGGTTCGTGAACATCGATGACAAGGGCCTCGAGGGCATCGAGCGGCGTTATGACGAACTGCTTCAAGGCACGCCGGGCTCCTCGACGGTGTATCGCGACGCCGCACGCCGACCGATGTGGACGGCGGAGGGCCGGGAAGGCTATGTCGCGCCCCGCGACGGGATGAGTCTCCAATTGACGATCGACTCGGCGATCCAGGAGATTCTCGAACAACAGGTCGCGGCCGCGGTGGAGCATTTCAATGCAGCTTCGGGCGTGGGGCTTGTGATGAACCCCACCAACGGGCACGTGCTGGGCATGGCGAGCGTGCCGACATATGACCCGAACGAACCGGGGGCCAGCCCCGGCGATGCGCGGCGCAATCGAGTGCTGACCGATCCGTGCGAACCGGGCAGTACGTTCAAGCCGTTCGTGGCTTCGGCAGCGCTGGCCGAGAACGTTGTTCGACGTGGCGAGATCATCAACTGCAAGAACGGTGCTCACACGTTCGGCCCGCGGCGACTGCATGACCACCATCCCTATGGCGATCTGACGTACGAACAGATTCTGATCAAGTCGAGCAACATCGGCATGGCCTTTCTCGGCGAGCGACTCGGCAACGAGCGCATTCACCGCTATCTGTCAGCGCCGTTCGGCTTCGGGTTCGGTTCGAAGACCGGCATTGACCTCGATGGTGAGGATTCCGGCCAGTTGCTTCCATTGCGTAAGTGGACGTCCTATTCGACGACATCGCTGCCGATGGGGCAGGAGATTTCGGTGACGCCGCTCCAGTTGGCGAACTCGTTCTGCACGCTGGTCAACGGTGGCAAGCTGCTTCGGCCGCGGGTCGTGCGCGCCATTCTGGATCCGCAGGGGCAACTCGTCGAGGCGTTCACGGAGCCGGAGGTGGTCCGTCAGGTCATCCCGACGGAGATTGCCGACTACATCAGCAAGACGGTGCTGGTCGCGGTCGTGAACGAAGGGACCGGCCGTCGCGCGGAACTTGATCAGTATCAGGTACTGGGCAAGACGGGTACGGCCCAGATCGCGCGCAAGGATGGCCGCGGTTTCGAGCCGGGGGCGTATACGAGTTCGTTCATTGCGGCCGCGCCGGCGTCCGATCCGGAGGTCGTCGTGCTGGTGATGATCCGCAAGCCGAAGCGTCATGCGTATTACGGCGGGACGGTTGCGGCTCCCGCGGTGCGAGAAGTGATTCGCCGCAGTCTGGCCTACCTGGGTACGCCGCCGGACAAGTCGCCGATGCGGGCGATGGGCATTCAACAGGTGCACGCCGCACGGTAATCGGGGTCTTGCCTGTCAGGATGGTTGCGGGGCCGGGTGGGTCGATCGATCGGAATTCCCAGCGTGGCCCGGGAGATGTGGACGTGCGTGGCGTTTGCCTCCCGGGCACCGAAAACCGCACGTCGCTCGATTGGTACGGATCGGGTGGGCGTGATACACTTGTGGCGGGCTGTTGTGATGGAGCGAAGGATGCCTGCGCAGGAGGCGGGCGGCGCCACAAACCGAGGGGTCATGCGGCTGGCGGAGTTGTGGGCACGGGCGGCGGAGCCGACGTGGCCACCACTGCCGACGGCCGATTCCACCATTGTCATCGAGCAGGTGACGGACGATTCGCGCGCGGTGCGACGCGGGGCGTGCTTCGTGGCCATCGCCGGCGTGCGCAGCGATGGCGCCCGTTTCGTGGCGGATGCGGTTGCTCGCGGCGCGGTGGCGGTCGTGGCGGATCGAGTGTGCGCGGTGCCCTCGTCCGTGGTATTCGTCCGTGTGCCGGACGCCCGGCGGGCGCTGGCGCGGCTTGCGGCGGTGCACTGCGGCCTGGCTGATGCGAACTGGGCTGTGTCGGCACCGCGCCTGCGTGTGATCGGTGTGACCGGTACCAATGGCAAGAGCACCATCTGCTACCTGACGCGTGCGATCCTTCGCGCCGCCGGCCTTTCGACGGCGCAGTTGGGCACCATCGAGTACGATCTGATCTCGCGGACGATCGAGGCGCCCATGACCACGCCGCCGGCGACGGACTTGTGTGCCTATCTCGCCGAGGCGGTCGAGGCCGGGGCCACGCACGCGGTGATGGAGGTCTCAAGCCATGCGATGGATCAGCGGCGGGCCGACGGGATCCGGTTTGACGTGGGCATCTTCACGAATCTGACCGGCGACCACATGGACTATCACGAGGACCGCGAGGCGTATCGTCGGGCCAAGCGGCGCCTCTTTGACGGGCTCGAAGCCGGCGCGACGGCGGTCGTGAACGTCGATGATCCGGCGGGCGAGTCGATGCTCGAGGCGTGTGAAGCGGCCGTCTTGCGCTACGGGATTACGCGCAATGCGGATCTGACCGCTCGCGATATCCGCGGCGATGCAACGGGCACGCGAATGCAGTTCGTTTTCAACGGGACGCGTATGCCGGTCTCGCTCAAGCTGGTCGGGACGCACAACGTACAGAACGCCCTGGCCGCGGCGGCCGCGGCGCGGGCGATTGGCATCGAGTGGCCGACGATCGTGGCCGGCCTCGAATCGGTGGCATCGGTGCGCGGCCGGCTCGAGCGCGTGCGGCCGGCCCGCGGTGGCGAGTCGTCGTGCACGGTGTTGGTGGACTATGCTCATACGGACGACGCGCTCGATAACGTGCTGCGGGCGCTGCGGCCGCTGGCGCCCAAGCGATTGATCACGCTATTCGGCTGCGGCGGCGACCGCGATCGAACCAAGCGGCCGCGCATGGCGCAGATTGCGTCGCAATGGGCCGACCGCATCGTGGTCACGAGCGACAATCCGCGGACGGAGGATCCGGCGGACATCATCGAGGAGATCCTGGAGGGGTTCTCCGCGGCGGC
>JAFGKA010000508.1 GCA_016928855.1 Phycisphaerae bacterium
ACCGGCGGCGCGTTCTTCGCCTCGCTCTACGCCATCACGGACAAGAGCGAATACCGCGACGTCGCCCGCAACGCCACGAAATGGCTGCTGACAATCCGCAAGCCGGATGGCGAGATTCCATACATTCTCCACGGGAAAACTGAAACACGGTGGCCACTCGACACGATGACCTATTGCGCAGAGGCCTTTATAGCCGCCGACATCCATCTCAAGGACGCGGCGCTGCGCGAAGCGATGAAGAAAGAACTGCGCCCGAGCGTCGAGTGGCTGCTCAAGCGGCAAAACGCTGACGGGTCCTGGGGCACGCTCCGCAGTCCCGACCAGCAACGCAGCCCGCGCGTGGTCACGCTGCTGAGCTGGTACTACCGCGAGGTTGATCACGATCCGAAGGTCGCCGAGGCCGTGCGGAAATACTGCCGCTTCCTGCTCGATCCGGCGAACAGCAAGGCTTATGGCGTCAAGGAACTGGTCCGCACGACGGGCTTCGTCGGACTGGTCGTCGCGGATCTGCTGAAGGCAAACTGCACGTTCTGACCGGAACAGCGACACCTGACAGTTCCGCCGGCCGAAGCCGCATCGGAATAACGACGCGGGCACGCGCGAAGCCCGCGCCGCGGCCAAGCGGCTCAGTCCGCCTTCTTCTTCCCCTCGGCCATATGCTTGTCCGCGAAACTGAGATAACACTTCCAGTCGAATTCGGTCAAGTCATGCCCGCCGCGACGGACGTGGTAGCCAATCATGCTCGTAATCGGACGGTTTACCGGCGGCATCTTTCTCACCGCCAAGCCATCCATGCCAAAAAGCTGGTAGACCGGACTGGCGTGCAAGGCCGCCAGGAACTCGCCGAGTGGGTCGGCCCAGCGATCGTCCTCGGCGCTCGCCACATAGGCCGGCCGCGGCGCAATCAGAGCGATCAGCATGTGCTGATCCACCGGCAACGCATCTTCACGCCCGCCGTATTGCCTGAAGTTCTCACAGAACCAGTGCGGAAACGCCTCATTGATGCGATCCACGCGCTCGCCGAAGCAGCGCCGGCTCAGCGCCGCCCCGCCGCATCCCGAGTTGTTCGAAATCACGATCGCGAATCGCTCATCCTGGGCGCCGGCCCACAACGCCGTCTTGCCCAGCCGCGAATGACCCAGCACGGCCACGCGGTTGTTATCGATGGCCGGATCGGTAACCAGATAATCCATCGCCCGGCTCAGACCCCACGCCCATGCGCCGATCGCACCCCACGCATCCGGCGGCCGCTTCTCGCCAGCCGGCGGCCCGAACGTCGCGTGCACGCCGTTCTTGAAGCCGTCGTCAATATCCGGATCGAGATCCCCGTAGTACACCGTCGCCAAGGCGTAGCCACGGTCCAGAATCATCTCCACCGGAAATCGCGAACGCGAGGTACCACGAGACGCCTCCGTGGCCCGGTTGTCCACGACGCCCTTGCCCTTCGGCCGCATCCACCGAGTCGACAGTCGGATCTTCGGATCCGGATGCACCGTATGGTTGCCCCAGAAGTTCAGTAGCAGAAACGTCCCCACCGGTTTGGTCGCCTTGTTCGGCAGATACAGCAGGAGATCCATGCTCGGCCCGTCGCTCTTGCCTGTGAAGAAAACGGTGACCTGTTTGCGAGTCGCCTTGCCGCCGAGCGCCGCCGAATCCTGCTCGAAGACCTCGAATCGCATATCGGTCGGCCCGGGCGGCGTCTTGCCGTAGACATGCTTCTCGAAGAGGGCGAGCACTTCGAGCCGCCTCTCCTGATGCCACATATCGGCCATCGTCACCCGCCGGCCGTCTACCATCACGAGCGGATCCGGCAACGTATATTCCGGCACCTTCGCTTCGTCATAGTTGGGCGGCTCAGCGGCATGCGCAGCAGGCGCGAACAGCGCCGCCACGAACCACGAGCCCATGGAGCCACACATCCAAATTACCATAAGCCTCGAAACACGCTTCATGGTTTCACCTGTCTTCAGTACCATCAATGATCTCTGTTCTCGCCGAACCTGCCATCCACACACATCGCCACGAGTCGAGCGAATGTCACGCAATCGGGTCGCCGTCGGTCATGGCTTTCGCCCGATCCAGCGTCCGACGTCGCCCTGCATCACGCACAGGATAACACAACCTGCCTCGCCGAACACGCCCCCCGTGGACTCGGCGGCGCGCGCCGGCCCGCCGCCCGTCGGCGGATCGCGGCGCAGTATGCAACGTTGGAGCTCGGCACGGGCCTCGGCCGGTGTGCGGAAAGATGCTGCGGGCGCGATGTCAGTCGATCTTGACGGCGCCGCGGTGGAAACGCGTGACGATGTTGGGATCGGGCAGCAGCGACACGCCCGCCTCGTCCTTGCCCTCGTAGTCGATGATCGACAACACGTGCCGGATGCTGTGAAGGCGTGCGCGTTTTTTGTTATTGGCCTTCACAATGATCCACGGGCTGTAGCTGGTGTGGGTACGGCTGAAGACCAGTTCCTTGTATTTCGTGTAAGCGTCCCACAGCTCCTGGGCACGACCGTCTAACGGGCTGAGCTTCCACTGCTTGAGTGGGTTCTTGGCCCGTGACTTGAAGCGTAGGATCTGTTCGTCACGGGAGATGGAGAACCAGAACTTCACCAGGACGACGCCGTCCTCGACGAGCATGTGCTCAAACTCCGGCACCTGCTGCATGAAATGCTCGTATTCCTGTCGTGTGCAGAAGTTGTTGACGGGCTCAACGATGCCGCGGTTGTACCAGCTTCGATCGAAGAAGACGATCTCGCCCGCATTCGGCAACTGTCGCATATAGCGCTGAAAGTACCACTGGCCTCGCTCTTCCTCGGTCGGCTTGGGCAACGCCACGACACGCATGGCGCGGGGGTTGAGGTGCTCGACGAATCGACGGATGGTACCGCCCTTGCCGGCCGCATCGCGCCCCTCGAAAACGATCGCCAACCGCCTGCCCTCTTTCTGAATCCACCGTTGCAGCTTGACCAGTTCGATCTGGAGCAGTTCCAGGTCGCGCTCGTACTCGATTGCGTCCCTGATCCTCTTGACGTTGACTTTCTTCGATCGCAGCACCCGGATAAACTGCCGGCAGGAATGAAGCTTGGCTGCCTCCTTGCCGGCGAGATACAGATCTTTGGCGTCCGGAACGAACTGCGACCCCGAGGGCGACGGCATCAGCGCCCGCTGCAAGACCTCCAGCCCGGCCTGTGTTATCGGCTCATTGGCGTGCGAAAGCTCCTGACCGCTCGAACTCTCGGTCTGACAGGCACTTGTGTCATTCATGAAGACGATCCCCCAAGCTAAGGCTGCCCCGTTGGCCACGACGGGTAGTTAGACGAAAGACGAACTAGCGCACCGGCACATCGGACAGCCTGCCACCCGACTTGAAGAAAAAGCCGTGGCGAACCTGGCGACACCAACCGGAGGCACAAGAGACGAACGTGCCCGCCTTGGCCTTCGGTCTCAACCGCCGTGCCGGCTCCGCTGAAGCGACCCTGCATTCACCGTGGACGCGCTTTGGGCCACGCGATCTCGATGCCGTCCTGGCGCAGGAGATTCTGGAAATCACGCAGGCGTTTTTCATCCGCGCGGACCTGCCGGGGCAAGTGCTTGCTCACCAGGCAATGGGCCACCAAAGTGCCGACCGATTCGCCGATGTTCCACTCGACCGGATGCAGCCGGTAGCAGCCGTTGGTGATGTGCGTCGTACCGATGTTCTTGCATGCCGGCAGGAGGTTCTCCACCCGCCGCGGAATTATCGCCCCCAGCGGAATCTGGAACGGCAGGCTGCTGATGTCGATGTAGTTGTCACCGCCGGTGCTCGGGTGCAGGTCGATTCGATAGCTGCCGATGCCAACGGTGTCATTGAACCACTGGGCGACGACGTCCTCTCGCTTGGCTCCCGTCGCTTTCATCCGTGCGTCGGTACCCACGTGCTGCTCCAGAACGGTGAACTCGGCACGAATCCGGCGTGCCTCGCGGATGTACGGGTACTTGGCCATTCCGTCCTCCGTGCCCACGACATCCTCGCGCAGGCGCAGGCCCTTCCAGCCCGTACCGCCGTCGGGCCGCGGCGCCTCGGTCTGCAGCCAGTATAGAAGTGAGAGACTGAGTTGCTTGCCCCGCCGCACATGCTCGGCGGCCTCAGCCTCGCTGACCTCGCAGAGGTTGCCGAGCAAGTAGTCGTTCTGGGGCCAGTTGACCAACGTAATGCCCCATGGATACGTGCCCGGCACGAAGTTCTCGTGGTGCGCGATACGCCGGTAGAGCCACAAGCCCTTGCCGGCCTTGGGATCGAACTCCATCGGCCGCGGCTCACAGGTGTGCGGATGACTCATGGTCAGATGCAGCAGTCGCCCCGGCCATGCCGGCTTGATCTGGGGCACATACTCGCGCCAGAAGTCATACTCGGCCGGCTTGTCGATCGTGTGATCCTCGCCGTCGAGGTAATCCATGGCGAAGCAGCATGTGAATGCCTGCATGTTGTTCGGTTGTGCTTCTTTCGCGGCATGCGGCTCGCCGGTCTCCGCCTGCGCCTCGGCGCCGGTGACGTATTCGGTTCCGGTCAGCGGCAGCAGATCGCCCAATTCCGTCGCATCCACGAAGTACGGCGCGATCAGCGTTGTCGTCCGCCCGGACGCGCTTCGCACAGTGACCGCACGAACGCGATCGCCATCTGCATCCGCAGCCATCGCTCGCGTCTGCCGCATTATCACGACGCGCCGCCCGGCCACGTAGGGCGCCAGCATCGCGGTCAGCACCGCCAGCGCCACCCGTGGTTCATGACACAACAACGAAACGCTGCCAGCGCCGGGATTCAGGTTCCAGCGGGCATGGGCCTCCGCCGTCAGCGGGAAATGGCGACGGTAATACTCGCGGATCCGCGTCCGCAGCTCGCGGTACGTTCGTGTCGCGCCGAACTGCTCGATCCAGGAGTTCTCGTCCGGCGGGACCGCCTGCTGCGTAAGTTGGCCACCGATCCAGTCCGTCTCCTCGGTCAGAATCACACGCCAGCCATGCCGGGCCGCCGCCAACGCCGCCGCGCAGCCGCCCAACCCACCGCCGACCACCACGACGTCAGCCCGCAACTCGGAGCCCAAGCTCGCCGCCTGCCTGCTGGCCGACGCATCCGGGCCGGAATTCACCGCCCCGAAGCCTGAGCCGGCGGATGCCAGTACGGGAACCGCACTTCCCGTTGCCTGCAGAAACGTTCGACGGCTGATCCGACCTGACCGCAGTCCCATGGTCTTCATCCTTTCCGGCTGAACCAGCCCACACAGCACCGCGTGTCAGGGCTCACCCGCCGCGACAGCCTGCGAATGGGCTTTTCGGAGTCGCAAATCATTGACAAGACGGACCAGTTTATATAATAATGGACGCCATGGATGGCATAAAGCTGCCCGAAATCACCCCGCAAAGCCCTGTACCCCGGTACGTGCAGGCGAAACGGATCCTGATCGACGCGATCAAGAGCGGGACGTTTCCGCGCGGCTCGAAACTGCCGAGCACCGGCAAGGTCGGCGACACCATCCGCGTCAGCCTGTTGACGGCACATAAAGCGATTCAGTGCCTTGTCGAAGAGGGCTGGCTGGAACGGCAACGCGGCCGTGGCACGTTTGTCCGCCAGGATTTCGAGCAGAGTGTCGCCGCGAAGGCCTGCTTCCGGATCGGCTTGTTGATCAGCCCGGACGTGCAGTTCGGCGACTACTACCATGATGTCCTGCTCCACGGCCTGCGGCAGGGAGCGGACTCGCACGAGCCGGGTGCGGAACTCTTCATCCAGCAACAGAACGCACCAGCGACAATCCCCAGCCTGATGGCCGACGGCGTGATCTGTTTTCATCCGAACCGCGACGCATTTGACACGCTCGAGGTCGTCGCCAAGAGCACGCCGACCCTTGTGCTCGGTGGCTCTCCGGCCAACACGAATCTGCATTGCGTCGATGCCGCGAACGGGCAAGGTGTGCGGGACGCCGTGGGCCATCTTGCCGACCTGGGGCATCGCGACATCGCGATCGTCAATGGCCGCCTATCGGCGCCGACCCACTTCCACCGACTCCAGGGCTACCTTGCCGAGATGCGGACTCGCGAGCTGCCGATCCGCGAAGGATACATTCTGGATGCCCACTCGACGCAGATGACCGGCGCGGCCAGGAATCGGTTGTCCCGCTTGCTGGATGCGGATCTTCGCCCGACCGCGATCATCGCTTCAGGCTACCACCTGGCCCTCGATGTCATGGAGATCGCCGGGCTGGCCGGACTTCGGATCCCGCGGGATCTCTCGCTGGTTGGCTTCGACGATCCCAAGTCGGCCTCGCTCTTGAATCCACCGCTGACCACGGTTCGCCAGCCGCTCGAACAGATGGGCCAACTCGCCATCCAACGCATTCTGCAGTTAGCCAGCGGCACCCAGCCCCGCGTGCGCCAGGAGATCCTCCCGACCGAGTTGATCGTGCGCGCGTCCACAGCCCGGATCCGCGGCAACTGAGGCCTCCCGCAACTCCTCCGGGCCGTCACCCCGGCTCGACGGGACTCGATGCCACAATTCGGCCGCTTCCTTCCGTCCGTGCCATTCGCGGCGCTTCCATCGGCATGCATCCGCGGATCACCGTATACGCCGGAACCACCGATCGCGGTCCGTCTTCTGTCAACGCAACCCGGCCGCCTCTCCACAGAGCTGAACACCGCCGGATTACTCTTCCGGCGCTTTGCCCTGAATGCGGTTCAGCTTGAGATCCTCGATTTCGAAGATCTCGGCCGCAGCCCCTTCGCTGAGCTTCTCGGCGAGCTGCTCGGCGGACATCTTGGCGCGGATGCGATACTGCGCAATGCCCTTGGTCAACTTGAAGTTGACGTCCTCGACACCCTCGATGTCGGCGATCAGCTTCTTCAGATCGTTGGCGCCTTTGAACTTCAGGTTCTCGATTTCGAGGATCAATTCGCCGCCGGCGCTGATGTCGGTAGCCCAGCGTTCCATGATCTGGGCGTAGAGGCTGTCCACGAGTGTCTGGCTCGAGTTGGCCAGCGCCATCTTGCCGGCCTGCGGGCTGAACTCCTTGCGACCACGCGCCCCGCCTCGGGTAACGGGCAGCATCTCGCTGGCCATCAACCGTGCGGTGTCGGTGTAATAGACTTCCACTTGCGCGTCGCTGTTGTAGAACGCCACGGGCGTGCCGTAGAGGTCTTCCATGCCTGCCTGGTTGGCGTTAGCCGTGCCGATGATGAAGATCTGGGCGCCGAAGTCCTTCGCAATCGCCTGCACCTTGCGGATATTGTCCTCGGCCGCGGCGTCCTCGGACTCCTTGGCGCGGATGGCTTCGGCACCCTGGGCCGAGACAAGCTCGAAACCGCTGGCCAGCAACGGCTTCTGGATCAGCATGGCCAAGCCGCTCTGCTTCTCGGTCTTGCCGTCGATGCGCTCCTCGATCGACACGAGGATCTTGGGCTTGCCCATCTGCTTAAGAACGTTCTGCACTTCGCCCCAGGAGGTGGCCAGTACGCTCTTCGAGACCTTGGCCTTAATCAGGATCTTGATGCCACCGCCGACGACCTTCTTCTCCTCGACGATCTTGTAGTCCTTCACGATGCCCTGGGCGCGCGAGATGATCGTGTCGTGCATGAGCTGGAAGTTCTCGACCTTGCTGTCAGAGAAGATTTCCTGCTTGCCGCCCTTTTCAAGCGCGTTGCGAAGCGCGGCCTTGAGGGCATCATCCTTGGTCATGCCCTCGCCTTCGGCGTCGACCAGGACCACGTCTTCTTTGGCGGGCGCCTTGTCCTGGGCCGTCGCGTCGCTGGCCAACAGCACAAGCACCGCTGCGGCGAACAGGCCGATCGTCCCTACCGAGACCCATCCGTTGAGCTGCTTCGAGGACATCCGTTTACTCCTCCCGGGCCGTGCCCGCGATTGTCCGTGGAATGCGAGAAACTGACCGTGCCAAAGGATATACACAAACCGACGCGTCGGGCAACCGCCACCCCATACGCATTCCGAAACGGGTGGCATGGGCAGGCCCAGAGGCCGAAGGCCGGAGGGTTTGCCCGTGTTCGTCGCCGAGGAGATATCAGCCGGCGGCCGGCTCGGGCCCGTCGTCCGAGGGTGTCGGAGCCAAGCCCTGCTGGCCGGTCACCCGCGTGATCGCCCGGTTCGCCACCGCTCCGATGATTACAATTACGACAACCGCAAGCACAATTCCGCTGATCGTCAGCCAGAGCGGCCGGGCCTTCGCATCGGGCGAAGCGAGCCCCTGGCCGAGGTAGCCGACGTAGGCCACGGCCGCCGTCCGCGGCGCCATGCCGACCAGCGTTCCGATGAAGAAGATGACGGGCCGCACGCGGGTCGCGGCCATGACCAGATTGGTCATCGCGAAGGGCGAGTTTGGCGGAATCCGCAGGAGCGTTACGATCAGCAGCGATTTCCAGAACCCCCCGCCGAGCAGGGCCTCGTAGACGGCCTTCCACTTCGGCTGTTCGGCGATCAGATCGAGGGCGCGCACGCCGGACGCTCGCCGCGCAATGAAATAGCCGATGATCGAGCCGCCGAAAAAGCCGGAAATCGCCGCCAGGCTCCCGGTCACCAGCCCGAACGCCCAGCCGCCGACGAACGCCTGGGCGTACGTCGGCAGAATCGCCAGCCCGGCCAGCACCGCAAAACCCGCGATGTACAGCGCGATCCCGAGATCGCCGTGATCGCGCAGCCACGGCGCCACCCACGAGATCGAGCCCAGCAGCACAAACCCGCCGATCGCCGGCAAGCTCGCCGCGATCACGGCCAAGACCCCGGCCGGCCCAAGCCGCCGGAACACCCCGCCGAACGTCAGCGGCGCCGCAACGGCCGCATCGGAATCCTGCCGGTCCGTCTCACGATCACGTTCGTCTGTTGTTGCCTGAATATCTTGCGTCACGCCGGCAAGCGTAGGCGGCGGGAGAGGCTTGGTCAAACAGATAGGACACCAAGCGGCCGATGGCGCGCTTCGTATTCCTCATCCTCGCAAGCATCGCCCCTCGACCACGCGGGCGACGCAAGTCAGAATCATGCCCTGTACCATACAGCCCTATGCCAACCGGCGCCAGCCCTTTGGACTGCGGCGGCCTTGACGCCGCTTTGGCTCACGGCGGAGCCGCCACCATTGGCTACCTCACCAACTGCCATTGAAGCGCGGGTGCACACATCACAAAAACCGTCCGTCGGCCGCTGCCCAATAGTGACGCGGGTACATACATCACAAGAACCTTCCGCGGGGCAAGAAAAGCGGCGGCGCGCCGCCGCAGTCCAAAGGGCTCTCGCCGCCTATCATGCTCTTGCGCGGCACAAGACCCGACCGCGATACACGCCGGCAGCGATGGACGCCGGCGGCTTCTTCGGCCGGGCGCGAGCGACACGGGAATCAGCGCGCCGCCGCGCGGCTCAGGTTGAGTCGCAATAGGTTCGCGAAGACCTGTTGTTCGATCTGCTTGCGGCGGTCGGTCCCTTCGTGGCCTTCCGGCAAGGGCTGACCGGCACCGGTCTCGCTCCAGAGCTCGGCCCAGTCTTCCGCCCACTCGCCTTCCGGGTCCACAACCGCATAGGCCGCCAGGACTGCGCGGTCGAGCGCCTCGTGGGCGAGCCTGAGCCAGGTGGGCCGCTCGTTATAGAGGTTGGTCAACGTACGCTTCTTGAGCCTGGGATCGCTGGCGGCGGCCGCCAGAATCGCCGATTCCCGGATCAGCGGCCGGGCCTCCGCCGGCACGTCGGCGAAATCATCCGCCGCATCGACGCCCGAGGCGATCGGTTCGATCCATTCCGGCGGATTCAGCCACCGCTCGCGCTGCTCGTTCAACTGCTTCGCCGCGGCGCCGATCCGCTCGCACACCGCATCGCCGACCGGTTCGGCCCCGGGCGCCCACGGCAACGGGAACGTCTCGAAGCAAGTGGTCGGCGTGTAGCGGAAACCCGACTCGACTTCCCGAAGTTGCGTCCCCCTCCGCCGCGCCCACAACTCATGAATCGAGTTGTGCAAGACGCCGAGGAAGTAGTCGTCCGAACGGGCGAAGACAGGGATGGTCTTGTCCGGCTGTACCGTGGAATCGATCCAGCGGAACAGCCTGAATTTCGAAACCATCGTGGTCCCAAGCAACCGGGACAACCGCCTCGCCGCACACCGAACGCCATCACCCGCGCGGCGATGTCGCCACCAGTTTTCCCGCACGCGTGCATCGCGGTTCGTCTTGCGGTCCTCGTACACCCTCGAGGTTGCCACCTCAAAGGCAGCCTGAAAGCCAGCAGCCTCGCTCGCGCTGAGGCAATCGTGGAAATCAAGGATCCAATGCGTTGCCCGGCCGCCCACCAAATCCTGGCCGTTGATCCACGGCCGGACAACTTCGAACGTCGATCGGCCGTTGGGGTTTGGCTGCCGGAGCAAGTCTCGCGCAGTCTCGTACGGGATCTCGAACTTCGCACCCTTTTCCGGCGAGCGAACATATACCCCCAGGTTCTCTGGGAGGCGCACCGCGTGTGTAAGATCGAGGCTCATCGACAGGTCGGAATTGATCATCTCGACTGGGCAACCGTCGAGAACACGGTGCCCGCTCAACCCACTATCAAACCCCACAATCGAAACATGAACCGCCGCGCCGTCGAGAATCCATTCCCGGTCCGACCACGCCATGAAGATATCGCCGGTTTCCTTGATCCGTTGCAGGACGGTGCGGTTGTCCCCGCCGCGAATGCCCTGTGTCGCGAGCAGGCCGGCGCGGGTCTCCGGCTGGGCGGCAATGACCTGGCGCGCCGATTCGAACCAGTAGCAGCACAGATCCGACGTGTTGGGCAGATCAAACGATGCGTACATCGCCTGGATGTAATCATCTTCAAGCCCCTGCTGCCGGAAAAGTTTCGAGCCGAGAAACGGCGGATTGCCGATGATGAAGTCGGCCTGCGACCACGCGGCCGGGCCTCGGCATCTGGCGCCGGCGCGCCATGCGGGTATCGGCCGGCCTTCTTCGTCTTCCCAGGCCAGAATCGCGTCACGGCATTGGATGCTCTGGATCGGTTCGAGAATCGGCCTGCTCGGCGCGATGAAGCCGTTGTCACGCATCCATTGCAGATAGCCGATCCAGATGACGACCTGGGCCAGTTCCGCCGCGTAGGGATTGATCTCGATGCCGTGCAATTGCGTCGGACGGATGTGCGGAAAGAGGCCCAGGCTGATCTCCGGACGGGCGGCGAACGTGATGACCTCTTTCTCCAGTTCGAGCAGCCGCTGAATGGCGACGTAAAGGAAGTTGCCGGAGCCGCAGGCCGGATCGAGGATGCGCACAGACGCCAGCCGCTCGACGAAGTCCTGAAGGCGTTTCTCGGCGACCTGCCGGGCCTTCGTGGCGGTGGCCTTGGTTTTGGCGGTGTCGCGGCGCTGAAGTGCTGTCGCCACGTCCGCCTTGACCTGCTCCCACTCCTCCCGCAGCGGCGCCATCACGACCGGCTCGACCACGAGCAGGATGTCTTCGCGGCTGGTGTAATGGGCGCCGATCTGAGCGCGGGTGTCCGGGTCGAGCGACCGCTCGAAGAGTGTGCCGAAGATCGCCGGCTCGACGGCGCCCCAATCGACCCGGGCCGCCGTCAGCAGCAGTGCCAACTCGTCCTCGGTCAGCGAGAGTGCCGGAGCCTCATCAAAGAGGCCGCCGTTGAACCAGGGGATCGCCTCAACGCCGAACGCTCCGCCGGTCCGCATCTGGGCAAACAGGTCGCTCATGCGTGGGACGAGTTCCGCCGGGCGCTGGCGCCACTGTTCGAGCAGTCGTGTGAACAGGCTCGCCGGCAACAGACCGACATCCTCAGCGAAAAGGCAGAACATACACTTCATCAGGAAATGGGCAGCGACCTGGGGATCGTGGCCTCGCGCCCGCAGCCCGGTGGCCAGCGTGCCGAACTGTCCGGCAATGACCTCCGTAACCCTGGCCGGGGTCAACGTCGGACGAAACGATGCCGGGGCCGTGAAGACGCGCCGGAGCAGATCGAGCGCTTCCGGGCTGGCCATGTCGGACAGGTGGATGGTGTGCACCTGTTTGGCGGTGCCGGTGAAGTTCGTGTGAATCTCGGTACGTTCGATGTCGCTGACAATCAGCAGCGGCGGATTCTCGAGCGCCTCGCGGTATTGGCAGAGTTGGCGATAGGCCTCCGTAAGGTCTCTGTATTTGCCCCTGCGCTTGTATTCCCAGGCAAACTTGCCACGCCACCAGACGTCGGCGTAGCCATAGTCGCCTCGCGCCCCGCGCGACGCGCCGCCGAGAACGGCCACGCCCTTTTCGAACGTATATTCAGCCCCGGTCGCGTCGTGTTCGGCCGGTGTCGGCTGGCCGAGCAATCGGCACAGGTCGAGGAAATGTTCCTGGCTGGCGGCGCGTTCCGAGAGTTCGGTCCGCGACCACTTGGCGACGAACTGCGCCGGTGTCATGACTTCTGGCATGCCGGTATTCTGGCCGATATCGGCCGATTCGTCGAGCGGGACCGGAATTGGCACACAGAAAGTCCAGGAGGCGCCCCCTCGTACCCGATACCACACCGGCCGCAAACGGCGAAGCCTTTGGACTGCGGCGGCCGTGACGCCGCTTTCGCTCGCGGCGGAGCCGCCACCGTCGGCTACCTCGTCAACTGCCGTTGTGACGCGGGTGCACACATCGCGAGAGCCTTCCGCAGGGCAAGAAAAGCGGCGGCGCGCCGCCGCAGTCCAAAGGGCTCTCGCCGCCTATTATGCTCTTGCACGGCACAAGACCCAACCGTGATATACGCCGGCAGCGCCTCTCGGAACGATGCGGCTGGCACCATCGACAGCCACTCCTGAAGTGACGCGGAATACCGGCCACCACTACCATTCCCCCGGAACATCGTATTCGTCCAAGACCTGCAACCGGTCAGTCTTGAATCCGTAGACCGTGCGAACCTGGGCAGGCGTGGCGGTTCGTTCGAACCAGGCCGCCGAACACCACGGATAGTGGTCGGCGACCGGCACGAGCCCATGTTTCACGGCATTGTGATGCACATAGTTCAGCCGCGCAAGATAGGATTTCTCGTACGTCAGCAGCGTCTCGCGAAAATTGTGCCAGACCTGCCGCCCGTGCGTACCGTCAAGCGTATTGGCCCACTTGGCAGTCTTCGCATGCAGTCGCCCGAGCATCCCCGACAAGCTCCCGGCCCCTTCTTCGCCACGGGGCGAGTGCGCCACGAAATGGTAGTGATTCGAGAATACCGCCCAGGCTTCAAGCTGCCAGTCAAAGTCACGCGCAACCGTCAGCAGCCCTCGGTGCAGGACGCACAGCCGTTCTGCTCCGCGGAAATGATGTTGTTTCAGATAGGTTCCAACCGTGACGAAGAACGTTCCACCTTCGGATAGCTGGTGAGACGGAGCATGCGGCCACGGGACCCGATCCGCGTCACCCCTTGGCACTGTGCCACGGCGTTCATTGTGTCCTGAACGTAACAGAGCCATCACCGGCGGTTTCTATCATCGATACCGACGATGGTCAACGCTCTCACAGGAAGCGCATCAATAGCGTCATACCACACTGCCAAGCGAAGCCTTTGGACTGCGGCGGCCCTGACGCCGCTTTCGCTCGCGGCGGAGCCGCCCCCGTCGGCTACCTCATCCACTGCCGTTGTGACGCGGGTGCACACATCGCAAGGACCGTCCGTCGGCCGCTGCCCAACGGTGACGCGGGTGCATACATCGCAAGAACCTTCCGCAGGGCAAGAAAAGCGGCGGCGCGCCGCCGCAGTCCAAAGGGCTCTCGCCGCCTATCATGCTTTTGCACGGCACAAGACCCAACCGCGACACACGCCGGCACCCCCCGAAACGATGCGGCCAGCACCATCGACAGTAACCGCGCCGCCAAGCGAAGCCTTTGGACTGCGGCGGCCCTGACGCCGCTTTCGCTCGCGGCGGAGCCGCCCATGTCGGCTACCTCATCAACTGCCGTTGTGACGCGGGTGCACACATCGCAAGGACCGTCCGTCGGCCGCTGCCCAACGGTGACGCGGGTGCATACATCGCGAGAGCCTTCCGCAGGGCAAGAAAAGCGGCGGCGCGCCGCCGCAGTCCAAAGGGGCTTCGGCCGTGAGCTCAGCCGAACGGCTCCCGCCGCCTATCACGCTTTTGCACGGCACAGACCCGACCGTGATATTCGCCGGCCGCGACCCCCGGAACGATGCGGCCGGCACCATCGGCAGCCACTCCTGAAGTGATGCGGCCGGCACCATCGGCAGCCACTCCTGAAGTGATGCGGCCGGCACCTGTCCGGACGGTCTTCTGGGAATCTTACGCCGTGGCTATCTGACGAAACGGCGCGGATGCGTCGCCTGCTATTCGCGGCTCGCGGCGATGATCGCGTCTGCGTCCTGCCGGCGCAGGTCAGCGACGATCGCATCGGCCAGCGACCGCCACTCATCGGCCTCGGCCGTCGTCCGCGCGTGCTTCGATCCGTCGGGCAGCGCCACAATTGCGTCGCCGCGGAGCCGCCGGTCAGCCGCGCGAATCCACGCGCCGATCGGTGTCCGGCAGCCGCCGGCCAACTGATCGACAATCCAACGTTCGCAGAGCAGTGCCTCGCGAGTCATCGCATCATCGAGCGGCGCCAACAACGCACGCAGCTCGTCGTCGTCACGCCGCCCCTGCACCGCAAGGATGCCCTGCCCGGGCGCGGAAATCATCACGTCCACCTCAAGCGGCTCGGTCATGTGCTCTTCGAAGCCCGCGCGGCGAAGCCCCGCCAGCGCCAGTACCCCGGCGTCACAGTCGCCACGATGCACCTTGCGAATCCGCGTGTCGATGTTCCCTCGCAGGGCGATGAACGACAGGTCCGGCCGGATCATCCGCAGTTGGGCTTGCCGGCGCAGACTGCTCGTGCCAACCACCGCGCCGGCCGGCAGGTCCCGCAGCCCTTTGGCCTCACGCGTCACGAGGGCATCGCGGGCATCCTCGCGCGGCGGCACCCATAGCAGGTCCAGCGCCTCCGGCGTCTCCGTCGGCAGGTCCTTGGCTGAATGCACGGCCAGGTCGATCTCGGCAGCCAGCAAGGCCTGTTCCAGCTCGAATGTGAAGAGGCCCTTCTGGCCGATCTCGGGAATCGCATCGGTCGGCCGCTTGTCGCCGGTCGTCTGGATCCGCCGCAATTCGACGGATAGCCCTGGACAGGCTGCCCGGATCTGCTGGGCGACCCAGTCGGTCTGCGCCAGGGCTAATAACGAACCCCGTGTGCCAATCACGATACGATCACGTGCCATAATCGCCCCATCAAGCCTCGGTTCGCCCGTGATTCTCGCACGGTCAGGCACGCCGTCAACCCCAAACGACACCCGAGACCGTTGCGCCGGGGCGGCGAACGATACTCCGGAGGCATTTCAACCGGGGCCATCGCAAAACCGTGCCGCCACAATTCCTTCGTTAAGTCGCGCGCGCCAACGACCGAAAAATGACGTGGTGGGATGGCTGAGATTGGGATTGGCCTCGCCGCCGCACTTCCGATGAGGAGCCTGGGTCCGTGAGCGAGGAAGCCCCCCACGTTCAGGTTGTCTGCGAGCAGCAACCGCTGCCGGACCTGTTGGCGACGGCCCTCGATCGACTCGGCGCACGTATTACCCTGGCCCATCCAGACCAGATTTTTGACCAACCGCATTCACTCGACGCCGACGCACGGATTGTCGTGGCCCCCATGGGCCTCCAGACAGACGGAATCGCAACCCTGCTCCGCTTCACCAACGACCGTTCACGATGCACGCTCGTGCTCTCGCCCGATGGCCTCATGCGATGGCAGGCGGCGCCCACGGAGGTCGTCCCCACCCACGGACAGTGGCGAAACGGCCTCTCGGCGGACGAACTCTGCGGGCATATCCGCGCGATGTGCGAAGCTCGCCGTCCACTCGCGGCGATGAGCCAGGAACTGGCGTGGATGCAGGAGGTTGACGCGGCCCGACCCATCGCCCAGCCGGCCCCCGACGACCAGCTCCTGCTCGCCAGCCAGGTGCAGCGCGATCTCCTGCCAAACCCGATGCCCGAATCACCTACGGCGAAGTTCCATGCCCTTTACCTGCCAGCCGATCACGTCAGCGGCGACATTTATGACGTCGTACGCCTTGACGAATCGCACTTGGCGATCTCGCTGGCCGATGCGTCCGGGCACGGCATGCCCGCGGCGCTCCTGACCGTCTTTATCAAGCGGTTCTTCCGCGGCAAGGCGATCGCCGACAACGATTATCGTATTTTGGAACCGAACGAGGTGCTCGCCACGATCAACCGCGAACTCCTCGACACGAACCTGCCTCACTGCCAGTTCGTCACAGCAGCTCATGCGATCTATGACGAGCAGGAACGGGCGATCCGGTGGGCACGCGGGGGAATCCCGTATCCGATTCTTGTCCGGCGAGGGTGCAAGCCGGAATTCGTCCGCAGCACAGGCATCCTGCTAGGCACTATCGCGAAACCCCCGCTCGACGTCATCTCGGAGAAGCTGAGTCCGGGAGACCGGCTGTATTTCTACACGGACGGCCTGGAGGCCCTTCTCTGCAACAGACGGGCCGGCGAGAACCCGTTCGACCTCTCGTACACCCCCTGGTTCGGTGCGCTCGCCGACCGCGGCCCCGAGGACGTATTGGCCGAAATCGCCCGAACGCGGGCCACCATCGCGGCCGACACGTGGCCGTGCGACGATATCACCGTGGTCTGTGTCGAGTGCACGCAGTAAACCGCCCCACCGAGCCTCCGCCGCACGCGAAGACGCCTCCCTGCCAAAACGCGATCCCGCCCACTGAAGCCGGTGTTGCATGGACTCCCGGTCCGCCGTATAGTCAGCCAATCATGGGCTGGCCAATGTGTCGGTGTTGGCCCGGGCCGGCCCTGTGGGTTTCCCGCCAGGACAGGAGGCTGTCGCGGATGATGCGTCAGCCGACCAGCCGAACGGAGGTATCCAGGCAATGCGGCGATCTCGACCCAGATGGCTCACCGTGGCGATGCTGATCACCAGTGGCGCGGTAACCTTCGTGCTCACCACGGGCGCGTGCCAAAAGTTCGGAGCCCAGAAGACACTGACAGCCGTCGACTGGTGCTACATCTTCGACTGCCAGAACGGCCTGTTTGGTGGCTTGGTCGATCCGTGCAATGGTGATCCGGTTCTCTTCGCCGACTGCAACGGCGGGACGACGAACGGCGACGCCGACGCGACGAACCAAGACACGACTGATACGACGGATGTCAACAATCCGTTCGGCTTCTGACGTCGCCGCGCAGGGCGTACAAAGCGATCCGTCGGTTCAATCGCGAGGACAGGAAATCAGTCCTCCGACGGAGCATGAGGAATAAAGCATGAAACGTTCGATCTGGTTTCGGGTGCTGGTAACAATCGCGACCACGGCCGCGGGCGGCACGCTTCTGCAGGCTGGCTGCGCACGTCGCGTCGCGGAAAACTTCAACCCGTGCGGAACGATCTTCGATGAGTCTTTCTGCGACCCCTTCGAATACGGCCTGCTGTTCGCGGACCCGCAGGACTGGGACAAGGACCCGACATGCACGATCCCGGGCCTGTGTGGCGATTGGCCACCCGTGGCACCGCTCGACGACACCGTCGACACCGTCGACACCGTCGACACCGTCAACTAGTGATCGGGCCGCGTGAGCCCGGCACAGTCTAAAGAAAGTCAAGCACGCGCCCGGCGATGCGAACGCATTTGCCGGGCGCGTTTCATTTCAGGCACCGCTCGTCCTCCGCAGTGCAAAGAGGCCAAGGGCACCCGCTGCACGGCGATCGGTACCCGTAACCAGACTGGAAGCCGAACGGGACAGTCTCAGAACATCAATCGCTGGTAGTGCTGGCTTCCTTTTCGATGCCACCAGAGGCGAGCGGCGTTGACACCCTTGGCATCGCGCGTGAAACGCTCGCCGACGAGCTTGCCGAGCGATTCGGCGACTGCGGCGCGCAGTGCGGCGTCGTGGGCATCTTCCTCTTCATCGCCGAGCAGTAGATATGTGGCGAGGTAGTACACCGCGCGCGGGTCGCCGATCTCGCCCAACGTGTCGGCGAACGCTTCCTTGATCCGCGCCGTCTTGAGCGGCGGCACGGCCCGGCGGTAGCTCTCGAAACCTCGCACGAGCGGGATCACCGCCGAGGCCCCCACTTCGGCCAGCCGCGCGGCCTGCTCCCGCAACTCCACCGGCTCGTATGCCCGATGGTAAAAATCAGCAACCAACTCCGACGCCTTCGCTCGCAGCGCCTGCGTCTCGACAGCCGCGGTGGGCGGTTGTTTCTTTGCCCGCAGCCGGTTCGCCGTGGCGACGCCCTCGTCAAAGATGTCCTGGAACTCGGCGTGGTCGAAGCCCAACCGGCCGGCCACCTTGTCCAGCAGCGCCTGCTCCCGAGTGTCAATCTGGCCATCGATCGCCGCCGTCACGACCATGAGCAACATCGCCTGATGCCGATCCTCCGATTGCCGCGGCAGCAGGGCATCAGGGCTCTTGGCCTGTCGAAACTCGGCGATCACCTTCCGCAGTTGCTCGTCGCCGACGCCGAGCCTGGCCTGGACCTTTCGGATCAGCGCCCGCTCGTCGTCGGCGATCGCCCCGTCCGCCAGGGCCATCGCCAGGACCGCCTTCATCAGCCGGTCGATGCTTTCTGCCTTCATCCGCACACCCCCACGTCCTGTCAGTCCGCACACCCAGTGAGAATATCGTCCACCAGCAGCCGAGCCCCGCCAGCGACCCTATCGGGAACATCCGGAATTCGGTGGCGACCGAGGCGCGGTCGCCCGTCCAACACGGGCAGACGCCCCGGCCTTTGACCTCCGGGCCTGCCCGCCCTCTTGTGGATGTACCCGCCCCTATCGTACCACGACAGGGCCGCTTGTCAGCAGGCAGGGCGAACCATAACATCCGAATATCCGGGCCGTCTTCATATTGATGGCATAAGGACCGACAGGCATGACCGAACTGAACCGGAAGATCCGACTCGCCCAACGACGGCTGTGGCTGAACCGCTGGCTCCGGCTCCTGGGCTGGTCGGCAGCCCTCGCCGCCGGCGCCTACACCCTGGCGATCCTGCCCAACAAGCTGTTCTCACTGACCGAGAACCCGTGGTATCCACTGGGTGCGGCGCTGGGCGCGGTCGGAGCCGCCCTCGTCGGCTCGGGCGCCTGGTTCCTCATCACGCGGGAAAGCCGCCAGACCGCCGCGGCCGCATTGGACGTCGCCGCCGGCCTCAAGGAGCGGATCAGCAGCGGGCTCTTCTGTGCCGGCGTGGACGACCCGTTCGCCCAGGCGGTCGTGGTCGACGCCGAGCGCGTCAGTCAGTCGATCACGCCGCGCAGCCACCTGCGCGTGAGCTACCCAGCCTCGGTCAACTATGCGCTGGGCACGGTTCTGCTCGCGGTGCTCGTCTCGTTCGTAATCCCACCGATGGATCTGCTCGGCACACAGGAGGAGCGGGTCGCCGAGACCCAGCAGGAAGCCATCACCGAACGTACGCAGGTGGCTGTCAAACGAACCTTCGAAGAGGCCCGCAAACTCGCGCAGAAGGACCCGCTACTCAAGGACGTCGAGGGGCTGAAGGAACTCGACTCGCTTCTGGAAGCCAAGGTGGAGACCCCGCTGGAAGTGCGCCAGGAAGCTATGAAGAAATTCGACAACTTCCTCCAGAATGCCGAGAAGCAGCGCGAACTCGGCGGCCAGGAGCAGCTCGAAGCCGTCAAGCGTATGTTGCGGCATGCGAGTGATCTGCAGCGAAACCAGGAAGGGCTCAGCGAGAAGCTGAATCAGGCGATGGCGGCCGGCGATTTCAAGTCCGCGCAAGAGACGCTCCAGAAGATCCAACAGCAACTCGAACAGGCCGCGAAGACACCGGAAGAGAAGGAGAAGGCCGAAGCGATGAAGGAGCAGCTCGGTCAGCTCGCCCAACGCCTGGAGAAGGCCGCCGCCGCCCAGAAGCTCGACAAGAAGACAGCCGAGGCACTGGAGAAGGCCGGCCTCGACGCCAAGGCGGTCGAGAAGAAGCTGGCCGAGCTAAGCAAGGAAGACCTCGAAAGAATCGCCGAGCAGCTCCAGAAGCAGGGCATGTCACAGGAGCAGGCCGAGAAGATCGCGAAGCAATTGCAGGACCAGAAGAAGGCGTGTCAGTCGTGCAAGAGTCTCGCGCAGGGGCTTAACCAGGCGGCCAGCGCCATGAGCCAAGCCGCCGGCGCCTCCGCCGCCTCCAGCAGCAACATGGAGGGGCTCACCGCCGCGAGCGAGCAGCTCGGCCAGCTCGAACAGCTCGAACAGCAGTTGCAGGGACTCGATGCGACGCTGGCCAACCTGCAAGACATGAAGGACAGCCTCGGCAAACCGTGCAGCCAGTGCAACGGCACCGGGCAGCGTGACGGCCATCCCTGCTCCGGATGTGGCGGCACGGGCTGCCAGGGCCAGGGCGCCAGCGGGCAACAAGGCGGCGGCATGGGCCGGCTCGGTCAGGGTCGCGGCGGCATCGCCCCCGAGGAAGCAACCGATTTCCGCCTCACAAAGGAACGGACGCAGGTATTCACTGAACTCGGCACGATCATCGGCCAGAGTTTCGAGAACGGCGAGCAGATCAAGGGCGAAGCCAGCGCCGCGTTCGTCGAGACCGCGATTTCGCCGGATCAGGAGACGATCGAGGCGAAGAAGGAACAGCCCCTGCCTCGGCAATACCACAGCACCGAGAAGGCGTTCTTCGATCGGGTGAACCGGGATCTGATCGACCAAACGAGTAGCAGCGCGCCGCCGTCGGCGAGTGAACCATAATGGGCGCCGACAGAACGAGACGTCGCGGGGGCCGGGAACCCCGTGGCACCTTGGATGACGCACGAAGGAACCGAGACCGGCCATGCCAGAGCCAACGCGCGCGTGGGTCCGTTTGCTGATCGTGCTGGCCGGCGTGGCGGTTTGCGGATGCGACCGATCCGGGCCAGGCGGCGGCACGCCGGAGCGCATCTTCGGCCAGACCGGGCTGGGGCCGGGTGATTTCAGCTATCCGCGGACCATCGCCGTCGGCCCTGACGGCGATGTCTTCGTCATCGACAAGTCCGCCCGCGTCCAGCGATTCAACTCCGACGGCGAATTCGAGCATGGCTGGCAGATGCCCGACTGGCGGGCCGGCAAGCCGGTGGGCGTAACCATCGACCGGACCGGTCGGGTCTTCATCGCCGATACGCACTACCACCGCGTCAAGATCTATGACCACGATGGCAATCCGCTCGG
>JAFGKA010000509.1 GCA_016928855.1 Phycisphaerae bacterium
CGATTCCCGAGCAGATCGAGGATCGCACGATCAGCTTTGTTGTGACCGGCTCGCCGGTCGTGCTCTGGGATGTATACAAGTGGCCCGCGCTGACCGTGCTCGTCGGGCTGCTGGCGTTGGAGTGGATATTGCGAAAACGGGCGCACCTGCTGTAACCCGCGGCCAGACGCGAGACGATGAACGGATGAGTGAAACGATCACCCCAGTGACGGCGCAGGATGCGGAACGGGTCCTCCGGCCCCGGCGGCGTGCGTTCGAGCAGGCCGTTCTTCGCCCGCTGGGATGCCTGCGCCGACGGCTGCGGTTCTATCAGGTGATCGACGGGCTGGCCTCGACGTGCGCGATGCTGCTTGTGGCCAGCGTCGTGCAGTTTGGGCTCGATCGCACGCTGCGCCTGCAGGTGGACATGCGAGCGCTGCTGCTGCTGGCCGTGCTGGCCGCCGTCGGCGTGACGGCGTGGCGGGCGCTGGTAGCGCCGTTGCGGGCTCACGTGAGCACCCGTGATCTGGCGCTACTCGTCGAGCGTCGCACGCCGGCACCAGGCAGCCGGCTGGTCAGCGCGGTCGAGTTCGTCGGCGCTCTCGCTGCGCGCGAGCCGGACTGGTCGCACCGCTCGCCGACGATGGTGCGGGCGCTGCTCGGAGAGGTCGAAGCCGAAGCGGCCGGTTTGCCATGGACCCGCGTGCTCGATCATCGACGCGCCGCTCGTCGTGCCGGGCTTGTTCTGGGCTGCCTGCTCGTCGGTGTCGTCGCGGCCGGCTTCGGTGGCGAGACCGCCCGACTCTGGTTCCAGCGCAACGTCCTCCTGCACGACGTCGCGTGGCCGCAGCAGACGCGGCTGATCGTCGAGGATCTGCCCGACGGCGTGATTCGGTGTGCCCGTGGTGACGACTGCACGCTGGCGGCGCACGTGGCCGACGGCTTCCGCGTGCCCCGGCAGGTCTTCGTCGAGTATGAAACCGAGGCCGGCGATGTGCGACGCGCGCAGATGTCGCGCATCGGCCGGGCCCCGCAATTCGAGCGAGTGTTCGAGCGCGTCTCCGAGTCGATGCGATGCCGGATTAGCGGCGGCGACGACCGCACGGACTGGTTCACTGTCGAAGTCGTCGATCGGCCTGCTGTGGCCGAGGTGATCATCGGTGTCGAGCCGCCGGCGTACACCCGCGCGGCGGCCTACACGCTACGGCCCGGACTGACAGTAGCCGAGGTGCTCAAGGGCAGCCAACTGCGGTTTCAGATTCGCACCAACAAGCCCGTTCGCGAGGCGCACCTGGTGCGCGGTGTCCAGCCGGCGGAGCAGTCCGTCGAACGCCTCAGCGAACTTGAATGGGTCGTCACCGACCGGCCGGAGACCAGCGCCGGCTATCATTTCGAGCTGACCGACGCTCTCGGACTGACCAACCGGAGCGAACGCGCCCGGCCGCTGCAGATCACCGTGCAGCTTGTCGCCGACAAGCCGCCCCGCGTGAAGCTGACGGTGGGCGGCGTCAGCGACCTGATCACGCCGGCGGCGGTGCTGCCGATTCAGGTTGAATGCTCGGACACCTACGGTCTGGCGGCCGCCGAACTCGTGCAGGAGTCCACGCGGCACACCGACGGGCCGCGCATCGCGCCGATCCGTGGCGTCGAGCCTCACAGCACGACATCGAGCCAGTCGTTCGCGTGGCCGCTGGCACCGCTGGGCCTGTTGCCGACCGATCGGCTGAGTCTCTATGCCCAGGCCCGTGATTACGACGATGTCAGTGGACCAAACGTCGGCACGTCAGCGATTCTCTCGCTGCGGGTCGTGTCGCGCGAACAGTTGCTCGAAGAGCTGACACGCCGCGAGCAGCAGCAGCGACAGGAGTTCGAGCGGCTGGTGCGGGCTCAGGAAGACCTCTACGCCGAGTTGCTGACCGTGCTGCAGCGCATCGGCGAGGGGGCCGCGGCCGAGGAGCATCGACGAAGCCTGGCCGCGCTGGCCCGCGTTCAGCGGCAGCAGATGATTCGGACAGAAGCCGTCCGTCGCCGGCTGGAGCAGGTCTTGCAGGAACTCGACGTCAACGGCGTGCTCACCCCGGCGGTTCGGGAGCGACTGGGCGGCCAGATCGTCGAACCGATTGGCCGGCTTGTGCGGACGGCGATGCCCGAGGCCCTGTCGCGGCTGAGCCGGCTGGCCCAGCAGGACGACCCCGCCGAGCGAGCGGCGCTGCGGCCGGAGCAGGCCCGGCTGCTCGAGACGATGCGAACGGTGCTGGCGGCGATGCTAAAATACGAGGGTTTCCAGGAGATCGTCAGCCTGCTGCGGGATATCGTCGAGTTGCAGGGCAGCGTGACCGAGGATACCGACAGGCAGCTCGCCGAGGATATCGAATCGATCTTCGGTCCGAGCGACGAGAAGAAGAACGACTGACGATGCAGTGGCGTGCATGCACATTCTGGTTTGCGGTGGCGGCCTGGCTGACTGTTGTGCCGCTCGTCGGCGCCCAGCCGGTGCCCGACAGCGAACGCACGCCGCTGGCCGCCAAGCAGGAACTCGTGAGCGATCGGATGGCCCGGCTCGAGGATCGGATGTTCCGCCTTGCCGACGAACTGGCCAAGACCGAGCCGGATCAGGCCGAGCGATTGCGTCGCGGTCTGCAGCGGGCGCGCGAGCTGTTGCTGCGGCCGCGGATGGAAGAAGTGATGCGGCTGCTCGACCGTGCCGAGCTGGCGGAGGCGTCGGACAGGCAGAAGGCGATTCTCGGCGATCTGGACGCTGTGCTCGAATCGCTGCTCCAGGATCTCGAGGATCCGGCCGCGGCCGAGAAGCGAGCTGAGGCGCTCGAACGCTATCGGCAGCGAGTCAACGAACTGATCGAAGAGCAACAGCAATTGCGCCGCAAGGGTGAGACGCCGCCGGTAGCTACGCAGCCGGCCCCGGATGACGCCAAGGCCCAACGCGAAACCGCTGAGAAGGCCGGCGACCTCGCGAAGGACATGGCTGAACCGTCGGATTCGGAGCCAGCGGAGGCCGCGCCCGGCACCGACGACGTCGAAGCGGCGCAGAAGCACATGGAAGCTGCCGCCGAAGACCTTGACCAGGGCCGCGCGGCGGATGCAGATCAGCAGCAGACACGCGCGATTGAGGCGCTCCAGCAGGCGATGCGGAAGCTCGAACGCGAATTGATGCAGCAGCGCCGCGAGCAGCAGGAGGCGCTGCTGCGGGCGCTCGAGGATCGCTTCCGCGAAATGCTCGTGCGACAGCTCCAGATCAATCGCGAGACCGTCAGGCTGGACGAAACGGGTGTGGAACACTGGGCGAGGGCGGACGAGCTTCTCGCCGGCCAGTTGGCGCAGGGCGAGCGCGACCTGTCGGCTGAAGCGGTGGTGGCACTGCGGATTCTTCGTACGGAAGGCTCGACCGTCGTCTTCCCGCACATCGTCGAGCAGGTGCAGGCCGACCTCGACGAGGCGGGCAACCGGATCGCGGCGGCACGCGTCGGAGCGGCCACGCAGCGCCTGCAGAACGAAATCGTCGCCACGCTCGAACAACTGATCGAGGCGGTGGAGCAGATGCGCAAGCAGATGGAGGCGGGAAGCATGCCCCCGCCGCCGGGCGCGCCGGAGCAGTCGGACAAGCCGCCGCTGCTGCCGAACTCGGCGGAACTCAAGCTGCTGCGCTCGTTGCAGCAACGGTTGCACCGCGAGACAGGCACGTTCTTCGCCGATTTCGGCAACGATGCCGCGCTGACCGAGGAGGATCGTCGCGATCTGCAGCGCGTGGCCGAGCGGCAGAAGGTCGTGGCGGACATGGCGATCGAGATGGAGGAACGCCTCCCCGCCGGGCATTAGCGATGTCTTCAGTTGGGGGCGTTCGGCGATCCGGCGGGTGCTACTGGTGGCTTGCCCGCCAGTGCACGAGCCGATGGAGACTCATGGCGGGTGGCGTGGGTCCCGACGTTCGTCGGGAGAGGCCGAAGGCCGAAGGGTTTGCCCGTGCTGGGTGCACGGCCCTATGGAGAATCATGGCGGGTGGCATGGGTCCCGACATGACGTCGGGACAGGCCGCAGGCCGCAGGGTTTGCCCGTGTCGGGTGCACGAGCCGATGGAGAATCACGGAATGCGGATACCCATGAGAATCGCTGTTCTGGCGGCCGGGCTGATCGGCGCGGTCATCGCCGACAGTGCCGCCGCAACCGAGCCAACGACGCAGTCGGTACCGCCGGACGCGGCGCACGCCGATGTGGCCCGCGCGAAAGTCGATACGTTCCTCGCATGGGCTACCGCCGATCCGGCCGTCTCCGACGCGGTGCGCACAACGCTGCGCGAGGCTTGGGCACGCCGTCGTGATGAGGCCGATCCGAGCGGCTTCCTGGCCGAGGCGTTGGCACTGGTTTCGCCAGAGTACCGGAAGGCGCTCGAGGCGATCGACACGGGCCGGTACGAGGATGCGGAAAGACTGTTGGGGCCGCTCGTGGCCGCCGACAGCCGGTATGTCGGCGTGCATGCGGCGTCGATGCTGGCGCGGGCGCTCGTCGAGCAGGACAAAACCGACGCCGCGCTCGCGTTGCTCGAAGCGTGGTACCTGCGCGAGCGCGAGGTGAAACAATACAGCTTTGAGGCGCCGGAGATGGCGCTCCTGCGGGCGCACTGCCTCGTGCAGAGCCTGAAACAGGCTCGGGCCGCCGCGATTCTTCAGCGCTTCGAGCAGGAGTATCCCGACGCGTCGGAGCGATTGCGGCTGACGGCGAAGCAGATCCTGCAGGAACTGCAGCAGCGCCGCGCGGGCGGCCTCGGCGATGTCGCTGACCTGATGGGCTACGCGGGCCGGCAATTGAACGCCGGCCTGTTCGATCGGCCGGTGACCGAGGCGCAGACTCGCGCGATCGAACTGCTGGATGCGTTGATCGAGGCCACCGAAGCGCAGGAGCAGCAGGCCGCCGCGCAACAGAGTGTCCCCGACGGCCAGCAGCAGGACAGTTCGAATCGCGCCGCCGAAGCGCCGAGCAAGCCAGCGGAGCAATCCACGCTTCCGCAAGGCGCGCGCGACGGTGGACCGCTACGGCCCTCGCCGGTAGCGCGCCCCGGCGAGGCCTGGGGCGCGATGCCCGCCCGGCAGCGCGAGCAGATTCTCCAGTCGCTGCGCGAGAATTATCCGAGCCGCTACCGCGATCTCGTCGAGCAATACTACAGACAGTTGGGCAGGGAGGAGTGATGCCACACGCCGTGCTGGTTGTGTTGTCCGTTGCCTCGTGCATTGTCATGGCGACAGACTCGGATGCCGTGCCTGCTCCAACCGTGCGCATCGTCACGATCGAGGGCGAGCAGCAGACGGGCACGTGGCGTGGCGCCGACGAGGCAAGCATCGAGATTCAACGGGATGGCGTGACAACACGCGTGCCTCGTGACGATCTCATGCTCGTCACGTTCGACAACGAGTCCACGACGAGCCGACCGGTCATGCTGGGGCCGCGGGAAGCAGTCTGCACGCTTGCCGACGACAGCGTGATCCGCGGCGAACTGCTCGAGAGCGGCGAAGGCGCCGTACAGATCCGGACGGCACTGCTCGGCTTGCTTACGTTGCGATTCAGCCAACTCCGTGCCATACGACTCGGTGCCGTCGCCGACCAATCCGAGGCGCAGGCCGAATACGAGAGATGGCTCGACCGCGGCTCGGCCGGCAACGACGTGTTGATCGCCGTGCGCGATGAGCGTGTCACGGCAGTTCGCGGCGCGTTGGTGGCGATCGGCCCGGACGAAGGGCGTTTCACGTTTCAAGACAAGACCTTGCCCATTCGCGCAGGTACGGTCTACGCCGTGGTGTTCGGTGCGGCGCTGGCCACGGGTTCGCCATCGGCGGCTACGGTGGTGCTGCGCGACGGCACGCGACTGGCGAGCACGACTGCCGGCGCGGACGCCCAGACGATCCAGCTTCGGCGCGAAGGCAAAGCGTTCGCAACCGTGCCGATCACGTCGATCGAGCACATCGCCTTCCACAGCCCGCGGGTGACGTTCGCCAGCGACATGCCGAACGTCGGGACGCACTTCGAGCCGTTCCTGCGGACGCCCTGGCCGATTCGCCGCGACCGCTCGGTCTCGAACGGGCCGATCCGGCTCGGCGGCGTGACCTACGACAAGGGCTTTGGCGTGCATTCGCGCAGCGAGTTGACCTTCGATCTCGATGAAACGTACACGCGGTTCGCCGCCGTCATCGGCATCGATGATGCCGTGCGGCCGCGCGGCAATGTCGTCTTCCGCGTGTTCGCGGATGATCGTACCGCCTACGACAGCGGACCGGTCACGGGCACGGATGCGCCTAAGCCGATTCTCGTGGATATTGGCGGCGCCCGTCGCGTTCGACTTGTTGTGGAGTACGGCGACGAACTCGATCTGGCGGATCACGCGGACTGGGGCAATGCGCGATTCATTCGTTAGATTCGCTCTCGCCTCTGCGATGGCAACGCTGTCGGCGCCGCATGCCATCGCCGAGGGTGCGCCGCAGGCGATGGAGCTGCCCGCGGCCGTCCGCGCGTTCGAACAGCAGCGCATTGACACGATCGCGCGGGTGGCGCCGGCCGTCGTCTGCATTCTCGATGCCCAGCGCAGCGGAGGCGGCTCCGGCGTGCTGATCGACGCCGACGGGCATGGCCTGACGAACTTCCACGTCGTCGCCGAACTGCTGGCCACGCGGCGAGGCTTCGCCGGCCTGAGCGACGGCTCGCTCTATCCGCTTGAGGTGCTGGGGATCGATCCGACCGGCGATGTGGCGATGGTCCGGCTGCGCAGCGAATCGCCGCTACCCTATGTCGAGCTGGGCGATTCCGACACCGTGCGCGTCGGCGACTGGGCGCTGGCGATGGGCAACCCGTTCTTCCTCGCCGAGGACTTCACACCGACCGTCACGCTCGGCATCGTCAGTGGCGTGCACCGCTATCAAGGCGGCACTTCTGAAAATCAACTGGTCTACACCGACTGCATCCAGGTCGACACGTCGATCAACCCGGGCAACTCGGGCGGGCCGCTGTTCGACAGCGCCGGCCGGCTGATCGGCATCAACGGACGTGCGGCGTTCGAGGAGCGCGGCCGTGTGAACGTCGGCCTCGGCTTCGCGATCTCAATCAACCAGATCAAGCGGTTTCTGCCCACCCTGCGCGCCGGTCATCAGGCGCGCCACGGTTCGCTCGGCGCAACCGTTACCGACGCGGGCTTCCAGCGCGTCGTGTTCGACGTCGTCGCCGCCGGCTCGCCGGCCGCCCGCGCCGGCATCCGCGTCGGTGAGCGGCTGTACCGTTTCGATGGGCACACGATCCACAGCGCGAATCAACTGCTCAACTGGCTTGGCACGTATCCGAGCGGCTGGCCGGTAACGATCGAGTGCGGCAGCGAGACGGCGCGGCGCACGCTGCGCGTCGAACTCGCTCCGGCACCGACCGATTTGATTGATGGATACACGTTCGATGATGCGGCGATCGGCGAACCTGTCGCGACGAGCAACCGTGCCGCGCGCTTGCGTGCCTCCAATTCCTTCAGCAGCGTGATCGATGCAACGTTGCCCAGTATCGTCAAGCTGTACGGCGCCGGCGTCGCCACCGTGCACGGCTACGGAACGGGCGTGCTGGTTTCGGAGGACGGCGAGGTTGTCACGACCCTCTCACTCCTGCTCGAAACACCCGACCTCCGCGCGGTCATGGCGGACGGCCGCGTCTGGCGCGCCGAGGTCACGCATCGCGACCCTACGCGGCAACTCGCGCTGCTCGCCTTGCGCGCCAATGAGCCCGCGACGCCGGATGGCCTTGTCGCGCTGCCGCTGGGATCCTCGACGGCGATGACGCCGGGCCATTGGGTCGTGGCCTTCGCGAATCCATTCAAGGTCGCTGAAGGCGACGAACCGGTGTCTGTACTCAAGGGCGTGTTCTCGGCGCGAGTGCCTCTGGACGCGCGCCTGCGGGCGCAACCATTCCCGTATCGTGGCGAGGTACTCGTCGTGGACGCGATCACGAGCACGCCCGGCTCGCCCGGCGGCGCGCTCACCGATCTCGACGGGCGATGGGTCGGCCTTCTCGGCGAGATCGTCTTTTCCGCACGGACGAACACGCGGCTGAACTACGCCATTCCAATTGAAGAGGTCATCGCGTTTCTTCGCGAAGCCCGCGCCGTCGACCCGGCTGCTGCCGCGTCGAAGCCGATCGTTGCCACGGCGGGTCCCGGCTACCACGGAATCCATCTCTTTGCGCTGGGCTATCGTCGCAAGCTGCCGTTCATCGATCGCGTCGAACTCGGCTCGCCGGCCGAACAGGCGGGCCTGCGCCGTGACGATCTGATCCTTCGTGCGAACGACACACCCACGCCCGATGCTCGCGCCTTCACGCGTGTCTGCGAAACGCTCGGGCCCGGCGAGACACTGATTCTGGTCGTCAAGCGGGGCGATGCGGTAATGACGATCCCGATCCTCCTGCGTGAGGTGCCGCGATGAGCACGTCAGCTTGCCTGCACCTGCTCTGCATTGCCGTCGCGCATGCGTGCGCGGTTCCAACCGCGTCAGCGCCGGCCCCCTCCGAGTCTCTGCTCGCGTATCAGGAGAGCGTGCGAGCGGCCGTGGCGCAGGTCGCGCCGAGCGTCGTGACGATCGAAACCGTCGGCGGCCAATCTCCACGGCGTTCGTCCGCGGCCGGGCCGGGCATCCCCGGCCTGAGCGAGTCCGGCGGGCGCTTTCGTATCGGGGCCGGGCCGACGACTGGGCTCGTCTTTCGCGGCGACGGCCTGATCCTGAC
>JAFGKA010000510.1 GCA_016928855.1 Phycisphaerae bacterium
AGTAGCGGACGCCGAACGTGGAGAAGCGGCCGGTCGGCGGTGCATCCTGTTGTTGGGTATCCGTCACATAGCCGCGCATGGCGTCGCAGACGGCACCAGTGAACCGTTCGATCTCGCGGGGCTCGCCTTCGGCCACGACCTCGACCCGGCCGTCGGCCAGATTGCGGACATAGCCGGTGACGTCAAACTGCGTCGCCACGCCGCAGGTCGTGTACCGGAACCCCACGCCTTGCACACGCCCTTCAAACCACAGCGTTCGTTGGATCGCCCCGTGCACTGCAACACCCCGCACCTGTCAGGCGTCGCCGGATGGCCCGGTCGGCCGGTCCGTTCGCAGTGCATCCGCCACCGACGCATGCACGTCGAACAACTCGTTCAGATGTGTCAGGGCCAGAAGCTGCTCGATCGCCGGTGGGGGACTGACCACCCGCACCACCCGGCCCTTGTCATGGCACCACAGATGCGTTTCCACCAGCGCCCCCAGTCCGGCGGAGTTGATGAAGGTCAGGTCCGCCAGTTCGAGCACAATCGGTGCTGTAGCCGTCGATACTGCCGCATGCAGCACTTCGGTGAACGACTCGGCGAAGCCCAGCGTGACCGCTCCCCGCAAATGGATCACGGTGCCCTCGGGCTGCCGATCGACGTCGAGTTGAAACGGACTGCCAGTTGTCTGTGGCGCACTCATGATTCGCGCCTCGATTGCATGTGTTTATTCGTTCTTCTTGACCAGGCAGACCTCGTTGCCCTTGCGATTGTAGCGCACCTCGTCGAGGTAGGCCCGCATGAGCATGATGCCCCGCCCGCTCGGCAATGACAGGCGCGGAGGGGTGGTCGGATCCGGCACGGTGCCGGGATTGAACCCGGGCCCCTCGTCCGCGACGTAGATCACCGCCTCTTTGTCGGTGATGTGATATCGCAAACGAACGTGCTTCGAGCGGTCATTTCCGTTCCCGTGCTTGACCGCGTTGGTAATCGCTTCTTCGAGAGACAACCGGATTGCGAATGTGGCCTCGCGCCGATAGCCGTGCGCTTCGACGGCCCGGAGAATTCTTTCCTCAGCGGCACGTGCCGCCCTCAGATCGGTGGAAATGACCACTTCGACCATGGCTGTGTCGCGTTTTTCGCCCGCGTCCTTCGCCGCCATCGCCTGCCTGCCGCCGCCACGCTAGAAGCTCTGCATCGCCTTCTCGGTGGAGTCGTAGATCTCGAAGAGCCGATTCAGGCGCGTGATCTTGAACACCTCGAAGATCTGGGATCGGATGTTCGACAGCTTGAGTTGACCGCCCGCCTCCTTGACCTGCTTGTCCAGCGTGATCAACATGCCGAGTGCGGCACTGGAGAGGTGCTCGACATTACGGAAGTTCAGGAGCAGCCGAAGGTTGGGCTCGTTACTCACCATCTCGTTGAGTTGCTCGCCGATCCGCGTAATGGTCAACTCATCCAGGATCTTGCGGTCGCCGAACTCGACGTGATGGATCTCCCCTTCCTTTGTGACGGTCAGTTTCGCCTTGACATCACCCATGGTTCACGCTCCCCTGCACACCAGGTGCTCAGCCGCATTTAAGCGTCCTACCTTCGCCAAGTCAAGGACTTGCGCCGCCGGCGGACGAAGACGAACGGGCAACCCGGCTTGCGGGGTGGATCATGCTGTCCGATCCCGACCGGGTCAACCGCCCGTGTGGGCCCCCCGCAACTGCGGCCATTCAGTCGCTCGGCGTGAAGATCTGGAGCTTCCCACTGGCCAGCGACCGCGCGACGACCGTTCGGGCGGGTACGGACAGCCCGTCGGCCTCGAAAAGCGCTGTGCCGAAGTTCGCGATTAGCTCGACATGATCGCCGAAGCACGTTCGCTGCACGAGCCGGTCCGGCGTCAGCCACGTGAAATCGGTCATCGCCGCAAAGCCGATCTCGCGATGGACCGGCGAGAAGAACGCGTCGTGCTTCATGATCCGGTTGTGATGTTTCTCAAACTCGTCGAGATTCAGGTGATACAGCGGCGGGCACTGGTAGAGCATCTCCGTGAGCGCCGCTGTCTCGGAAACGTTGGTGAACTTCAGGCTGCTGCTTCCCCAGTGATGCGTCGAAACGAACGAGTCGTGGAACACGACTTCGTTCAGCGGCAGGAGAAACCGCGGATCGTAGTGCTGACGGACGTACTCTTCCTTGAGGGGCACCGGCTGAACGAAGTTCCTCGGCCCGTTCGGCGGATAGTATCCACCGACATAGTACTCGGAGTCGCGGTTCTTCATGTCCGCGTCGCCCCAGCCAATCACCGGTGTGAGCATCCCCTCGGCGACGTGGATCCCGGGGGCGAAATAGGAACATCCCCCTTCCGATCCGATCACGGCGCCGAACGTATCGCAAATCCACGCCAGCCGATCCAGTCGGGCCGCCGCGTCTTGTTCCTGCGTCGATGGATGCAGCGGCGAGCAGCCACGCCGCCTTCGTCTCCCAGCCTGCGCCCGTTCGTCAAGCCGATTGACCCGAAGCACACCAGACAAGACGGCCGCGGCCAAATGAGCCGTTGTCGCGCGCAATCCCGGAACCACGTGATCTGCTGCGATGCCAGTTCGCGCGCACCGTCCGGTCGAAGACGTCATCCGCGTCTGGTGGGCCTGCGAGGACAATCATGCATCTTCTCTCGAACCAAACGAACCGATGGGAATCCGACGGCAATCGTCTCCGTTGTGCGCAGTGCCCGCGGCAGCACGATGCGCTGATCACTCGCAGGATGAAGATCCCCGTCTGAGTTCCTGCAGCAGGCCAGCGGCTTCTTTTCTGAACGCATCGAAATCCGTGTCCGACTGCATCCTCGTGACCACAAAGACAATCTGTTTGTCGGGCTCTACCATCAGGCAGGTTCCGCAGCCTCCGCCGTGGCCGTAGAAACCGGGAGCGATGTCTACAAAGCCGACGCCCCGGACAATCTTGGCGTCCAGTTTCGGAAAATGCTTTCGAAGAGGACCGGGCATGAATGCTTCGTACGTCTTTTCGGAGAAGAATTCCCAGCCACCGTATCGCCCCCGGTTGGCCACCAGAACACCGAGCCGCGCAAGGTCCTCGGCTGAAAAGCCGGTTCCGCCTGGATACATGTCCTTGATCCCGAGCGGCTCAAAGAGCTGTTCTTCCATGGCCTCCCAGTAGTTCTTCGCCGTCAGAAGCTCGAGCGCCCGGACGGAAAGACTGATTCCCACACATCCATAGCGATACCGCGCCCCCGGAGCCCACTCCCTCGGACAGTGGGCGATCAGCGCTTCATGCCACGTGTGAAAATAGAAATGCCTCGAAAATGCCAGCGCCCAGGGGAAGTGGATCCCCGTCACATGCACGTGCCCGGCACGGAACGTCAGATTCTTGTCGCGAGGAGAAGCGAATTCCGGAAGGAAGTCGCCGATTGGTTGGTCCAGATCGATGATGCCCCTGTCAACATACATCGCCAGCTGAAGTGCGATGATCGGCTTCATGGCTGAATGAAGAAGCATCGGTGTATTGACCGTCACCGGCCTTCCCTCAATCTCTCCATATCCTCCTGAAACGATGACATTCCCCTTCCGGGCGACGACAATGCTCATGGGTTCCGACGAGTTCGCATGCCATCGATCGAGCGACGCCTCCATCTTCGCCCGGAAGGCACGATCCGATTCAGAGAGGTCCGTCCGTCCCCCCGCAAGAACCGGCGCGGGTTCGCCCTCGATCCGCCGGGCTTTCACGACGACCGGCGGCGAGTCGATACGCCGGATCTTGCGTTTCAGACGAACGTGCCTCGTCGCATTGTCCATGAGCCACTGTCCCGGACGTTCCGGTTTGAACGGAGGCGGCGACTCGAGCTTCCCGCACAGGACAATGACGCTTTCTTCGTCTTCCATCCACGTCTTGACGATCTCTGCGGCCTGATTCTCCTTGCCCGGGTTCAGTTTGCGTGCCAGCGATTCAAAGTCCACATCGTCTTCCAGGCAGCAGCATGTCATCGCCCTGCACAGCGGATGGCCGTCAGCAACGGGAGCCTGACCATACACGTAGTAGCTGCCGGTCCGCCCGGCGGTCTTGACCTCGTTCAGATCGCTGTCGAACCATCGGGTAGGTATTGCGGTATCCTTGAGGAGCGCGGATGCCACCTCCGGATCATCCCAGACGAGCTTCGGCAGCGTTTGCCCTTTCCTCAGAATGAAGCCGCCTTCCGGTTTGAAGCCCATCTCGCCGAAATGGTCCTTCATGTACGCAATGCGCGTCTCGAGATCGGGCGATGCTGCGCCTACTGCCGATAGGGTCAACAGAAACGACGCTACGATGGAAGTCATTGACAGAGCCATTTCTTTCTCACACCCGAATCGTGCCCCGCAGATACAGAACCGCACGACCGGCGATGCGGACGCGCTCGCCGGCGTCAGTGCAGAACAGCTCGCCGCCGCGTTGCGAGACCTGCAGCGCGTGCAACTCCGTCTTGCCGAGCTGCTGAGCCCAATACGGAATCAGCGTGCAATGGGCCGAGCCGGTTACGGGATCTTCCGGGATGCCCTCGCGCGGCGCGAAGAAGCGCGAGACGAAGTCGGCCTGCGTGCCGCGGGCGGTGGCGATGACGCCGAACACGTCCACCTGGTTCAGCCGCGTCATGTCCGGCCGCAGGGCCCGCACGTCGGCTTCCGTTTCGAAGACCGCCAGGCAGTCGCGCATGCCGCGAAGCACGGCCACCGGCTCAGCCCCCAATGCGGCGGCCAGTCCGTCGGGTGGGGGGCCGGGCACGGCCTTGCGCGACGGGAAATCGAGCACGATTCGTTCGGCCTCCTTGCGCACGGTCAGCCCGCCGCTCAGCGATTCAAAGGCGACGGCGTCGAGCGCGGGATCGACCTGCGTGAACAGCACGAACGCGCTGGCCAGTGTGGCATGGCCGCAGAGGTCTACCTCGACCGTCGGCGTGAACCAGCGAATTGCGAAGGCGTCGCCCGAGCGAACGACGAATGCCGTCTCCGACAGGTTGTTCTCGGCGGCAATCGCCTGCAGCGTAGCCTCGTTGAGCCACGCATCGAGTAGACAAACTCCCGCCGGATTGCCGGTGAACACCTTGCTCGTAAACGCGTCAACCTGGTAGTACGGAATCTTCATTCGTTGCGTCCCGATGATCAACGCAATCGCCCGGCGCTACTTCGACCGGCTTAACGCGCTGACCGTCTCGTCGGCCAGTTCGTCCACGAGCTTCAGAATCGTCTCGCGCTTCAGTTCATCGAAGATCATCGCCTTGGCTGCCCGACCGACGATCGAGCCCGGGTGCAGCGGCACACCCGGAATGCCCGAAACGGCCTCCATGTCGCCGCCGCCGAGCAGCGTGCCGTCGGCATACACATCGACCCGCGCGCGCATCCGCGGCTGCGTCCCGAGCGTTACGCCCTCCAGCGTGCTTGGGAACCGAAGTTCCGTCACGCGGATCCGCAGATGGATCGGCTGCGTTCCCTTCGGCTCATCGAGCAGGGCCTTACGCCGTTCGTTCGCCTTGGCATGCTCCTTGATGAATTCCTCGCGGGTCATGATCGGATCGACCGGCTTGCCATCAATCGTTCCGGGCATCGTGGCGTACGTTTCGATGGTCTTGCTGAAGGCCTCCAGGTCGAAGTCCTCGGCCAGCTTCCACTTCTTGCTTTCCAGCACAGCAACGAGCGTGTGCCCCTCGACCAGCGGCGCAATCTGCTCTTCCGTCACTTCGGGAGCCAGCTCGACCGATTCCACGACAACCGAGTCGTACGCCCTGAGCTTGAGCGCCCGACCCTCCGGCGTCGTGAACTGGCAGCCGCTCACCAATGCGACAACCGTCAGCGAAGCAGCGACTTGCAGTGTCCATCTCATCGTAGCCTCCGATCCGGCTCTGAGGTGAATCCCTGTGAACAACCGTCCCCTGAGGTCGCATGGTGACCCCGATCAGAAGGAAAGGCAACTCCGATCGTTTGGCTGCGGAACCACGCCCCTCCTGGCGGCCCACCGCCCGGCTTCTGCCCTGCGGCACCGTCGTGTATCCTCTCTTGCTGGAATCCCGATGCCCCCGGACACCTCGTGCATCACGCCGAGGAGGCACTGTGACCAACGAAAGCTTCGCTTACCCGATTGGCGTCCTGTGCGACCCGTCGGACTCGACAAGCGGCCGATTCTCTCGGCGGCGGGCACCGTGCTGGTACACGGCTGAGTGGGAGCGGCCGCCGCGGAGTTCAATAATCCGCATGCTCGAGCGCCGTCTGCACGTAGGCCTCGACGTTTTCGACCGGCGTGCCGTATTCGAGGAAATCGACGTTCTGCATGATGAAGCCGCCACCGGGCTTGCCGGTCTTCATCGTTTCTTTGGTGATACGTCGTGTCTCGTCGGCGGTGCTCTTCTGAAGCACGTTGACCTGATCGACGCCGCTGACGATCACGTAGGCATTGCCGACGATGCGTTTGGCCGCGGCCAGGTCCGCGTCGCCGAGCGGCGGCGGTGAGAACGGCTCGACCACGCGCACGCCGAGCGCCTTGTACGATTCGACGAGGCACATGATCTGACCGCAGTTGTGGTACATCGCCGGCGTGCCGTTAGCCTGCACGCACTCGATGTAACGCCGCTCGTACGGCAGGATGTGCTCGTCGTAGCACGCCTTGCCAAGAAAACCGCCGGGCACGTTACCGCCGACGCAGTGGACATCGACGCCGGCCGCATCGATCGCCCGCGTGTAATCGAGGATCCGGTCCATCGCGAATCGCATCAGGCGGTCATAGAACTCCGGCTCGGTCAGGAACAGGCAATACAGCATATCGATCGGGATGAGCAGCGACGCGTTGTTGAACGGTCCGTGCGGCGACCATGAGCCGAGGATCCCGCTCTCGCCGAGGGCCGCCTTAAGCCGCTGCACCTTCTCGCGTGCCTGCTCGGCCCAGCCGGCCGGCATGCCCGGCTCATACCGAATCGCCAGCTCCAGCTCGTCGCGCGTGTGAATCGGCTTCTTCGTGCAGGCGTAGACAAATGTGCCCGGCCGCAGCTCCTCGATCGCGAATTCCTGCGTCAGCGTCCCGTCCGGCGTGCGGATCGTCGATTTCTCGAGCCGCTTATTCTCTTGCTGCACCGTCTCGGTATGAACCTCCCACGTATCCGTTGAGCGCGACACATTCAGCCCGCCCATGTGGATCGAGAGCGGATCGTTCAAACCGAAGAGCTGTCGTACAAAGACATCGACGCCCATCTGTCGCTGCAATTCGATCACCTTGAGCTGCAGCGTCTCGAAATCCCACGGATCGACATCCGGGTAGATCTGATTCAGGAAGTGCCCCTGATCGACGATGAACAGCGTGACGGGCACGCGATCAGGCATCTTCCCATTCAGCACAGCCAGAAAACGCTCTCGTGATGTCATCGGCTAATCCTCGCTCGTCGCACCGCAGGAAACCGCCAACCGCCCCGTCAACGGCGCAAACCGCATCAAACCAAGACCGTCCATACAGTCCATAGGGTACATGCCGTCCATCTCCGCGAAAACGCCTCAGCCCGTCACGGTTCATCAGGCTGCGTCGCCGCCGGAAGTATCGCGTCCGGCCGGAGAATCCGATCGATATCCCTCGTCAGCCGGTTCTTGGCTGCCATGTAGACGGCCAGATCCTCGTCGTCGATGTCTTCCATCATGACCGCCTGGCGGTAGTGCTCGATGGCCCGTTGCGGGTCGCCCATCAGCTCGCACGTCACGCCCATGGCAAAGACAGCTTCGTGGTCGTTCTCCTTGCGGAACCACGCTTCGAATTGCTCAAGGGCCATCTGGTATTCGTCCGCCCGAAGCGCGCGAATGCCCAGCTCGCCTGCCTTGCTCTTGCCGACCAGCTCCACCGAAGCCTCGACGCACACCGGCACGATCATCCCGACGAATTCCTGCGTTGCCCGCTCGACCAGCTCGCCGATGAAGTGGTCCACCGGGTCGAGGTCTGCCTCGTCCATCGAGCCGCCGAACAGGAAATGCGGCGAGGCCTTATCTTCCTTCTGGTAGGGAGCCGGCGAATACTGCAGGATGGCCTCGCCCGTCACCGCGTCGATCAGACTGAACGTGCACTGCACGGTGAGCGAGCGGCCGATCTCCTCGACCTCTTTGGTGGCCAGGGCAATCGAAGCGTGGCCGCTCTTTTCGGTCTCGCGGTGCAGCCGCGCGGGCGCCTGCTCATGCGGTCTTGGAGTCGGGTTCACCGAACGTTGATAGACATTCCGTGATTCCTGCTTGTAGCGCGGAAGGCGATACGTGTTGCGCGGCCGGGCCACGGCGTCACGCGCCCTGTCCGGCGGCGGCTGCGGCGACGAACGGGTCTCACGCGGCGGGGCCGCGCGGCTCTCGCGCGGTGGGGCCGAACGGCTCTCGCGCGGTGGCGACGACCGGTCCTCCCTCGTCCGCTCGATGATGCCGCCCATGACCTTTACCCAGTCGATCGTCGAGCGCCGACCCTTCTGGACGTCAACGTTGATGGCGATCCGGCTGGTGATGAGCCCCTGGACCGCCAGGAGCTTGCCCGCCTGTGTTGCGGTATCACCTTCGACCAGTCCGGCCAGCCTGAGATCGTGTTCGGTCAGGACCCGCTGCGTCTCGCGTCGCATGGCCACGCGCAGCGGGGCGCCCCATTGGCGCCCGCCGTAGAGCATGGCCTCGATCATGTCCGCGGCGATCGTGGACCATTTCTGCTCACGCTCGTCCTGGGGGAAGCCCGTCGTTTGTACGCCCGAGTCAATCACCGCGACGGCTTCGAGCCCCTCAGGCAACTCCCGCTCCGGCCCCACCACGTACGAGACCGTCACCGTGTACCGTTCCTTGGCCTCGGCCGTGCTGACCAGAGCCACCAACCCCACGCCGACCATCGCCGCGACGACACTTCCGGTTCGAACGATCATTTGCGGTATCCCCAAAGCAGGCTGCTCATCGGCCGCCCGATGGCAGGTTCACTGAGCAAGACCCCGTTTGCCGCGCCAGGTTTGTCGTCCGGTACTCCCTGTGCCGGGACGGATCACGCGGCGGGACACCATTGTACCGGGACCGCTCGAAACCGCGAGGACGGGGCTGGTTCGCTGAATACCGGACACGGGCAGGCGGCTGCCGCACCACGATACGACACACTCGCAGACCCGCGTCACGGGGCAGGATTGCTTTCGATCACGTCGAACAGATCGCGCCGGTGCCAGTGTTCCCAGATTTCGAGCGAGGCGCGGCGGACGCCGTCCCAGTACTCGGCGTCTTCCAGGCTGTGATGTTCGAGCAACTTGTCGATGTTCGCCTGGACCTTCTTGCGATATTCGTCCTTGACGGCAAGCGTGATCTGCCGGCCGTTGTAGCTGAACGAGACGCGCGTCGAGCCGGGTGGCCCCGGTTCGTGCCGGAACAGCGTCCGGCCCGGTGTCGAACCGGTGGAAACAATGATGCCGTCGTTGATGCAGCTTACCGGCGGCTGGGGCGCTGAATGGGATACGACCTGCATCCCATGCGGCGGGGCGTTCAAGAGTTCCGCCGCACGCAGGCCCATCTTCACACCGATGATCGAGTACGAGCCGAGATGCTCGTGCAGCTCGTTCATCAGCAGTTGGGCGAACCATTCGGTCTCGCCGTTCTTCGCGAGGATGCCTGCCTTGCGCCTCCGCACGTCGGGCTGCAGGATCGTGTCGGGCAGCTCGCCGCCCGCGAAGACGACCCGGTTCTTGGCCTGCCGCCCCTCCGACAGGATTGCGGTGAACAGGGACAGAATCCCGTCACGATCCTTTGGACGCAGGATGGCCCCGTCGTCGGAACCACCGGCAACCACCTCAAAGAGGTCGTGATCGAGATAGGCGATCAGGACCAACTCGTCGGTAAAATCAGCGAAGACGCCCTGCGTATAGTGATCCGCAAAGGCGAAATCTCGAAAGAGGCGCCCGACGAACGCCTCGCCAATCGACGTGCGCTGGCCGGCCGGCGCATCGCCGTCGTCCCAGGCCGACGGCTTGGCCGCCGCCGGTCCCGACTCGACGAACTGCAGCGGCACGCCGCTACGGCGAACGGCGTCAAACGCCGCCGGATCGTATCCGAGGTTCCAGTTCTTCGTAACGTCCGGCGTTCCCTGCACGACAATCTTGGCGACGCCGTCTCGCACCGTGTCGTCCTCCAGGGCAATCGCCAGGTTTGTCAGCGGGCCGATCGCGAGCACGATGGTCTTGGCCTCGCGTCTGGCGACGTAGGCCTCCGGGGCGAACGGCAATGCCGGCCGCACCGCGCCGCGAAGCGAACGGCCCAGCGTCTGTTCGGCGAAGCCGCGAAACGGCGGGGCGGGCTTGTCCGCCGTCGCCGGCGCGGGCGCATAGAGTGCAATGTCGCCGCGGTTGAACTCATCGAGCATCTGGCCGAGCATCCGTACGCCTGCGTCGTTGCCGGCCACGCCTTCGCACGCCACAACACTGGCGATCCGGACCCGCGGACACTGCAACGCCAAGGCCATCGCAACGGCGTCATCAATACCCATGTCGGTGTCGATGATGATGGTTGGCGTGTCCTCCACGTCGTGTGCCACCACAGGCAACGCGACGACGAGCACAATCAGGGCGATGTTGAGGCGGTATCGCATCACACTCTCCATGGAACGGGTTTCCAGCCCGGGACGTTCCGGCACTGCGTCGGCACACACGTCAGCTTTTCGCTCGGGTCGATGTCCACCGGCCGGCCGTGTTACGTTTACCAAATTCGTGCCACTTTGGCGCATTGTACCGACTGCCGCGGCATCGTAAAGGGGAGCAGAGACGGTCCACGGGCTGACCTCTCGTGCGATCGTCACAATTCAGGATCCGTACAACGGGGCTGCCACAGGCTCCCGATACGCGATTACGTGCTCGGGGCTGCGTTGAAGATGTGCACGTCGCGCTGCGGGAAGGGGATGCTTACGCCCTGGGCGTCGAACTGTTCCTTGACGCCGCGAGTTACGTCCCAGTAGACGCCCCAGTAGTCAGCCGTCTTGACCCATGGGCGGCAGATGAAGTTCACTGAACTTTCACCAAGTTCGTGCAGTTTGACCACCGGCGGGGGCTCTGCCAGCACGTGGGGATGGCTGCTCAGGATGGATTCCATGATCGACTGGGCCTTGGCCATGTCGTCGGCGTAGCCGATCCCGAAGACCATATCCACCCGCCGGATGTCGCTGCCCGTGATGTTCGTGATCACGTTGCCCCAGATCGAGTTGTTGGGCACGACGACCATCTTGTTGTCGAAGGTGTTGATCTGCGTCGAAAGCAGATTCATCGACTTGACCGTTCCGGAGACGCCGGCCACGTCGATCGCGTCGCCAACATCAAAGGGTCGGTAGAACAGAATCAGGATCCCGCTGGCGAAGTTGCTGAGCGTCCCTTGCAGGGCAAAGGCAACCACGAAACCCGCGGCCCCGATCACGGCCATGATTGGCCCGATGTTGATCTCGAGCGCGCCCAGAGCCATGATAAAGCCCACGACGAGGATTGCCCGGCGCACGCCCCTGACCAGAAAATCCCTGAGCAGAGCCGTCAGTCGTTTCGAGACGTCGAGGGCTTTCTGGACGACCTTGCCGACAATCGCGGCGAGAATCCAGAATGCCAGCAGGGTGACGAGAAACAGAGCGATGTTCTTCAGCCATCGCAGTCCGCCGGCCTCGGAGGTCAGCCAACCCTTTACGGTTACCCAGGTGGCGCTGGCATCGGTCACGTCCACGCTTACGCCCGAGACGGCCGTCATGTACTTGCGGTACGTCGCCGCATCGCCTCCCTTGGCCTCGAATTCCTTAAGAACGACTTCGAGCCGGTCCAGCAGCGCGGTGCGTTGGTCGCGCAGGGTGCCGATCTGCTCGACCAGGGCGGTCCGGGCCTTCTCCTCGGCCTCGGCCGTGGCCTTGGCCTCTGCCGCCTTCTTCTCCTGGTGCTGCGCGTCCCGCGCCGGGTTGGATTGCGGAATCTCCTCTTTCTCTTCCTCCGCTACAGCTACCGCCTCTTCGACCTTGGCGATCTCCGCCCGCTTGCGCCTCACCCCCAGTTCCGAATCGCTGATTTCCTGCACCTTCGCCTTTAGCAGGCCGAGCCATGCATCCGCCTCCACGGCAAGTTCGTCGGCCGTGAGTGGCTTGAGCATCAGTTTCAACTGATCCACCGGCACCGTGGGATCGGCTGTGGTTACCGCGCGATGCGCCGCCTCACCTTGCTCGGCGGCGGCCACGCTGCCATTCGTCCCAATCTGCAGACACAGAAACACTGCGACGGCCAGCCCTCTCAGGCATAGGTACGGACGTGGCATGCGATATCTCCCGTCAACTGGATGATGTTGTATGAACGGATGTTGGCCAGATGGCCTTGCCCCGCCACGTCGCCGGGTGACGTGGTGCCATTCTATGCTTGCCTTCGCGTGGCGCCTACCCGCTTTCGATGCTTCTTCCGGTCGCATGAGCCAGAGCGGTTCAGTGGGGTCCACCCTGGCGGACTGTCTTTGGCTGTGGTCGGTCGTGGTGCCCGAATGGTCCGCGAGCGCGGAGCCGGCCCATCTGCTCTCGACCAGTGTTTTGGGAAAAGCGCTGCTCTGTGAGCAGTGGCACACGGCCGAAGCGCCGCCATTCAGATGCTCGGCATCAGGAACCCGCCTTTGTCGTCAACGCAGGGCGGCTCATGGCGTTGACACGAGGGAAGGCGTCAAATACACTTACGCGATTACTGGAGTGGTGCCGGCCGGCTCGCAAGGCCGGCCGTGAGAACCGTTCCGGCAAGCCGGTAGCCAGCCGAGTCGGGCCTCTGATCGCGGGGGGCACTGGC
>JAFGKA010000511.1 GCA_016928855.1 Phycisphaerae bacterium
CCCGTAGGAGCATCCATGCCCCTCGGGATAACCGCACCGACGTATCCACCGACCCGCATATCACCAAGAAATGTGGGTAACAGCAAGTTCTGTGAGCAGTGTTCTTCGAGTGTGCTACCGCTTCGAAGGCGGTGAGAACGTTGTAGGCGCTGCCGACACGCCGTGCGTGAGGTCCTCGAGCGCGTGGTGAGTCATCCGGACACTGCCGGCACAGCAGTGGCACACAGTATAGGGCGCGCGTCATCCGATTCAGGGGACGGACGGCGGGGATATGCGGCTGCATTTCGAAGACGGGCGGCGGGGACGCCGACCGCTACGTTCTTGATCACAGACTTCGGGGCGCTTGCCGGTTGACTTGTGGCAGTGGTATTGTGCTGGGCGATGCGTGCGCGATACGTACTCGTTGTTGTGGTGATCGTTGCGGGCCTGTCTGCCGACGGGTTTGCCCAGGAGTCGCCTGCATCGCAGCCGGCCGGTTTGGATCTGCCGGCCTGCGAGCGTGAGGCTGCGGCCCGGGCGTTTGCCAGTTTGTCTGCGAGGTTGTTTCAGCTTCCGATGACGGACCGGCTTACGGTCGGCGAATGGGTCGGTGACCGAACGCCGGTGGATCTTGCCCTGCGGCGGGCAGCATACGACCACCGCGCGATTACTCTGCTGGCTCCGCAAAACGACGAATCCTGTCGGGTTGAGATTGCCGTGCCCGTGGCGGCGATGGCGCGCGCATGGGCCCAACGGCTGCGTGATGATTCCCTTGTCCCGGATGGTGAGTTGGAGGCAATACGTGAGTGGAGTATGCGTGCCGGTGCCGGTCGGCTCTCCGCGACCGGAACGGCTCGTCAGCGATATGCGCCCGATGCCGGTTCCGCACTGCCCGTCGGCTGGGAGCATCTGACGCCCGACGCCGTGGAACTGGCTCGCGTGGCGGCCAGGGTGGACGCGGCGCAGGGAATCCTGACCGAGTGCCGCCAACTCCGCTTCAGTGCGGCTGAGACGTTGGGCGACGTTTTCGACATGGCCGCCGCGTTCGAGACCGCCTTCGAGCGGCAGATTCTCCGCCGCCTGGATGGCCAACCTTTCTACGAGCCCTATGGCGTGTGCCGGTTTCCGGTGCGACTTGCGCGGGCTGATTTGCTTGCGTTGCTCTCCTTGGCTGCGGCGGAGGTGCCGGAGTCGATTCCCGTGCCCCGGATGGACCTGACGCGGTTGACCGACCCAGCTTGGCGCGACGCGATTAGTGTCGAGGGCGTTGGTGTGTCTCCCCCAGTCTCATCGACGGAGGTTGGATCAGCCGGCGCCTTGGGGGTACCGGCATGGGCGAGTGACCTGCTCACGGCCATTGGTCATGGCAATGCGTCCGAGGAGGCGTCGGGGCCGGATCCGGCCGGTCGTCGCAAGGTGTCAGTGGCGATGGCTCGCATCGACGCGATCCGGAACATGTGGGCGCAGGTCGATGAGCTGCTCCTGCCGGACGGACGGCGGGCGCGGAACATCATTCTGGCGAATCCGGCGCTGGCCGACCCACTCACAGCCCTGGAGGGGCGGATGCGCGAGGTCGGGCAGCCGATCGTTCGGGGCGATGAGGTGACCGTCAAGATCACGATGCCGCTCGGGCCGCTCTGGGACGTACTCGCCTCGACGGTCCGGGCCGAGCCCGCATCGTCAGCCGTAGGAGGTCCAACGACGAACTGCGCGACGGCCGCCAGCTCCGTCGAGCCGGCCACACAGCCGGCGGACGGGCCGTAAATCGGTGTCGGAGCGGGGCTTGCGTATCGCCACGGCCTCTTGAGCGGACGTCGTTCCGTTTGCGAGCCCCCCGTGTTTCTTATAGGATGCCCATGGATGCCCGATAGGGCAGGGGTCACACGACGCTCGAAGAGAGGACAACAGGCATGACGTGGCAAGGCAAGCGAGTTCTGGTGACGGGAGCGGGTGGCTTCATCGGCAGTCGGCTGGTGGCCACGCTGGTTCAACGCGGCGCGCGGGTCCGGGCGATGATCCGGTACAACAGCCGCAATGACCGTGGGAACCTCAGACTACTCGCCGATGACGAACTTGCCGGTGCGGAGGTCATCTCCGGCAATGTCGAAGATGCCGATTGTGTTTCGGAAGCCGTTGCCGGCTGCGACTGCGTCTTTCATCTTGCGGCACTGATCGGAATTCCCTACAGCTATACAGCGCCACGGAGTTATGTGGCGACGAACATCGTCGGCACGCTGAACGTGCTTGATGCCGTGCGGCGGAAGGGCGTCGCGCGGATGGTACACACCTCAACCAGTGAAACCTACGGCACTGCGATGTACGAACCGATCGACGAGAAACATCCTCTGCAGGGTCAATCACCCTACAGCGCGAGCAAGATCGGTGCCGACAAGCTGGCGGAGAGCTATTACCGGAGCTTTGGCACGCCCGTTGCGACAATCCGGCCGTTCAATACGTACGGGCCGGGCCAGTCGGCTCGGGCGGTCATTCCGACGATCATCACCCAACTTCTGGCGGGCAAGCGGACGATTGAACTCGGCTCGCTCGAACCCAAAAGAGACCTGACGTTCGTTGAGGATACGGCGCGCGGTTTTATTGCCGTGGCGGAATGTGATGCAGCGTTGGGCGAGACGATCAACGTCGGCAACGGCAAGGCGATTCGTATCGGCGATCTGGCCGAGATGTTGCGGAACATGGTGAACCCGGCGGCGCAGATTGTCTCGACGGAGGCACGTGTCCGGCCGACGAAGAGCGAAGTCATGAACCTGATTTGCGGCAACGCCAAGGCGGCGGACCTGCTGGGCTGGCGGCCGACGGTCTCGCTCGCCGACGGGCTCGAACGGACCGTGGCATTCGTGCGGGCACACCCGGATTGGTATCCCGCGGACCAATACACCGTGTAAACGGTAAGCGTCGAGGGCGTACTCGAAGGGGCTCTGGTATGCGTGCAGTGATTCTGGCCGGTGGCAAGGGGACGCGACTTCGTCCGTTCACGACGACGCTGCCGAAGCCGCTCGTGCCGGTCGGTGAGCAGGCGATCATGGAAGTGATCGTCAAGCAGTTTGTGCGGGCTGGCGGAACGCACATCACCGTGGCGGTCAGCCACCTGGCCCAACTGATCGCCGCGTATTTCGGCAACGGCGAGAAGTGGGGCATCAAGATCGACTACTCCATCGAGGATCGGCCGCTCAATACGATCGGTCCGCTGCGTCTGATCAAGGACCTGCCCGAGCATTTTCTGGTCATGAACGGTGACATCCTGACGGATCTCAGCTTTGCTGACCTCTATCAGGCGCACGTGGCCAGTGGAGCCATGGCTACCGTTTCGACGTATGAGCGGGACGTGAAGATCGATTTCGGCGTGCTGCGGTATGAGCCTGCGGAGCGACGCGTCACGGATTTCACGGAGAAACCAGTCGAGCATTTCGGCGTGAGCATGGGCGTGTACGCATTCTCGCGAAAGATTCTCGACCTTGTGCCAGCCGACCAACCCTTCGGCTTCGATCATCTGATGCTCGCGATGATCGCCGGGGGCCATGATGTGCGGGCCTATCCGTATCGTGGCTTCTGGCTCGACATCGGCCGTCCGGACGACTACGAACGGGCGACCGCTGAGTGCGATGCCATCCTTGCCCGGTGTTTGCCGCCTGTGGCCTCGGGCAAGGCCGGGGAGGCGTGACGATGGCCAAGCCTCGGCTGCTCATCACGGGCAGCACCGGCTTCGTTGGATCGTGGACGATCCGCCACTGGCGAGAACACCACCCCGGTGTGGAGCTGTGGGCGACCAGCGAACGGCCGCGGCCGGCGGGTTTTCAAGCCGATCATTACCACCAGCTCGATCTATGCGATGCCCGGGCCGTGCGACTCTTCATGGATGAGTGTCGGCCGGATCGCGTCATTCATTTGGCGGGCCTGATTTCGAGTGACGACCTGACGCAGTTACTGGCAATCAACGTTGTCGGGACACAGCATCTGTACGACGCATTGTCTGCGGCGACGTGCCCGTCCGACCTGCGAATCGTGCAGATCAGTTCGGCGGCCGTGTTTGGCGTGATCCGACCGGAGGAACTCCCTATTTCCGAGTCGCGGAATCCGAAGCCGGTTACGCCGTACGCGGTTAGTAAGGTGGCGCAGGATCATCTGGCGGTGGCCATGGGCCTCTCGCATGGCCTTCGGATCGTCCGTGCGTGCGTGTTCAATATTCTCGGGCCGGGTCAGCCGGAATCGCTTGTGCCCATGGCGCTGATTCGCCAACTGCGGGATGTGCAGCAGGGGCTGGCGCACCGTCTTCGCGTCGGGGATCTGACGCCACGGCGCGATTTCATCGATGTGCGTGACGTAGCGGCGGCGTTGGACGTGCTTCTGGAGCGGGGCCGCCCTGGCGAGAGCTACAATGTGGCTTCGGGCCAGGATACCTCGATACAGGAGATCGTTGATGCGGTCATCGCTCTGTCGGGCGTCCATGTCCCGATGGAGGTGGATCAGGGGCGGCTTCGTCGGGTGGAGGTGCCCTGCGTCCGCGCGGATATCTCGAAGATCGTCGAGGAGGCCGGCTGGCGCCCCCGGATTTCACTTCGGGAATCGCTGGAAGCTATGTGGCGGGAATTGCTCAGCGACTCGGCCAAGTGATGGGGCGACGGGGAATTCCCGCGGATACCCGTTGTCGTTCGCACTTGGAGCGGTTTCGTGCGTACGACACGTGAGGGGACGTGGCGATCACTTCGTTGGGATCAAGCCAGAGGCGGCGTCTATAGATCGGTGGGGGCATGGCCGATATACTTAACAGAGCTTGTCCACATGCGGTCGAGTGGCGCAAGCCCTTCTAAGGGAACGACTTCTGTCAGGCGTCGGTGGCGGTTGACGAGGACGGAGTCTAGGGTCATCCATCGTCGGCGGTGGCGGAAGTCATCCTGTCCTCACGAAACACCCCGGTGTGCGCGCGTGGCCGGCGTGTTTCACATGGGAAGGTTTGACGGCCGATAACACGCTATTGGGACGTGGATCCTGTGGTGGGGCGCGGCGGGGAGACAGGTGTGCATTGAGCGCAAAGAAGGCTTTGATAACCGGGATCACGGGGCAGGACGGGAGCTATCTCGCCGAGCTGCTTCTCGAGAAGGGCTACGAGGTTCACGGGATCGTTCGGCGGTCGAGCACGTTTGGCACAGAACGGATTTCACATCTCTACGAGGATCCGCACGTTCAGGATGTCCGGCTGTTTCTGCACTACGGCGATCTGTGCGATGGGGCTGGGTTGCGTGGCGTGCTGACCAAGGTGGGACCGGATGAGGTCTACAATCTTGGCGCGCAGTCGCACGTGCGGGTCAGCTTTGACCAGCCGGTGTACTCGGTCGAGGCGGGGGGCGTGGGCACGCTGCGCCTGCTGGAGGCCATTCGCGATACGCAGATCGGCTCGCGGTTCTATCAGGCGTCGAGCAGCGAGATGTTCGGCCTCGTGGCTGAGACGCCGCAGCGGGAGACAACGCCGTTCCATCCGAGAAGCCCGTATGCCTGCGCGAAGGCGTTCAGCTATTGGCAGACCGTTAACTATCGCGAGGCGTACGGGATGTTCGCCTGCAACGGCATTCTATTCAATCACGAAAGTCCGCGGCGCGGCGAGACGTTTGTCACGCGCAAGATCACGCGGGCGGCGACGCGCATCAAGCTGGGGCTTCAGGACGCCGTTTATCTGGGCAACCTGGATGCGAAACGCGACTGGGGCTATGCGGGCGATTACGTCGAGGCGATGTGGCGCATGTTGCAGCAGGACGAGGCCGACGACTTCGTGATTGCGACCGGAGAGACGCATTCTGTGCAGGAGTTTCTGGAGGAGACGTTCGGCTGCCTCGATCTGGATTGGCGTCGGTATGTGCGGCAGGATGCGCGGTACCTGCGCCCCGCCGAGGTAGATCTCCTGCTCGGCGACGCCTCGAAGGCGAAAGAGAAGCTCGGCTGGCAGCCAACCACGAGCTTCAAGGCGCTGGTGCGGATGATGGTCGATGCGGACATGAAGCTGGCCCGGCAGGAGGCGATTCTCCGGAAGCATGGAGCGGCCCAGTGAGCGACTGACGGTGGCGCCCACCGGATCGCGGTTACGGGACAGACCGGGATCGTGGGCGGCTGCGTGATGAACTGGCTTCGGTCGCGGTGGTGGCTGGCATTGAGCAGGAGCAGGGACATGAGGAGATCTGCCTGTGTTCGGCGGGCATTACGCCAGAGGGCTTGTGCATCCGTACGAATAATTTGTCTTCTAACACCACGGCCGCTGGCCGTGTTCCCCTTTAGGAATTCCACCTATGCATAGTGTATTCTGGGGTTTGTCCTTTTCTAGTGTTCCTCGCCCATGTCCGTGTTGCGAGGAGCGGAAGCGACGCGTGGATACGTTCCGTTCCTGCAGCTGGGGCGGTGAGTTACACCCGCGAGGGAGATTGGCGGTGTATTGCCGTGCGGGTGCGCCTCTTCGCTCCCCCTGGGGGGGCTTCCTAAAGCCACCCGCTCTGCGGGTGGTCGGTTACGACACAACAGATCATAGCTCTGCGCCAGCTCAGATCCACGATGCCGCCTTCGGATTCGAAATAGAACAGCCACAGTTTTATGCCACGGGGATTATTAGGCCATGGCGTACATAGGCATAGTCGTCGCAATGATTTTGTTCCTGATGGCCCTCGTCGGCCCCAAGCCGTATCATGGACTCTTGGCATTGGTGCTGTCCTGCTATTGCTCCTTTCCTATCGTCGTCGCTGCTACCGGGACCAACTCAGCGGTCTGGGTTATCGACGTGGTTCTGATCGCCGTGCTGTTGCGCTGGGGGGTGACGGTTCTCCGGCGCACCTCCGCGTATGGACAACCGCCGGGGGCTTCTCTATTGGTCATGCTGGTGTGCATGGCCGTTATCAGCCTAGGGGTCTATTTGGCCAGGTACGTCAGTGTCATGGCCATGTATCATTTCGGTTTCTACTCACTGCGTTTCCTGGCATTTGTTCTGGCGTATTACATCGCCGCCCTGCTGCCGATCAGTCGAGACGAATTCCGCCGTCTCGTGACGTGGATCGTCGTGCTCACGGTTGGCATGGCTATCGCGAACATCATATCTCGGCAGGGTATGATAAATATGCATTTCTATATGGCGAATATACTTCAAACCGGTTACATCGAGGAGCAGGCCAGGGCCAGAGATATGCATGGTTGGTTGCTGGGGTTCAATCGGGCTTCTGTTGGCCTGTTTGCGTTTTTGACCTTATTCTTGCTTCTCATGCGGTCCTGGCTGGGCAAAATGGGGGGGAAGGTGTTTCTTTACTTAGGCTTGCCTTTGATTGTTTCCATGCTGCTAGACAGCTTTTCCCGTGCCGCCCTTCTTGGCGCGTTTACGGCTTTCGTTGTGGCAATTATCCGCCTCAAGCCAAAGAATACTCTGTCCCTAGTGTTGGCCGTGGGTGTCGGCGGTCTAGCGATTACCTTCATGCAGGCCGATGTTCAGGCATGGACCGAACGCTTCGCGGCCCTTTTTTCCGAACAGGCATTTCGACAATCAACTGGTCAAGGGCGGATCGAGGCCTGGATGCGTCTGCTTGCGTACCTGATCGGCAACCCCCAGTATCTACTCACCGGCTCGGGTTTCTATTGCTATTCCTACACCTATACGCAACAGGCCGCGGCGTATTCCGCTGCCCACAACATGTATTTGCAGGCTCTCAGTGAATTGGGGATCGTCGGTTTGACGCTAATGCTGATATTCTGGACCAAGCTGACTGTTCTCTTTTTTCGGCTGGCTCGCAAAGGCCGGGAGGATCATTATCAACACATCGCCTGCAATGTGATGTTGGCAATTATGCTTGGCGCGTTGGCTTCCGGATTGTCCCAGGAAACCCTTTTCCCGGCCGCCCAGGGTTTCCATACTGCATCCCTGTTTATGATCCTTTTTGGCGCGACCATCTCTACTTTCTGCTACGCGCCGGCGGAGCAGGCCAGCTACGCCCGGTTCGATGTTCTGGATTCCATCCAAAGACAGCAGTTGATGAGATGCGGTTATGCGTGAAACGGAGAGCCGGCCCGGAAGCCCGAAGTCCCGGGGGATCGTCTTTAACTTTCTGTCCCTGTTGCTGGGTTCTTTCGGGGTCGAGTTAATCACGATCGCTTATCTGCTGTATGCCGCTCGGATCGTCGGCCCCGAAGGCTACGGCGAGTTCAGCTATATCCTTGCGATCATGGCCATTTCGTCGGTATTCTTTCGTCTGGGCCTGCCCCTGGTGGTGATGCGGGAAGCGGCTGTTTCCAGCCGGGATGACGCGCATCGAGTTGTGCAAACCGCAATTCTTCTGACCCTCCTACTCACCGTCGCCGGTTGCCTGCTGATCGGGAGCGGTGGCTGGTTCATTCCGCGGCTGCGGGCGAATTACTCCTACCTGGTGCTCGCGATGGTTTCCACAGCCATCACGGTGGAGGATGCGTTGATTAACAGTTACCTGAAGGGGCGTAAATTGATGGCCGTAGCTTCGGTTATCGAGATAGCCCAAGCCGCCTGCAAGGCCGTCGTAGGAGTGGCTCTGTTGTGGTGCGGTTTCCAGGTGGCCTCATTCTTCTGGGCCCTCATCGCTTCCTCTATCTTCGCCCTTGTCCTATATGCCTGGGTATACCGCAGGGATGTCGGGTACTGGCCTGTTCCCGCCACTCGATCGAATAAGAAAACGCTGTTCAAGGAAGGGGCGCAGATCGCCGCCGCCCATTTGACCTCTGCCGCCTTTAACCGGTTTGACTGGGTGTTTCTGGGCAGCCTGAAGGCCAGGGCGGTTTTGGGGGTCTATAGCGCAGGTTATCGTTTCTATGAGATCCTGATGCGAGTGTCCGGGGTGATGGCGGTCAGCGTTTACCCGTCGATATGCCAGAGCGAGAAAAGAGGCGGCGATAACCGGCAACTCCTGCGACTGGCCCTCAAGGTGGCCGTCCTTCCGGGGTGTCTGTTTCTGGTGTATCTCTTGTATTGGGCCGAAACCCTAATCGTCCTGACTCTCGATGCTAGGTTCCTTCAGGCGGTCCCCATATTGATCGTATTATGTGTTTCGTTGCCCTTCCAGGGGATTTGCGGCATTTTGTATCATATTGCCGTAGCACGGAAACGGCAGCGGTATCTGGTATGGTCGTCCGGGGCGTCGGCGAGTACAAATATCCTATTGTGTCTCTGCCTTATACCCTTGTGGGGTGGGCTCGGGGCCGCGTTGGCAATGGTGCCTCCCGTTATCCTTCAATGTCTTCTTCTGGCCAGAGTTGCCCAGGTGTCTTTTCGTGATTTGTGGATCATTATTGTCTATGTGGTATGGTCGGTCCTGATGATCGGCGCAATCGTATCTTCGGTGTATTATTTTCTTCCCGTACCCTGGCCAGTCCAGATTATTCTTTCAGGCCTGCTATTGATTCCGGCACTGTGGTTCGCGAGTGGCTTGGATGCCGTTGAGAAGAGGATACTCAGTCAGGCCCTACGCCGCCTCTTCAATTGGTCTCCTCCTGATATGGCCGTTGGCACTGACGCCATGAAAAGATGAAAGCATGGATTCGTGAACAGTGATTACGCCGATATGGAGTATTGCCCTTGCCCCCCCCCCAGGGGTATCCAGGGAGGCCGCCAAAGAGGCGTTGCGTCGCGGTGTATTTGGCAGAATGCCGCTGGCAAGTGTTATCGGTAGACTGGTGGATATTGGCGTGGAGCGTACCATACAGGAAGCAATCGGCGGTCGTGGTTCTGGATTACGTTCAGATCCACAAGGAACCTGCTGGCAGGTGGTCGCCGCGACGGGTCGTAACCATTATTATCTCGGAACGTATTCAAGGAACAGGTTATCCGCCAGTTGGAGACAGGCCTGTCATTCATCGTCCGACAAGTCCCGCAGGTCGGCGCCTATTTCGGCATAATATGGAGGCGAATATCGATTGGCAACCTGATCTAGGAGACCGTCCGAGTAACAGGTCTTGACGGCCATGGTATGATAATGGCGTTGCGTATGGAAGATGCGTTCATTTCGAGGGCTCA
>JAFGKA010000512.1 GCA_016928855.1 Phycisphaerae bacterium
CGTGGCTGGCAAGCGTTTCAGTTGATTCTGCTCGGAGCTGGACTCTCCCCGGGAGGGCATAAATGTGGGTAACAGCAAGCTCACAGAACAGTGGCACACGGGGGACGGCCGGCGAGACACTGGCCGCTACATTGCGACACACCTCAGCCCACCGCCAGCAGCTTCCTCGCTGTTTCTCCTGTCTCCTGACTCCTGACTCCTGACTCCTGTCTCCTGACTCCTGACTCCTGTCTCCTGTCTCCTCCTGTCCCCGCCCGACTTGCGTAACCCCGCACGGATTGGGATTATGGATACCTGCCATGCGTATCGCGGTGATTGGTTCCGGGGCGGTGGGATGTCTGTACGGCGCGCGGCTGGGCCGGGCCGGGCATGATGTGCACTTTCTCATGCGCCGGGATCTCGACGCCGTCCGGCGGCACGGGCTGATGATCCACAGTTGCGACGGCGATTTCCACCTGCCCGCGAAGGCCTACGCCCGATCCGAGGACATCGGCCCGGTCGATCTGGTGATCTGCGCCCTGAAGACGACGAACCTCGATGTCGCCGAAGCGCTGATCCGGCCGTGCATGGGGCCGACGACAAACCTCCTCGCGCTGATGAACGGCCTCGGCGTCGAAGAACGCTTCGCCGAGTGGTTCGGGGCGGCCAACATCTTCGGCGGGCTCGCGTTCGTCTGCAGCAATCGCGGCGAGCCGGGCCACGTACACCACCTGAGCTACGGCCGCCTGGTCTTCGCCCACCTGCTCGACGACCTCGATCGGACACGAGGAATAGCAGACCTCTTCGCCGCGGCGGGGCTGACCACGTCGGTCGCGCCGTCGCTGGTACAGGCCCGCTGGGAAAAGCTCGTCTGGAACATTCCGTTCAGCACGCTGGCGGTCACCGCCGGGGCCGTGACGACCCGCCACATCATGGAAGACGACGGCCTGCGGGAACTCGCCCGGCTGCTCATGGTCGAGACCATCGCCGCCGGCAATGCAAATAGGTGCACACTCGACGCCGAACCGCTCGTTGAAAAGATGTTCGCCAATACGGCGACGATGGGCGACTACAAGCCCTCGATGCTCATCGACTACCAGTGCAAACGCGAACTCGAGGTCGAATCGATTCTGGGCGAGCCCGTCCGGCGAGCCGCCGCATTGAACGTGGCTGTTCCGCACATGGCGATGCAATACCGGCTGGCGTCTTTTCTCGACCGGCTGAACCGGGGCCTCATTCAATAACCAACCGCCGTTAGCGCGATGGATGAAAGGACCGCATGATCGAAACGCTGCCGTATCTGACGAAGGACTTTCCGCCGCTTGGCGGTCGCATCAAGACGCGCCCGGAGGACTTCCAGGTCGAAGAGGTCCCGCTGTACGACGCCTGCGGCGAAGGCACGCACACGTTCTTCTGCATCGAGAAGACCGGTCTGAGCACCCTGCGGGCCGTGCGCGACGTCGCGCGGGCGATCGGCGTAAGCTATCGCGAGATCGGTTACGCAGGCCTGAAGGACACCGACGCCGTCACACGCCAGGTCTTCAGTGTCGAGCACATCAACCCGGAGCGGGTTCAGGCGATCGAGGTCCCGCGCGTCCGCGTGCTCTGGACCCGCCAGCATGGCAACAAGCTGCGCCTCGGCCACCTCGCCGGCAATCGGTTCATCATCCGCGTCCGTGGCGCGGTCCCGGGACGCCTGGCGGCGATCCGCGAAGCTTTCGATCATCTTGCCCGTGAAGGCGTGCCGAACTACTTCGGCCCACAACGTTTTGGCCTGCGCGGCGACACGTGGGAGATCGGCCGCGCCATGCTCCGGCAGGACTGGGCCGAAGCCATCGCGGTCATGATCGGCCGCGCCGGCGAACGGGATTACGGCGAGGTCCTGCAGGCCCGCAGGCTCCACGACCGCGGCGAGTATGAACAAGCCGCCAAGACCTGGCCCTACCCGTTCCGCGACGAACGCCGTGCCTGCTGGACCCTCGCCAAGACGAAGGGCAACCACAAGCGGGCATTCTTCAGCGTCGACAAGCCGCTGAAGCGGCTCTATGTCTCGGCGTTTCAATCCTACCTGTTCAACAAAGTGGTGGCCGAACGGATCGAGTCGCTCGGTCGGCTGCTGGCTGGCGATCTGGCCTACCGGCACAACCACGGCGCGGTCTTTCGCGTTGAAGACCCAGCCGTCGAACAGCCCCGCGCCGATACGTTCGAGATTTCGCCCAGCGGGCCGTTGTTCGGATACCGTATGGCCGAGCCGACCGGCGACGCGGGAGCGATCGAAGCCCGCATCCTCGCCGCAGAGAATATGAGACCCCTGGACTTCCGCGCGACCGGCGCCCACAAGGTCAAGGGCGGCCGACGGCCGATCCGCTTCCGCCCGAACGAGTGGGACGTCGCGGAGGGCCGGGATGATCTCGGCGAGTACTACGAGTTCCGCTTCTTGCTGGAATCGGGCTGCTACGCCACAATCGTGCTTCGGGAGATCTGCAAGGCCGAACTGGCCGTCTGCGAGGATGTCTGATGCGCTACATCGCGCGACAGCCCATTGGAGCCACGGTCGGAGCCGCCCTCCTCGCGGCCGTGTGTCTGACGTGTGCGGCCGGGTGCTATGTCCCTCAGGATCGCTACGATGAATCGCTGCGCATCAACGCCAGCCAGCGGGCCGAGATCGAGCGGCAGCAAAGTCTTCTGGCGGAGGCAAACGCCGACCTGGCCGCCGAGCGGGCGAAAGCCGCCGAACTGACGATGGCCCGGGCAAAACTGGCCGCTGATATGGAAACGATCACTAGCCAGAACAAGCAGCTTCGTCAGTCGGTGGATACAGCCCGCAAGGAACTCGCCGACGCCAAGGCCTCGCTGGAAGCCGAACAGGCGGCCTTGCGCCGAACGCTCGACCTACACGAAAATACACGCCTTCAATGGGAAGAGGAACTCGCCCGGCGCAACCGGGAAATCGACATGCTCAAGAGCCGGCTCGAACAGCTCAAGCGGCAACTCGAACCGCCACGCCATACCACCACGCGACCGGCCCCGTAACAGCCGAATCTGCTCGCGGCGTCACAGACCGGCGAGCAACTCAGAGATCTGCTTGCCGAGCGCGCCGCAGATCCGGGCGAGAGCCCAAAGGCTGGCCGCGTTCTTGCCAAGCTCGACCTGGGAAAGCTGCGAGGTGGTCAGCTCCGCCCGATCCGACAATTGACGGAGCGTCAGGTTCTGCCGCAGACGCTCCTGACGAATCCGCTGGCCGATCAGCCGATTGAGATCGGACTCATCGGTATAGATAAGGCCCATTTGGTGAGCGACGCGCTCGACCGATTCGAGCAGTTGCTCCTCGCGGAAGGGCTTTGTGATGTAATCCCGGCTTCCGAGCCGCATCGTCTCGGCCGCCGACTCGACGTCCGGGTAGGCGGTCACGACAATCGGACTGATGTGGTCGTCTTCCTCGCGGATCTTCTCGACCAGCTCGAGCCCGTTCATCTCAGGCATCTTCAGGTCAATCAGCGCGACGTCGTACGCCTGGCGCCGCGCGGCCATAAGAGCCTCTCTCGCACTGGTATACGCATCCACGTGATACCCGTGCTCCTTGAGGATCAGCCCCACCGTCTTGCAGACGTTGGGGTCGTCATCCACCACCAGGACCTTGATGTGATGTCGGATTGCCATTCGATAGACCCATCCCTTGAGTACGCGTGAGAACCGGACCCACTATGGCTATTGTAACCTCATATTCCGACTGGGCAAACCCGACACGCGGGCAAATCC
>JAFGKA010000513.1 GCA_016928855.1 Phycisphaerae bacterium
CGGATCCCGATCGGCCAGGTTGCTGTGCCGCAACGTCCAGCGTCCCTTCACCATCTCCTCGTCCCCGCTGCGGCCAAGGCCCTCGAACTCGCTCGTGTCGGCGTCGATCCGCCTCGCCTTCACGTCCAGTTCGAGCACCCGGCCAGGCGAGACGAAGCTCTTGTACGTCACGTTGCGAGCCTCTGCGAGTACGATCACGCTGTGCGCGTAGTCCTCGCTGGTTCGCACCAGCCACGCCGACGCCTGGACCATCGCCTCGACCATCAACACGCCCGGCATGACCGGAAACGTCGGAAAATGATCCGCCAGGTACTCCTCGGCAAGGGTCAGAGCCTTGACGGCCCGAATCCGTTGGCCCGGCTCCAGCTCCACGATCTTGTCCAGCAGAACAAACTTCATGACCGTTCGAAACCACCTTGGCCAATACGAACCCTGCGCCGTCGGCGCGCGGTTAGACTATACGGGCTCTCGCTGGGACGCAACCCCGCCCGGGTCGCCCGGGTAACGCAAGAGCCCCCAATTGGGGTGGCATGGGTCCCGACGTCACGTCGGGAGAGGCCTTTAGGCCGAAGGGTTTGCCCGTGCTGGCCGCGCGGGGCGATTCCTTTCTGCCACCGTATTCAGAAAGCCCCGGCAGCAGCAGGATTCTGGCGGGTCGCGCCGACCGATGCCAGGATGGCCCGCTTCGCCGCATCGTATCAGCCACGCCGCACGACCTCGGCCAACTCGCGACAGCGGACGAGCCAGGCCGCCAGCACATACGTCACCGCTCCCACTCCGACGAGACACGCCAGCCGGATCAGCGACGAACGAAACGCCGCCGAGTCCGCGAGCGCCACGTCGACAATGAGCACAGCGGCGGCCATCAGGCCCGTGGCGAACATCGTTCGCAGCGTCGAGGTCCAGATCGCCCGGCGATCCAGCTCGCCGAGCCGCCGCGCAAGCATCACCAGCAACCACAACGTCTGGAGTGCGGCACAGAACGTGGTCGAGAGCGCGAGCCCGACTTCCTCCAGCGGGAAGACCAGGATGAGATTCAACGCGAGATTCAGCCCGACCATCCAGGCCGCGATGCGCAGCGGTGCCGTGGCATCCTTCATCGCGTAGAAGGCACGGACGATAATCTGGTTGAGTCCGAACGCCCAGATTCCCAGCGCGTACGCCACCAACGTTGCCGCCACGCGAGCCGTGTCGTCCGGTCCGAACGCCCCATGCTCGAGAATCGTCTCGATCAGCGGCATGCGCACGAGGATCAGGCCGACCATGCACGGAAATCCCTCGAAGAGCACGACCCGCACGCCACGCGTGACGGTCCGCGCCAACTCCGCCATCTCGCCCGCGGCCGCGTGCCGGCTGAGCGCGGGGAAGATGGCCGTGGCCAGCGCGATCGCGAAGACGCCGAGCGGAAACTGATAGAGCCGCTGCGCGTAGAACAGCACCGCCGGCCCGCCCTCGTGCGAGCGAACCAGTCCGTAGGCAATGACCCCGTCGAGCAGCGTATTGAGCTGCACCACGCCCAGGCCGAGCGTCATTGGAATCATCGTGCGCCCGATCGATCGAATGGCTTCGTCCCGCACGTCCCACATCGGCCGGAGGCGCAGGCCGCAGCCGCGCGCGGATATCCACTGCCAGACCAGTTGGAAGACACCGGCCGCAACGACGGACGCGGCCAGCCAATACACCTGCGCGTTTGGCTGATCCGCGAACCACCAGGTGCCGGTCGTCAACGCAGCGATCATGAAGCAGTTCAGTACAACCGCGTTGGCCGCCGGTACGGCGAACCGGCCGAAGATGTTCTGGATCCCGCCCAGAATCGCCGAGAGACAGATCGGCAGCGTGTACAGCAACAGCAGCGCGGTCAGCCCGAAGGTCAGCGCGTTTCGCTCCGTGTCCGCCACGACCCCGCGCAGCACCAGAACGACAATCTCGCCGAGCAGCACGACGCCCACCAGAACCGCCGCCAGCGCCCCCATCAATCGGCCGGCCAACCGGTCCACCGCCTCGGTGCCGCCGTGGTGAAGGTGCTCACTCAGAATGGGAATGCTCGATGCGGACAAGGCCCCCTCGCCGAAGAGCCGGCGGAAGAGGTTGGGCACCTGAAAGCCGATCGTGAACGCCGACATGACGCCCGAAGCCCCGAAGATGTGGCCACAGAGCATGTCGCGCGCAAGCCCCAGGATGCGCGACGCCAGCGTCAGCGCACTGATGATGCGGGCAGACCCGACGAACTGTACCTTCTCTGTCACGTCGGAGACTATAGAAGCCCCGCGAGAGGCTCACAAGGAGGGCGACGGCGCGCCAGCCGCCGTCGCGGCGCCGCCCACCGACACGGCAATAGAAACGACCGCCCGGGAGAATCTCCTCGGACGGTCGTTGTGATCCGCATTCTCGGCAAACGGCGTGGTCAGCCGACCAGTCCGTCCAAGACCGCTTCGTAGTCAGCCTTGGCCCGACGGCCAATGATCTTTTCTTTCAACTCACCGCCGGCAAAGACCAGCACCGAGGGAATCGAACTGATGCCGTACGTCGCGGCGGTCTTGTCGTTGGTCTGCACGTCGAGCTTGCCGACCTTCGCCTTGCCGGCATATTGATTCGCCAGTTCCTCGATCGTGGGCGCCAACTGGACGCAAGGCGCACACCATTCGGCCCAGAAATCCACGAGTACCGGTGTGTCCGACTGCAGCACTTCGGTCTCGAAGTTTGCGTCGGTGAATTCGAGCGTATTCGCACCTGCCATCGTCTCAAACCTCCTTGTCTACTCAGCGACGTCTGCGCTCCGGTTCCTTGTGCTTATAGGGGCGCA
>JAFGKA010000514.1 GCA_016928855.1 Phycisphaerae bacterium
GGAGTATTTCCCCGCGGCACAGAAACCGGCGCCGGGCGTGACTTGGCGGGCCAACTTCTACAAGTGCGGTGACGACACGTCGAAGCCACATTGGCTCACATGGTCATACGTGGCAAGGCCCAAGCCGGACTTCCACGTACCCGAGTGTTTTGGCACGCTTGTGTTCAAGTAGCCACTCCCGCGGTCTTACGCTGACCCCGTGGTGTGCCCTTGGGGGCGATAGTCCATGCCGCACAAACCGTCCGATGTCATTACCGTCTCGCTCAACCCGGCAATCGACCGGATTCTCGAGGTGCCGCGCCTGCGCCTCGGCGCTCACCAGCGCGGCCGGTTGATCTCGCGGACGCCGGCGGGCAAGGCAGTCAACGTGTCCCGCGCCCTGGCCGTCCTGGGCGTCCGCAACGTCGCGACCGGGTTTCTCGGCAAGGACGAGGTCGAGCTGTTCGAGAATTCGCTCGATACCGCACGGATCCAACCGCAATTCCTCCCGGTAGACGGCACGACACGCGAGAATGTCACGCTGATCGATCCGGTATCGCACATGGAAACACACATCCGGGACATCGGCTTCGCAATCAGCGAGAAGGATCGCATTCGACTCGGCAAGAAGCTCCACCTGATGAGCCGGCCGGGCAGCGTGGTCGTCTTCTCCGGCTCCGTGCCCGACGGCATTTCACCGCCACAATTCGCCGAATTGCTCCAAGTCTGCATCAGCGCGGGTGCCCATGTGGTCGTTGACACGTCGGGGCCGCCGCTGCAAGCAGCCGCGGAACTGCCCATCTGGCTGCTCAAGCCGAATGTGGGTGAACTGGCCGAAATCGCCGGGCGGCCGCTGACGACGGACGCCGAGGTGCTCGCTGCCGGCCTGGAAGTCGCCCGGCGAGCGACAACGGTCGTCGTCAGCCGCGGCGAAGCGGGCGGGTTCTGTTTTGTGGCCGGCTCGGCTCTAAAAGGGCACGTGGCCATCCGTCAGGACCGCGTGCGCAATACGGTCGGCTGTGGCGATTGCCTCCTGGCGGGTTTCATCGCCGCCCGCGTGCAGGGCCACGACATTCGTGAGTCGTATCGGCATGCGTTGGCCGTCGCCACCGCCGCCGCCATCAGCGTCGAGCCAAGCCACTTTCTCCGCCAGGACGTCGAGGAGTTTCTGGCCGTGGCCAGCGTCGACCCGATCGAACATGAGCTTCCCGCACAGAACCATCAGGCTGAATAGAGCGAAGCGGCGTGGATGAACCCGTGCACGGCGTCCGGCACCAGGTAGCGGATCGACCGCCCCTCGCGCACGCGCCGCCGAATCTCCGTTGCCGCAATGTCGATGCGCGGCGTCTCGAGCATGTCGGCTACGAGCCGCCGGACCTGCTCGTCGGTCAGCCGAGCACGCAAGCCGGTGAGATCTGGCGTCTCCCAGCCCGGCCGCGCGGCAGTTACGATCCGGCACATCTCGACCAGCGCGTCGATCTGATACCAACTCGCCAGCTCCGGCAGTGAGTCGGCCCCAATGAGCCAGCACAGTTCGACATCCGGCCCGAGGGACTGGCGGAAATGCGCGACGGTGTCAATCGTGAAACTCGGGCCCGCGCGAGACAGTTCGCAGTCGCTGACCTCCCAACCCGGCTCGCCGGCCACGGCCACACGAGCCATTTCGAGCCGGTCCTCGGCGCTGGCCAGAGCGCCCGCAGGCTTGTGCGGCGGGTTCGCCGACGGGATCAGCACGACGCGCGCGGCGCCAAGCTGTTCGGCGACGCTGCGCACAGCGATCAAATGCCCGTTGTGAATCGGGTTGAACGAGCCGCCGAAAAGGACCACAGTTTCAGCCATCGTAGATGGAACACCCTCTGGATCACTGGCGGATCCCGACGTTACGTCGGGACCAGTGCCACTGGACCGTCAGCGTCATCTGACGCGCAAGTCCCGACATGTGTGCCACGGCTCTGTGAGCAGTGCGACAGGGAAGACACTGCCGACACCATGGTGGCACACGGGCGAAGACCGGCCGCCGGGAATGCCGCCCGCTACAACACTTCGCGCGGATCCGTGATCCGACCCGTCGTGGCGCTGGCCGCGACCGTGTACGGACTCGCCAGGAACACCTCGGCATCCTTGGCACCCATGCGGCCGGGGAAGTTCCGGTTCGTCGTGCTGATGCACTTGAGCGCACTGTTGAGCCGGCCGAACGTATCCGCCGGACCGCCCAGGCATGCGCTGCACGAAGCCGGCCCGACCTCGCAGCCGGCATCGAGGAAAATCTGCTCCAGCGAACGTCCGTCGATCGTCTGCTTGCGGAGCTGGCTGTGGACCTCGGTCGTCGCCGGCACGATGAACGTCGGAATCTTCGTTGGCCGGTCCTTCAGAATCTGGGCCGCGGCGAGGAAATCGGTCACCTTCCCGCCGGTGCAGCTTCCAATGTAGGCCCGATCGATGGCCACATCCTTCAGCCGGTGGGCACATTCCTTGTTGTCCGGCGAGTGCGGCTTGGCAACCATCGGCTCGATGTCCGCCGAGCGAAACACCTTCTCGTAGATGAACTTCGCATCCCCGTCGTTGGCCACGACCTCGAACGGCTTGTCCGTCCGCGCGCGCACGAATGTCTCGGTGACCTCGTCGACAGGGATCACGCCGTTCTTTCCGCCCGCCTCGATGACCATGTTGCAGAGCGTCATGCGCTCTTCAACGTTGAGTGACATCACGCCATCGCCGCTGAACTCCATCGCCCGATACGTCGCACCGTCGCAGCCAATCTCGCCGATTGCCGCGAGGATCAGATCCTTCGCCATCAGATACGGCGGCAGCTCACCCTCGAACACGAACCGCATCGTCGGCGGCACCTTGACCCACAGCTTGCCCGTGCCCAGCACGAAGCCGGCGTCCGTATTGCCGATGCCCGTCGCGAACTCACCGAACGCCCCGGCCGTGCACGTGTGCGAATCGGTGCCGAGCAACACCTCGCCCGGCCGTGTATGGCCCTCTTCCGGCAGCGCCACATGACAGACGCCCTTGTAGTGCGTCTTGGTCGGATCCGCATAGGGGCTCGGCATGCCCTCGCCGCGGACGAAGTCGGGATCGTAGTAGTAGCGGATCCCCTGCTCGCGGACGAAGTCGCGCAGAATGTCGATATTGCGATGCGCCTTGCTGTCGGCGGTGAAGATATAGTGGTCCGGGATGATCACCACCTTCTCGGGGTCGAACACCTTCGCGTCGGCGCCGAAGTGCTCCTTGAACACCCCGATCGTGCCCGGGCCACAGACGTCATGCGTCATCAGCACATCGACATTGATCCAGATATTCTCGCCCGGCGCAACGCGGTCGCGGCCGGCGTGGCGAGCGAGAATCTTTTCCGTCATGGTCATGCCCATCGTCCATTGCTCTCCTGAGAGACGGTTCGGGTGAAGGTAGGGTATTCTAGCGGGCCGAGCCGGCCTGGACAATGGCCCATTCCCCGCAGCGGCATCCGAAGGCCGCATGGGCATGCCTGACCGTTGGACGCGGGAGGCTTTGACCGTATTGCCCCAGCGCCGGCGCGCCACCGTTCGTCTTGACGCCAATCCGGTGGCCACCCATACTCGGCGGCCCGCGAGACGAATCGGACTCACGAGGCGCCGGCACGACCCGTATGAACGATCTTCTATCCGCACTTCCGTTGGCACAAATCCACCTCGATGCGGCATGGCGCGCAGACGGCTGGATACACCTGGTGGTTGGCGGACAGGATGACATATTGCGCGGGCCGGCTGGAGCACTCGGCTACCTCCTGTTCATCCCGCTGTACTGGTGGAATCCTCGCCGCTGGACGACGGGCTTCCTTGTGACCACGAGCCTGCTCTGGGCCCTGCTGACGCTGGGGCCGGCATACGTGGCGTGGCTGGCGCTGCTCGTCGGCGGCGGCTGGCTCGCGCTGCGGGCCGCGACGCGCCCGAGCGTCGAGACCGCGAGCCGACCCGCGGGCCCGTGGCGGACCGTGCTCATGCTGCTCGCAATCGCCTACACGCTACTGCTGCTCTGGCCGCAACCACTGCTGCCACCCGTCCAACAACCGCTGTACTTCTACCTGCAATGGGCGGGCATCGGCTACATCTTTCTCAAGCTGTATCACCTCGTGCTGGATGTCTCCCACGGCCGACTGGCCCGGCCTTCGCCGGGAACCTACGCGGCGTACCTGCTTTTCGCACCGACGCTGCGCATGGGCCCGATCTACCGGGCCGGCGACTTTACCGAACAGCTTGCCAACCGCCCCGCCTGCTTCCAGCCGGCGGATCTACCGCCGGCGTTCGGACGCATCCTGCTGGGCCTGATCCGCTGGGGCGCGGTCATGGTCCTCCGCGAACGATTCCCTGCCGAGGCGGTCTTTGGCCGCCCCGAAACGCTCGTCGGATGGGAGCTCATCGCGGGCATCTACGCCTGGCCGACGGCCATCTTCCTCTGGATCAGCGGCTACGCCGATATCGCCGTCGGGCTCGGCCGGCTGATGGGCTTCCGCGTGCCGGAGAACTTCAACTATCCATGGGTCGCGACGGGCCTCCGGGATTTCTGGCGACGTTGGCACATGACGCTGGGGGCGTGGCTTCGCGATTTCCTCTACATCCCGCTCGGCGGCAATCGCCGACATGTGTTCGTCAATTTCCTTATCACCTTCGGCTTCTGCGGCCTCTGGCACGGCCTATACCCGTCGTATTTCGCGTGGGGCCTCTCGCAGGCGATCGGGCTGTATATCAATCGGCGGTGGAACGAATACTGGCAAGGCCACCGCGATCGCCAGTCCGCCTGCTATCGATGGCTGCGCCGCTGGCGCCTGATCGACAC
>JAFGKA010000515.1 GCA_016928855.1 Phycisphaerae bacterium
CGCCTGGGCCTCGATCTTCTCGGCGTTGCGGCTGGCCATGAACGTCTTGGCGCCGGCCTCCGCCAGGGCCTCGACGATCTGCCGCCCGTAGAGCCCGGCGCCGCCGGTGACGACGGCTACTTTGCCCGTCAGGTTGAACTGATCGACAATGCCCATGCGCGCAACCTCCTTTAGCGACGCGTTTTCAGAACCTGCTCGTCGAACGCGGCCACGATGCGTTGGCAGTAGCTCGTCATCGCCACGACATCCGCACCGATACTCAAGAACCGATAGCCCAACTCGACACACGCCGCGACCGCCTCGACCGGCGTGGTCGTGCCGGCGAACTTGCCGTGCCGGGCGGCCGCCTCGGCCACGAGTCGGCGGGCCTCGATGAGCCGCGGGTCGTCGAAACGGCCTGGCGCGCCGATGCCCTGGCTGAAATCGCCCGGTCCGAAGAACAGCATGTCGATTCCCGGTACCGCGGCAATCGCTTCGAGTTCGTCCATCGGCTCGGGATCTTCGATCTGGACAATGATGAAGCGTTGCTCGTTGGCCTGCTGCAGGTACGTATCGAGCGGCACCATGCAGTAGCCGCCGTCGGCATTGCCGCCATCGAGCGGCCGGCGGCCGAGCGGATGGAACCGCGTCATGCGGGCGATCTCGCTCGCCTCAGCCGCGGTCATCACGTGCGGGACCATGATCCCGGTCGCGTCCATCTCGAGCGGCCGGATCAGATCGGTATAGCCGCCACGCACGACGCGCACGAGCGTATCAACATCGTACGCCTTCGCCGCCCGGATCTGGTTCTCGACGTCGCGCAGCGTGTTCGGTGCGTGCTCCATGTCCGACCAGATGCAGTCAAAGCCGCACCGTGCAGCGATCTCCGCCACGCGCGGATCCGCCAGATTGAGCCGCAAACACGAGACAACCTCGCCCGCGCGAAGTTTGCGCAACACTCGACTGGGCCTAAGCTGCACGGCTGTGCTCCTTAGAGGGTGATCTCCGACAGGTTTACCGTCCGGCCGGCTTCATCACGGCTGCGGATGCCGGCGATGATGATCTTCATCAGCTCGACCGTCTCATCGAACGCGAACGGCTCTCCGCCCGTGCGCAGATACTCGACGAACGCCACGAGCTGCGCCTTGAACGCCGAGAAGGTATCCTTGAACTGGGCGCCCAGCCAGCCCTTCGTGCCGTAGAGGTTCACGCAGCCGAACGCGCCGTACAAGTCTGCGATCGTGGCCAGCACGATCTCGGCCCCGCAGGCATGCCGCGCGTGCACGATATTCGCATCGGGCGTTCCGCTGTTGGCGACGCTCAACCAGCCGCCCGGCTCGAGCAACGGATAGACGCCTTCGAGGCCGTGAATGCCGTAGCGTTCCCACGTTTTGGCCATCGTCATGGTGATCAGCCGCAGCTCACCGACCTCCGCGAGACGCCGGCGGCAGTCGGCGTATTCCCTGCTGTAGCGCATGCAACTGCTGGACAGAAAGGGCTTGCCCTCGGCACGCCACGCGACGAACTGGCGCAGGGCCGGCTCGGAATCGACCAGCGGCTTGTCTACGAAGACCGGCAGCCCGGCCTCCACGAACGGGCGGACTCGATCGACGTGCTCCCAGCCGCGGTCCGTCGGGATCACGACGGCGTCCACCTGGCCGATCACGTCTTCAGGCTTTTCGACGACGTTCGGAATGCACGCAGCCGCCGCAACCTTGTCGGCGTCACCGGGCTCATCGCACCAGACGTGCGTGACCTTCACCCCGGCGATGCCGAGGTTCTCACGCGGCTCGGCCCCGAGATATTGCGGGATCACGGGGAAGCCGCAGTCGGCCATGACGGCGGCGTCATAGTCGCCGTTGATGATCGCGCTCCAGCTATAGGGGTGGCCGTTGCCGTCGACCATACCGAGCATGGCCAGGCGGATCCGGTTCGGATTGGCCACGAGTGGTCCACGATGCGTTGGGTTGGCTGCCATGAGGTCATGCTCCGATGGTGCACGTGCCGCGCGATTTGGCGCAGGGGTACATCTGTTATAGTACGCACCCAATAGATAACACAATACGAAAACCGAATCAAGACCCTGCGCCGGGACACCGATCCGGTCCGGGGGGCGCCAATCCATTTCGTTCCACCGGTATGACTTGACATGCGGGCGACGTCTGTGGTGTACTGGGGTTCTGGAGGCAGACAAAGTGTTTTCGGTGTTGACGTTTCGATAACATTACCTGGGTGGCCCAGCGCCCGGTCTGACAGGCCCGCCATGCCCAACAAAGCCCGCGATCCACAAGCCCGATCATCCTTGGCGGGGCAACGCGCTGGTGGCCGTGGTGACCGGGTGCAGGCCAGCCCGGACGTCGGCCCCGTGGCGATGAAGGCGGTGCGCGGGTTGCGGCGGCAGATTCTCAGCGGGCGACTGACCCCGGGGGATCGGCTTCCTTCGGTGCGGCAACTGGCGAGCGGTGCGGGGATTGGCCTTGTCACGGCGCACAAGGCACTGCAGCGGGCCGAGACCGAGGGCTGGGCACAGCGGGAAGACGGCGCCCGACGC
>JAFGKA010000516.1 GCA_016928855.1 Phycisphaerae bacterium
CTTCCGCGGCGGCCTCCGCACACACAACGGCCACCGCTTCTCCGGCAGCTACGACCTGGTGACCAAGTTCGACTTCGAGAAGATGGGGCTGCTCGACAACGCCGGCTTCTACTTCAAGGCGAAAGGCCACTACTCCGACGGCATCAACCCCGACAAGGTCGGCGCTTCCGGCGCTGCCCGCGTCAACTCCGATGTGGCCGATGACTATCCGATTTTCGTCAAGAAATGGTGGTATTGGCACAAGTTCCTCGAAGACCGTATCGAACTGCGTCTCGGTGTCCTCGAAACGAACAAGGACCTCTTCGACGTCAGCCCGTACGCCAACCATGAGGACAAGGACTATCTCAACCGCCTCTCGATGCGCAACGCCACGATTCCGCACGGAACGGGCATGGGCGCCTATCTGAAGCTCGAACCGGTCGACTGGGCCTACATGCTTGCGGCCGCCATCGATGCCCAGAGCCGCGACCGGCGCACGGGCTTCGACACGGCGTTTCACGACGAGGACTGGTTCATTGGCCTGTGGGAGTTCGGCCTGACGCCGAAGTGGGATACCGCCAGAGGGCCGATGCCCGGCCGCTACCGCGTCGGCTTCTGGTACGATCCCACCGTCCGCACCGTCTTCCGCAACACGCTCGACGGCCGGCGCGAGGCCCCCTCGCGCGGCGACGACCTTGGTCTGTACCTCGGTGCCGACCAGATGGTCTTCAAGGAAAACGATAACCCGAAAGACAGCCAGGGCCTCGGGCTCTACGCCCGTTACGGCTTCGCCCATCGCGATGTGCATCGGATCAGCCATTACTGGGCAGTCGGCGCCTCGTACAAGGGCTTGATTCCCGCCCGCGACACGGATGTGATGGCCTTCGGCGTCTCGCAGGCCGTCTACTCGAGCCAGTATCGCCATGAAATCCGTCCCCTCGCCGATCGCGAAACCGTGTACGAATGGTATTACCAGTGCTTCGTCACACCGTGGCTCGATATCTCACCCGACCTGCAGATCGTGACCAACCCGGGCGGCGACAGTGACGACCGCGACGCCATCGTCGGCGGCGTGCGTATTCGGATTATCTTCTGATTGTTCAAACATGGAGAAACAGTACATGAACATTGCCCGCTGGACTCTGAAATGGATCAAGATGGCATTCACCATCACCTCCGGAGCCATGTTGCTCGGTGCCGGCTGTGCCAACGATGTCAAGAAATCGCTGGTATCCGCCGGGCTCGATTTCATCGAAGATGGTGCCGGAGCCGTGCTCAACGGCGTGATTCCGATTGATGATATCGTCGCGGCCCTGACCGGCACGGCCGGCTGAACGCAAAGCATGATACGGATCAAGACCAAAGGAGAATTGCGATGAAGACCCGGATACAATCGCTGCTGATGCTCGCCTGCGGCTTCGCACTGGGCTTCAGCGGCCAGACCAATGCCGCGAAAACGACCAAGATCGTCATTGATGGCTCCACGACTGTCGGTCCGATCGCCAAAGCTTTCGCCGGCTATGCCATGGAGAAGAACCCCGACGTGAACATCACCGTCAGCGAATCGGGCAGCGGAAACGGCGCCAAGGCCCTGATCAATGGCGCGTGTGACATCGCCGACATGTCCCGCTTCATGAAGCCCAACGAATTCGAGGCGGCCGTGGCCAAGGGCGTGCTGCCGGTGGCGCACGTTGTCGCCATTGACGGCATCGCGATCATCGTGCATCCAAGCAATCCGATGGCCGCGATCACGCTCGACCAGATCCGCGACATCTACATGGGAAAGGCTACCAACTGGAAACAGGTCAGCGGCCCCGACAAGCAGATCGTCGTGATCGGCCGCGACACCAGCAGTGGTACCTACGAAACGTTCGAAAGCCTCGTCATGCGGGGCGAAAAGGTCGTCTCAGGCGCCGAGAATGTCGGCAGCAACGGCCAGATGCGCCAGCGCGTTCAGACCACCGACGGAGCGATCGGCTACGTCGGCCTCGGCTTCATCGACCGGTCGGTCAAGCCGCTGAAGGTCGATGGCATTGCACCCGACATGGGCGAGGTGGCGACGGGACGCTATCCTATCGCCAGGCCCTTGTATATGTTCACCAACGGCTATCCGAAGCTCGGTACGCCGCTGCACGCGTTCGTCACGCTTTACCTGACACCGAAGGGCCAGGAGATCATCGAGTCGATCGGCTTCGTGCCGGTCACGCGTTACTGATCAGGAAGTCCCCGCCATGTCCCGCGCCCCGACGCACAACCTTGCAGCCGCACGAGGCCGAAGCCTGCTGCGCAGCAAACGCGCCAACCGGTTGCAGCATCTGGCTTCGCTCGCGGGACATGGCATCCTTTTTGCCATTACCTCCAGCTCGGCGCTGGCCGTGCTTTTCATTTTCTGGTTCATTCTCAAGGACGCGCTGCCGTTCTTCCAGCTTCGCGGCGTGCGCGAGTTCTTCGCCAGCACGGCGTGGTACCCGGTCGCGGAGCCGCCCCAGTTCGGCTCGCTGGCAATCTTCGTCGGCTCTGGCCTCGTCACGGCCGGCGCGATCGTCGTTGCGGTGCCGCTCGGGATCGGCGCCGCCGTCTGCCTGAGCGACATCCTGCCGTTCGCCGCACGCCAATGGGTCAAGCCCGTCATCGAGATCCTGGCGGCGATTCCGTCCGTGGCGTTCGGCTTCTTCGCACTGGTCGTGCTGGCGCCGATGCTCCAGGACCGCGGCGGTCAGATGCTCGCGATCGGGGCTTGGCTCGTCGGCGCTCCAGTTGCCGCACTCGTCATATTTGTCGCCAGTGACCTGCTCAGCGCCAGGTTGCCGGCGCGACGGCGGCTCGTCGGGCGTCTGGCCATTGTCGGCGGGCTCGGCGGTGTCGCCTGCTGGGGCCTGGCGAACACCGCGGCGGCGCTCGACGCGATCGAGATTCCCAGCGGAACCAACGCCCTGAACGTCTCGCTCATCCTGGGTCTGATGGCCCTGCCGACCGTCGTCAGCGTCTCTGAGGACGCCCTGCAGTCCGTCGGACGGGAGCTACGTGAAGGCGCCTATGCCCTTGGCTCGACGCGGGCTGAGACGCTCTTGCGCGTCGTCATCCCCGCCGCCGGCAGCGGCATCTGCGCCGCCGTCATCCTCGGCGTCATGCGCGCCGTCGGCGAAACGATGGTCGTCTGGATGGCCTCCGGCAATGCCGCCCAGATCCCATCGCCGTGGTACAACCTGCTTCAGCCGGTCCGTACGCTGACCGCGACCATCGCCGGCGAAATGGGCGAAGCTGACCACGTAACCGGCTCAGCCCGCTACCACGTACTGTTCGCCATGGCGCTGTGCCTGTTGACGATCTCCTACGCATGCAATTGGATCAGCGAGCATGCCGTTCGCCGCGCGAGCAGGAAGTTGAGATAGCCCGATGCAACTGGCCACACGCAAGCTGCTGGATCGTACCTTCACCGGCGTCGGCCTGCTGGCTGTAGGCTTGGTTGCCGTAGCGCTGGTGGCGATGCTCGGGCCCATCATTACCCGTGGTCTCGGCGCGTTCGTCTTCCAGGAGACGATCGAACATCGCCGCTTTTTATTGGAGCGATTCGGCCGCGGCGATCGGAGCGAGATCGAAGCCGAATGGGCCGAGGCGCAGGTTGCACGCGAAGCCATTCACGGACGCATCACGCAGTTCGAGAGCGAGCTTCGGAAACTCGACTGGGACCAGCGGCAGCAGTATGCCGGGCCGTTGCGGGATCTCAAGGACGTTCTACACGAGCTGCTCGGACCGTTCCCGGACGAGCCGAAACCGGTAATGCCGCGAGATCAATACGGTCCGACGCGATGGGATCGTGCCCAGGTCGCCCTCGAACACGTACTCTTCATCGAGGAGTATGATTACAGCGACCCGACGCAGATGGGAAAGAAGGTCCTGATCCCACGTGCCAACCAGTTCATCGGCACCTCGCTTGCACCACTGTTCGGTGAACTCGAGACGAATCTCGACAAGATGCTCCTGCCCCGGCGCACGTTCTACTGGCGATTCCTGTTCGATGAATCCGTCGATGCGCATCTCTTCGGCGGCATCTGGCCGGAAGTGCTCGGTACGCTGTACCTGACGCTCGGCGCGATCGTCTTTGCCGTGCCGATGGGTGTGATCTCGGCGATCTATCTCGTAGAATACGCCCGGCCCGAAAGCCGGCTGGTCGGCCTGCTGCGAACGTGCATCAGTACGCTGGCCGGCGTGCCCAGCATCGTCTTTGGCCTGTTCGGGCTGGCATTTTTCATCAACACGGTGCACGTCTCGCAGTCCAAGAGCGTGCTCGCCGGCTCGCTGACGCTCGCCATCTTGATATTGCCGCTAATCATTCGGGCCTCGGAAGAGGCGATTCGTGCCGTACCGGCCACATACAAGGAAGCCGCTCTCAGTCTCGGCGCTGGTCGATGGCGGACCGTCGTGACCGTCTTGCTGCCGGCTGCACTGCCGGGTATCCTCACGGGTATCGTAATCAGCATGGGCCGCGCCGCCGGTGAGACCGCGCCGATCATCTTCACCGCCGCCGTTAGCGTGGGGCAGCCCCTGGCGCTGTGGGAGGCTTTCTCGCAACCCTCGCCGGCCCTGCCGTGGAATATTTATAATCTGTGCACCGAACACGAAGCCGTCGATGCCATCCGTCACGTGCAATACGGCATGGTCTTTGCGCTCCTCGCGCTCGTGTTGATGCTCAATGGGCTCGCGATCGTACTGCGAGCACGCATCGCAAAACGTCTGCGAGGATGAAGGAATGGCCGCCATGACTTCACCGCCGAGACAATTCAGCCCGCCCGAAACACCGCCCCCTCGACCACCCGCGGAAGGGCGTATCGAAACCAAGGAGCGCGCCCGCGCCGAAACCCGCGCCCACGTAGAAGCCGAGCAGTTCTCGGTATTCTACGGATCCAACGAGGCCGTCAAGAAGGTCACGCTCGCCATTCCCTACGGCGAAGTAACCGCCGTCATTGGTCCTAGCGGATGCGGCAAGAGTACATTCCTGCGTGCGATTAACCGGATGAACGACCTGATCCCCGGCTGCCGAACCGCCGGAAGCCTTTGCCTCGACGGCGAAGCGATCTACGGTCCGCGCGTCGACGTGACGACGTTGCGCCGTCGCGTCGGCATGGTCTTCCAGAAGCCCAACCCGTTTCCGAAATCCATCTTCGACAACGTCGCCTACGGCCCCCGTATCCACGGCGTGCGGCGACGGGGCCGCCTGGACGACGTCGTCGAAGCCAGCCTGACGCGCGCGGCCCTGTGGGACGAGGTCAAGGACCGTCTGCCCGAAAACGCGCTGGGCCTCTCCGGCGGCCAGCAGCAGCGGTTGTGTATCGCCCGGGCGCTGGCGGTCGAGCCGGAGCTGCTGTTGATGGACGAGCCGACGTCTGCGCTCGATCCCATCGCCACGGACCGGATCGAGAACCTTATCCGCGAGTTGCGTGGTGACCTGACGATCGTCATCGTCACGCACAACATGCAGCAGGCCGCCCGCGTGTCCGATCGTACGGCGTTCATGTACGTGGGCGATCTCGTGGAATTCGACACCACCGACACGATTTTCACGCGCCCGAGTCAGCCGCGGACCCAGGATTACGTCACCGGTCGATTTGGATAGAGCGATGTCAGAACACTTCATCAATCTGTTGGACGAATTGCAGCGGCGCTCGTTGCGCATGGCCGGCGCCGTCGAGAACATGCTCCGTGGTGCGTGCGAGGCGGTGACCCGCCTGGACGGGGTCCTCGCCCAGCGTATCATTGCGCAGGATGACGCGATCGACCAGGAAGAGGTCGGAATCGAGGCCGAAGCCCTCCGGCTGATGACGCTGTTCCAGCCGATGGGCACGGACATGCGCCAGCTCTGCGCGATTCTCAAGGTCAACTCCGACCTTGAACGCATTGCCGACTGCGCCGTCAATATCGCCGAACGGGCGCGCCATATCGACTTGGCCGCGATGGAGGAGGCCGGCGACGACCTCAAAGAGATCTACCCGATGGCCAAGACAATGTTGCACAATGCCATCCGCGCCTATGCCGTTGTGGACAAGGCGATTGCCGAACAAGTGCGGGACAACGATGACGTCATCGATACGTTCTATGGTGAGTTCATCAAGAAGCTGGCCGCCCGGACCGCCGAGTCGCCCGGCGTGATGGCCGCCCGGCTCGATGTGCTGTCCATCGCCAAGAACCTCGAACGTATTGCCGACCACGCCACCAATATCGCCGAAGATGTCATCTACCTTGCCACGGGCCGAATCGTCCGCCACAGCGACCCGGAACCGCGGCGCTCTGGCAACGGCATCTGAGCCTCACCGGCGTCTCTTGTGGAGGAGATGCGCGGGCAGACAGTGCCGCATTCCTCCAGGGCGGCTCCCTTGTGGCGCAGAGCCATGGGATCATCGTGCGGTGAAGAAGATGCAAGCCAGAAGTATCACTGCGCCGCAACACTGCCGAGGGCGGCTTCACATTGGGCCCTGAGCGCCGCGTCAGGGTTTCGACGGAGGGCTTCGCGCAGGAGCGGGGCGATGCGGGCGGGCAGGCCCGCTTGCTTGTGGAGCATCGCTGTGCGGTAGAGGCATTCCGCGGCGTGGCGGTTATCGGGATAGTGGATCGCGACGCGCATGTAGGCCAGTGCGGCATTCAGCATCGCCTCGTTCGTCTTCGCGCCGGCCTCCTGGCAACGGCCGAGCCAATAGTACAGCACGGCGTGGTGCTCGATCGCCTCGCCGCGCAGGCCCGTGCGGACCGACGCTTCGGCTTCGTCGAGTCTTCCCGCTTCAAACCACTTGGTGATGCGATCGAGTCGTTCGGTCAGTCGCTGGGATAGTCTCTCGGCGTCCGTCTCCGACTGGCGGGTTTCGGCGGTCGGCTGTGTAGTCGGCTGCCCCGTCAGCGTGGCGTGCAGCCGACGCAGCGGCGCCGCGCTCGCCCGCTCGCCGCTCGTGGCGAGGGCGGCATTGAGGTTGTTCACCGCGATGACATGGAACGACGATTGGTCCGAGGGTACGTTCCGCGGCACGAGCGGCGCTGCAGCCTCACCCCACGAATTGCACAGCATGATGAAGCAATCCACCGCGCGGTCGAATCGGCCTTCGGCGTCGCATGCGACGAGCAGCCGCGCCAGCACGAGTTCCCGCCGGTGCTTCGGCCGCCCTGCGCCGGGGCCGGCCGGCTCAGTCTCGTCGAGCAGCGCCTGATAGTCGCGCATGGCCTGGCGATACTGCTTCTGGGCCAATGCGGCCTCGGCACGATTGAACGGTTCCCAGCCGGTGATCGTCAGTTCAGCGACATCGGCGAGCGGGCGGTTCACCACGCGGCCTTGCACGTCACGAAAGAACAGCTTGCCCTCGGCGACATCTTCGATTCGCACCGCCGCATAGCGTGCCTGACTCGTCGTGCGGATCTCGTCCGCAGCCGCGGGCGCCACCGCCACGCCCAACACAATGCCAACACTCGCCAGCCGTCGAATCACGGCGTCCCTCCGGTTTCATCGGGCGAGACCCATCGGAAGTTGCCGCCATGCTCCTCGGCGATCTGCCGCAAAATCGGCTCACCAACGGGGGTGCCGGCAAGTTGTGACTGCTTGAGCTTGATGCCGAAGCCGATCGTCGTGATGCGCACGCGGCCGTCCGCGTTCCACTGGCGGAGCTGGCCGAGCAACTCAGCGCCGGCCAGCCCAAAGTCGCCATCCGTCAACAGGTAGATCAACTCCGGCTCGACGTCGAACGCCCGGCGCATCGCGGCGATGGGATCGCATTGCAGTTCCGGCACAAGTTCGCGGACAAACTTCTTCGCGGGCTCGGTGTAATAGGCGATGGCCGGCACGAGTTTCCGCGCGGGCAGCTCCACCGGCCGGCTACCGGCGAAGATCACATGAAAGCTCTGCGTCGGGCGCAACTGGTCGATGGACTGAATCAGGGCCTGCTGGACCGGCTCGAAGATCCAGCCGAGCGAGCCGGAGGTGTCGATCACGTAGACTACCTTATAAGCATTGCCATGCTGACCGAAAAAGCTCGATCCCGGGCCGGCCTCGGCGACGCCGCCGAACGCAGGGCCGAGGCCCTCGTCGCCGGTCAGTGTGAGCGTGCCGGCCTCGCCGGTGCTCGTGTTGGGTGGCGGCGCCAGAACTTCATCCGCGTTGGCGGCGATCGTACCGACGAGGCGGGTCAGCTCATCCTCATTCTCAGTCGGCGGCGCGAGCGCCTCAAGGCCCGGCGCGGCGGTCGGCTTCTCCGTTGGCGTTTCGGCAGTCGGCGGCCGAGTCGGCGGCGTCGAGGGGCTCC
>JAFGKA010000517.1 GCA_016928855.1 Phycisphaerae bacterium
GCTTGGGGCCAGTGCAGTTCGCTACTCTTTCACCGTTGGACTCTTTCATTCCTTTCAACTCGCCGGTTTTGACCGGCGCACCGATTTTCCGGACAGCACGAGTTCCTGCCAACGTATTTCAATCATCCGGTCGACGGTTCGATCAAGCGCGTCGCCCATCTCACGTATCTGCGGAACGAAGCTGGGAGGCTGGACATAACCTTGGCCTTGGACCACAAGGGGAACAGCCAACGCTGATGCGGCCACAACAACTCCAAGGGCAAGCTTGGTGCGCCGTCCCATCCATCCGCGTCTACGCATCTCCATCCTTCGTCAACCATAGCACCGCAGGACAAGCGCGCGAAGCCCGAGGGTCCGGCGAGGCCATGTTTTCCGACAACATCAACGCCACGACGGCCCACCGAGCCGAGGAGACGATGGCCCGCGGGACCAGAACGCATCTCGCGAGACGCTCGCGAAACTGCGTGATCGATGCCACTCATCGCTGGGACAACGGCCTGTCTACCACGCCCAGTGCAACGTCTCCGGCACGGCGAGCCCGGGTGCGGGTGGTATCCGTGAGGGCGGGCCCGTAGACACGCTGCCGGTTCTGCGGGACGATGCCGCCAGCTTCTTCACTCCTATCCACCCACCAGCATGAAGGAGGTAGCCATGGCCAAGGCGTTTTCCGTCGCATCCTGGAACGTAGAGCATTTCAAGGGCGATCCGGCTCGATCCGGCCGCGTGATCAGCTTCCTCAAAGCTCAATCCCCTGACGTGTTCGCCCTCTACGAAGTTGAGGGCTCCGAGTCCTTCAATGCCCTGGTGGCGGGCATGCCCGGCTACACGTTCCACATCACGGAGGGCCAGCAAGTCCAGGAGATCCTTGTCGGCGTACGGCACGGTCTCACTGCCTTTTTCACGCAGAAGACGGAGTTCCGATCCGGCGTCACCGCCATGCGCCCGGGAGCGTTGCTAACGCTCACCGTGGATGGCAAGCACTACTCGCTTCTCTTCTTGCACACAGCGAGCATGAACGATCCACGGGGGCTTGGCCTTCGAGACGACATGCTCCTCCGCGCCTGCGAGTTTCGGAAGACACTCAACAAGGCTGCGGGTGGCTGCGCCAACTACCTCTTCATGGGCGACTTCAACACCATGGGCATGAAATACAAGTACGTGAAGGGTAGAAACATCGCGCCCACCGACGAGCTGGCGAAGCTCACCAAGGAGGCCGAGAAGATGAAGATGAAGATGCTGACAAAGGACGGGCCGGAGACTTGGTCGAACGGGAGCAAGTCGTCCCTGCAGCCCGCCAATCTTGACCACGTCGTGGCCGCCAACCACCTCAGCTTCGCCGCTTTTGGCGGCGCTGAGGTAACCCTCCGCGGTTGGCCCAAGGAGTCGAGCACCGCGAAGCAGGACACGTGGATCAAGGACTACTCCGACCACGCGCTGATGTACTTTGAGGTCCAGAAGGTTTCGTGACATCGATGGGCGCCGCATCGAGGACGGAGACGCGCAAAGGAGGCGGGGTGGTGAATCCCATACCAACCGCCGCAAGCTAACTGCCTGGCGTCGCCTGTGCTCGCCGACCTGGCTCGTCCATCGCTGGGCGACGTGGCCTTGCTACTCGTGATCCAGCTTGGCCTCGGCGCCCTGACAAGCACGACAGCCTTGTTCGTCATCGGTCGCCTCACTGCGGGCTCCGGCGTTGCAGGGGATTTGCTGGGAGCGATGCTCTTCGGGCTACTCAGGGCCAGGCGCGCGAGGACGTGGCAGCTGTCTCATCGAGTACCACTCGCGCTCTGGGGCACGGTGATCTGGTGCCTGGTTGACGGGGCACTCCTCGCCTTGGTCAGGTTCGCCCACGGGCCCGTGCACCAGCTGCTGGGACGCCCGCTGGTCCCGGGCGTCGTGGTTCTCTGCGCCTGCTACTTCATCGCCACCTTGCTCGGGACCTCACTGGGCTCGTGGCTGGAAGCGGTCTTGACGAAAACGTGGGCTGGCGATCCTGGCGAGCGCGACGGCATGTTGGCCGGGTAGCCCGATCCTACGCCCCGAAAGGTCGAGGAAACGCGGGCGGAGCCTGCCGGCTCTGCCGGACGCGAAGCTGGGAAGGTCGGGATCGCAGTGGGGCTGCATCCAACATAGGTGGCCCGAGTGACAAAGCGGGTGGTGCCAGCCACCATGAGATGCGATGTGACGACACGAAGACGGCCGTCAAACGGACTACGCGCACTCTGCGTTGCCTTGGTCCCCGTCCACGAATGGCGTGAGAGAGTCCAACGCACCGTTCGGCCGGGCAAGTATGCCGTGGAGCGAGAGGCCAACGAAGACGCACCCCGCGCAGACGGGCGCTGGCCTGCGAGCTTGCACGCCGCGGGCGTATGGACGAGGATCTACCTCATGCGGGTGGCTAGAAGGTCAACACCTCGTTGTCTCGAACGCGGGGGTTACCCCCTCGGCAGCCTCCTTCTGGGCGTGCTCCTGCTTAGTCAAGGCCTTGCCGCTTGCGGCGACTGCGCGAGCACGGCGCGCGAATGGCACGCCCTGGTCAAGCGTGCCGATGTCGTGGCTTGCAGCGCTGACAGCGACTGCATCCTGGTCGGTCAAACCAGTACCTGCGATTGCTCCGAAAGCATGGCCGGCAACGGCGTGGCGGTGAATGGCGCCGCCTATCAGGCCGCCGGCGGCGAAAGGATGCTCACAAGTTTCTACCTGTATTGCAGAGAGCACATGCCGGTTCGTTGCTGCGATTGCGCGCCGCGGAGTACTACTGGCTGCGTGGACGGCCGGTGTGCGATCGTGCAATACGGTTGTTGTGTCTGCCAGCCTGACGGCGGACGGCCTTGGTCACAACCGGATGCGGGCATCGATGTGCCCGAGCCGGTCCACGACTCGAACTGACCAAGTTGGGCGCGCAGGCTGGCTGCCGGCATCCAGGGTCAAGCAGGATCTACCCGGGTAAGGCGGCTGGTTGCCATGAGAAGAAGCCGTCCGCGGGAGTCGAGTGGAGTTGGACTCCCCAGAGGAGCCTACGGGCGATGTGAGCACCGACGGAACCGGCGGCGATACGAGCGTTGTGGGCAACATCAGCACAGGCCCCAATACGTCGGGCGGCTGCCTCTGACAAAGCACCAAGAAGGACGGCGTGCAGCGTGTGCGGCTGATCTCATTCCATGCCCGGAAGGCGCTGCCGCATACGCTCGCCCCGCCGATTCTCCGCTATCCTGACCCACATGCGAACCTGGGTCGGTATGCAGTGCGTTGTCGTTCTCGCTGGCGGAGCGGGAATCGCGGGCATCGGCTGTGGGAACGTCGCTGGTGTTCCCCTGAAGGACGCTGCACAACCCCTCGATACTCCGATCTCGTCGGGTGGAACGGCCGGCACGGGCGGCGTGAATGGCTCCGGCGGTCTGACCGGCACGGGCGGCACCGGTCCGGTCGGCTCGGGCGGTGTGGCAACCGGTGGTATCGCTTCGACGGGGACCGGTAGCGGAGGCAGCCTAGCGCTAGGAGGCAGACTGGGTACTGGAGGGAGAGTAGCCACGGGTGGGAACACGGCCGTGGGTGGCAGCGGTGGCTCGCCGGGCGGCGTGCTCCTCGTCGCGACCTACGACGGTCAGGTCCACGCGACCTGGCAGAACCAGACCAGCCAGAGCATCTTTCTTGGCGGATGCAGCACTGTGGAGTGGTCGCGGCTTGAGGGGTCGGACTGGGTCAACCACGGCGCCTTCATCATCTGCGCCTGGGAAGGGATCGCCGTCGAGGTGGCGGCCGGCGCGACCTACACCGAGTCCCAGAGCTTTGCCCGAGCGGAAGCCGGGCGGTACCGCTTGAGCGGGCGGTACGGCGTGGGCTGTACCCCCGGCCTTGGCCTGAGCAGCGCCGGCTGTACAGCGTTTTTCACAACCACGAGCAACGAGTTCATGGTGCCCGCAACCGGCGGCAGTGGTGGCGCTGGCGCGGGCGGCACGGGCGGCAGTGGCGGTTTCGGCGCGGGCGGCGCCGAGGCCGGCGGAAGCGGCGGCTCGACCAAGGACGCAAGCGCCGATGGTGCCCAGGATCTCTCCATTGTCGACGGCAGCACCGGCGAGACGAGCGGGAGCCTTGGCGGGACATGTGGACTTCCGACAGCTCCAGCTAGCGGAATGGCGTGTGACAATGAGCCTCGCCCAACGGGCGATCTTTCAGGTGCTCTCGTGGAAACGGACTGCTTCAGCGGGCGGCCCAATCCCACGGCCCCCTTGCCGATGCAGGGGCTGGAGCAAGTGCAATGCGTTCTGCGGGAAGCCCCGGTCGGACCCGCTGCGGAACGACCCAACCGATTGGGCTATCGCGGCATGGTAGTCTATTCCGAGGAGGGCACACCGGTCATCGAGGTGTACCAGGGTGTGATCATCGTCCGCGACAGTGGGAACGTCTCGTACCGAGTGGACAATGGCCGGGTGCTCGAACAGTATCTGTGGTGTTACGTTGGCGTGGAGGTTCAGGACTAGGCCAGGTTCCAGCCGGTTGCCAGAGTCGAGCCGAGCCTCGGCGTCCCAACCGATTCTCCGCTATCCTAGCCCGCATGCGAAGCTGGGCAGGCATCTTGTGGGTTGTCGTTCTTGCTGGTGGAACGGGAGCCACGGGTTTTGGCTGTGGGAACGTCGCTGGTGTTCAACCCAAGGACGCTGCGCAGGCTGTCGATGCTCCGGTCTCGTCGGGCGGGACAGTCGGGACGGGCGGCGTGCATGGTTCCGGCGGCGTGATCAGCACGGGCGGCGCGGTCGGAAGTGGTGGCGCCACCGTGATGGGCGGCACGACCGGCACGACCCTTGGTGGCGCGGGCGGCGTCACGACGAGCGGCACCGGCGGACGCAATACTGGCGGCACAGTCACCGGAGGCAGCGGCGCCACCGCGGCCACCAGCACCGGAGGCGCGCGCACGGGCGGGGTGGTGGGCAGCGGCGGTGCCGGGATGGGCGGCGTGGTCGGGAGTGGTGGGGCCGGCGTGGGCGGGACGGCCGCCGGTGGGAGAGGAGGCACGGTCACCGGCGGGGCAGGCGGCGCCGCAGCCGGTGGCACGGGCGGCACCACGGCCATGGACGCGGGCGGCACGGGCGGTCTCGACGCGGGACAGGCCAGCAGCTACTCCGGGTGCATCTTCATCGGCGGCATCAATCGGGCCGTGGTCGCCAAGTTCGATCCGCAGGCCGGCATCTGCGTAGCACTCGTACTGTCGCAGCCCGGCTACGGCCCAGACGCCGGCTCCGGCCTGACCATCACGGAAGGATGGGGTGTCGAATCCGCCAGCTTGTGGCCGTCCACCACGGCCGATTGCGCGCAGCGGTTTGCGCCTGGGGGAGCGGCGTCCGCGACCTCGGCCTCAGGCAGCGTCAGCGTCAACACGTCGTCCACCACTATCGACGTGGATGCCGTGCTGACCTTCCCTGCTGGCGAGGCCGGCCCTGCGCGATCGGTAGAGCTGAAGGCGCAGGGAGTGGACATAAACCACGGCTGCTGAGGAGAGAAACCGTCGAATCCGTCAGCCCGGACGGACGCCCTACTTCTTCGCCTTGAGCGACGCCGCGAGCTTTAGCGCCTCGGGCACGCCCTTGGCCTTGGCGAGCGCCTTCACCTTGGCCCGGTCAGCTTGGTTGAGGGCACGCAGGGCGCCGAGGTACTGCCCCTGGAGCTTGCGAGCGCGACGGAGCGCGGGCGTGGCCTTGGGTTTCCTCCGCTTGGCTGGCTTGGCCGGTGCCGGGGCGGCTGCCGGCGCATGCGCCTTCTTGGGCCGACCGGGACCACGCCGTGCCGGAGTGCCGAAGGCGGCGGCAAGAACGGCCTGGACGCGCGCGACGGCGGCGGTCTCGGTGGCGGCGATGATCTGCTTGGCGAAGTCTTCGATGAGGGCGGTGATTCTCGAATCGGTGTTGGGCATCTGTGCTCCTGCGGTGTTTCGTTGCGGTCTAGCGTAGGCGACGAGGACGCGGCGGGCAAATAGATCTCAGTGGTCGGCAACGGAGGTCGTGCCCGCGCTCGAACATCCCGGCCCGATCTCGGGTATCCTTGGTCATGATCGACTCCTCCGTTGTGGCTCTGCGTTTTGGGTTCTTCACCGGGCTTGAGCGTAGCCCACGATCCCGGTGTGAGTCGGTCGTTCCTTTTTGACTAGGCCGACAAGACGGAGGCACAGATGGAAACCCAAAAGGACTTGATCATTGTTCCAGGCCACGGGGTGTGCAAGGCAGGCCTCACCACTCCCAACATGGCTCTACTTGACTCCAGTTGGGTTGGCATCTTTCCCGGTGAAGGCCCGTTCTACGTCGCACACGCGGAAAGGGGCGTCCGCTTGGCCGCGGAGAAGGCGAGCGCCCTTCTGGTCTTCTCCGGAGGGCAGACTAGGGAAGACGCCGGACCACGTTCCGAGGCCGAAGGCTACTTGGAGATCGCGAAAGATGCCGGATGGTGGGACTGCATCGCGGTCAAGGACCGCGCGGTCAAAGAGGAGTACGCCCGCGACTCTTTTGAGAACCTGCTGTTCGGGCTCGCGCTCTTCCGGCAGCACACCGGCAATTGGCCGAACATGGTGACGGTCTGCGGCTGGAAGTTCAAAGAAAAACGGTACTCCCTCCACCGACAGGCGCTGAAGTGGCCGAAGAAACAGTTCCGCTACTTCGGAGTGAATGACCCGACGGGCGATGAACTGCCGAAAGCGCTGGCTGGCGAGAAAGCAAAGGTTGAGTCTGTGAGCCGCGACCTCTTCCTGGTTGGCTCCGAGTGGGTCGCGCAGCGTGAGCTACGTGACCCGTTTCACCGAATGCATCCTTACCGGGGTATTGACCGTGATCTCGACGGGCTTTTCGATTTTCTCGACCGCAACACGTTCACCGGGAAGTTACCATGGCTGCCCTGAACATCGAGCGGCCTAATGCCGTTGAAGCTGTCAGTCGGCCGCGGACGGCCGCCCGCCGCTGAACGGCAAGGCGTTCGACGGACTTGGCGATGCGCTTTCATGTTCCGCGAGGACTATTCGTAGGGATTCCGGTTGGGATTCTGGGAGTCTGGTCTGTCATGCTTCCGCTGCTGCACGGGGAAGGTTGGTCGTTCACGGTTGGATTCGCGGCCGTCGGGCTGGGGTTCTCGGCCGCCTTCACATGGCTCGTGTCCCTGACACAGACCATCCGCATCTCGCAAGAAGGCGTCGTTCTGTACCTTGTGAACAGAGCGAATTGGGCCGACATCGTGGCTGCAGAGCGCCGTCCCTTTCTCAGGCTGGACTACTTGCGGGTGCGTCTGCGGTCGGGTCGTCGATGGGCAATACCTCTGTTCTTCCGAGGGAAGACAAGCGTCGCGGAGGCGCTGGTCACCTTCTCGCCGGCCGGGCATCCGGTTCAGGTCTGCCTCGGGGCATCTCGTGGTGCCGTCTAACCGGCCGTTGCACCCGACGATCCCGCCGCAGGGAGACCGTAGTATCATCGAGAGGCCGGGCGCGTGCGGTGGGCCCGCGGGTGAACGGCAAAGCGTTGGGCAGACGCGGGCATGCAAATCACCTTGAGCGATAGCAGGCAAATGGCCCATCAGGGAAAGCCAATGGTGCTCGGACTCCCCTTGCGTGCCATGGTCTTGTTCCTCTGCTCATCCTGCTCGAAATGTACTTCACCGGACGCCCCAATCCCAGTGGGGAAAGCCGCCGCCGATGCCGTTATCGCGCCGCACGTGAAGAGAGATCGAGTCACTGCCGATTGCAGGGCACTCGAGGAGCAAGCGGAGCTGTACAGCGCTCGCGCAGGCCACTGCAAGACTGACCAGGATTGTTGTCTCATCTGGGACCTGGAGTTCTTCGGGTGCGCAGCAGCGAACAGAGCCGAGGACTTGGCAGATCTCCGCGACAACATCCGGGCTCGAACCAGGAACTGCGGCAGGAAGGACGTAGATTGCCAGGACCTTGAGCCGTTCTGCCGGAAGGGACGTTGCGAGATGCGTGGAGCAAGAACCCCGGATCCAAGGGGAGACGACGAGCCGCTGCTCACCGGCCTCAGATACGATTGTAGGCAGCGCTACACGCCAGCCGTTGAGATGCTCGGATTGAGATCTCCCGGCGTGGTATTGCTCACCGATCCCCGACTCGATCCCTGGTTTGGAATAGAGCTGCCCGATGGAGGCGGGTACGGTGCTCAGGCGCATGTCGAGGTTTGTGTGTCTGAAGAAGGTTCCATCACTAGCACCCGGACGTTCATGCACGTGCCCGGGTTTCCAAAGACCGTTCTGGAAGACAAGATCCTCGATACCTGGCAATTCAAGCCCTTGATCCTAGACGGGAACGCCAAGCCCTTCTGCGTGCTGATCGGCTATCCGATGGAATCGCGAAGATGACGGCAGAGGACGCTGCGCAACCCGCCGTTGAACCGATCCCGCAGCAGAGACATCGTAGTATCATCGTAGGGCCGGACACGTGCGGCGGGCTCGCGGGTGAACGGCAAAACGTTGGGCAGTCGCCGGCGCCTCGGAACTTTTCCTCGGCCGGGCTGTCTCATAGATGCCGCCTTGAGACTCTCGGCAAACATCTCGCTTGCTGTCCTCCTGTCCCGCTTGGGATCTTTCGCACAGGCGGCGCCCGTTGACGCATCGATGCTTGCGGACTCGTCGACGGATACACCGTCGACAAGCCCGCAAGCCGTCCCGAATTCTTCCATGGTATCGGCCAACCAGACTAGGGACGCGAAACGGATGCCGCCTACATTCAAGGAAATGGAATCGGATTGGGTACACGTAGCGCCAGAACCTCCTGCCAAGAGGGCGTCTGGCCGGATCTGGAAGGGCCTTCAGGACTCGCACGCATGTCCCAAGCCTTGGCCCGTCTCTTCAGACCGAGGTTTCGAGCCGTACGAGCGATTCATGAACCGCGCCCTTGATTTGCCGCCAAGACCCCAGGGGCATCGCATCTAGTTTCGGAGCGATCTCCGTTGGATAGCGGTACGGGCGAAATGGCAGGAAACTGGATGGCCACCGAC
>JAFGKA010000518.1 GCA_016928855.1 Phycisphaerae bacterium
CATCCGGGCCTGCCAGCTCTTTGGTTCCGTTTTGCTCATGGTCACCCTGCCACTCCAGCTTGTATGAAGCCAGATCGTACGAAGGCCCGCAGACGCGGTCAACGCCTCGGCGACCGCGGTCCTGACGAGCAACGGTCGCGTGCTTCGAAAACGGCCGGCGAGACGCCGGCCGCTACGTCTGTTTCCTATCGCTCAGCCCCACAGAGACGCGTGGCATGCCGAAGCGAAGCGCCCGCATGTGCTGCGGCCGTCGGGGCGGGTCGGCATGACGCCGCTTCGCTTCGGCGGTGGCATCTGGCGCTGGCGGTAACGAAGCCGGCGGCAGCCCTTTGGAGTGCGGCGGCATGACGCCGCTGTTCCTTGGCCAGCGCAAGGTGCTTGTGGTGCATGCGGGTGCATGCTCGTGGGATGCCGCGGCGCATCGGGACGTCGCCGACGGAGGCGGCTCCGCCGCGATGGAAAGCGGCGGCGCGCCGCCGCACTCCAAAGGCTGCGCCATGTCGGGCGTTTCGGTGCGCCCAGGCGGTCCATCCCTTCACAGCAGCCCATAGTTGTCGGCAAGGCCCTTTTGCAGGGGGCCGGCGCGTTGCCCCCGGCAGCCGCTGATCGGATAGGACAAATGCGGGTAACAGCAAGCTCGAAAGCAGTGGTACATTGCAGGGTGGCGTAGGCAGGCCCACAGGCTCTGGTCAGTAGCCGGTCGAGTTACACAAGCTCAGCGATGAGAACCGTCTGATTCTGCCTTCTGGCTTCTGTCTGCTTTCATGCCCGTGTCGACGACTCGCTTGCCCTGGATCCATCGCCAATGGAGCCATCTCGCGGCCGTGAGCATTCGAGGCGGTATAATACGACAGACCCGACGGAGTACCCCATGCAGACGCTATGCGCGGCCTCGATCATCCTGTCGCTGGCAGCCGCAGCGCCGCCGCACGACGGCGAACATGCCGCTTCGACAAGTGCGCCGGCGTCGCGCACGGCCCCGTGCACAATGCCGGCCTCCGAAACCGCCGTCGCAATCACCCCACGATTCCGGCTGCAATACACCGGCGCCGCAGCCGAAGCGCACGCGCTCGCGGCCAGTGCCGAGCGTGTGTACGACGAGATTCTCGCGTTCTGCGCGTATCATGGCCTGCCCGTGACGCCGCCGCCTGAGAAGCTGGAGATCCTGTTCCTGACCGACGTCGAAACGTACCGGGCCTGCGCACGACTGGCGGGGCTCGGCCGGATCAAGACCTACGGCTTCTATGACGAAAAGACCAACCGCTGCGTGTTCGTCGATGTCGGCGCCGACCCCGAGATCGCGGACCTCCGGAACGCCCTGAAGCGAGCCGCACAAAACGCGAATACGATCAAGGCGCAGCTCGACGCGACCACGTCCGATGCGGGGGAGATCACATTGACCTATGGCGACGGTTCACAGGTCACGCTGCCGGTGGAGGAAGCCAGGCGCACGTTATCAGCGGCAAAGGCCCAACTGCGGCAGATCCAGGCCCGCTACGATCGCTATACCGACGAGATCAACCGAACGGTCACTCGTCACGAGATTGCGCATCAGGTCTTCTTCAATATCGGCGTGCTCCGACGCAACGGCTCGACTCCCTCATGGTTCGTGGAAGGACTGGCGGTACTGTTCGAAACACCGGAGATACCGTACGCCACCAAACCGCGCAGCATCAATGGGGCACGCTACAACGACTTGCACGAAGCCGTCTGCCCGCACGAATCGGAGGAGTCATTAAACGCCGCAATGGTAACAACCGCGGTACACGAGGGGCGTCTGCTGCCATTGCGCAACCTCGTGGGTGCCTCGTGGGAAAACAATCGGCAGCAACCTTCGCCCTCGCGTCGAGAGGATGGCGACACATCGCTGCTGTACGCACAGAGTTGGGCGCTGGTGTACTACCTGCATCGCCAGCAGAAGGACAAACTGGGCGACTACGTAAGGCGTATTCAGCGTCGAACCAATGCAAACATCGGCCCAGAGGTGGAAATCCGTGACTTCGAAGCCGCGTTTGGCCCGCTGGACGACGCCTTCACCCGCCGGTGGGCCGCTTGGCTTGTCTCGCCGTCGCCGTGCAGCGAAAGACCGTGAACCCTCGTCGCCGCTAAACCTACTCATCCAGCCAGCCGGCGAGGTCCTTGGCAAAATAGGTAACGATCATATCGGCGCCGGCCCGGCGGATGGCCAGCGTGGTCTCAAGCACGCAGGCCCGCTCGTCAAGCCAGGCGTTGGCGGCCGCCGCCTTGATCATCGCGTACTCGCCGCTGACGTGATACGCTGCCGTCGGCAGGCCGAACCGCTCTTTCACGCGCCACAATACATCGAGGTAGTTCACCGCCGGCTTGACCATTACGATGTCGGCACCCTCTTCGATATCAAGCGCCACCTCACGCAGTGCCTCGACGGCATTGGCCGCGTCCATCTGATATGTCTTGCGGTCGCCGAACTTCGGGGGCGATTCGGCCGCGTCGCGAAACGGGCCGTAATACGCACTGGCAAATTTCGCCGCATAGGCCAGGATCGGCGTGTGCGCGAACCCCTCGGCGTCGAGCGCCTCGCGAATCGCGCGCACGCGACCGTCCATCATATCCGATGGCGCGACGATGTCGGCCCCGGCCCGCGCGTGCGACACCGCCGCCCGTGCCAGCACATCGAGCGTCGAGTCGTTGTCCACATCCCGCACGCCGCCCCGCTCAACGATCAGGCCGCAATGCCCGTGGTCCGTGTACTCACACAGGCAGACGTCCGTGATGACGAGCAGAGCCGGACACGCCGTCTTGATTGCACGCACGGCCTGCTGCACCACGCCCTGCTCGCGAAACGCCTCGCTGCCCGTGGCGTCCTTGCGCTCCGGAATCCCAAACAACAGCACCGCGGGCACGCCCAGATCCGCCAGTTCGCGGCAGGCCTCGGTCGCCCTATCGACCGACATCTGAAACTGGCCCGGCATCGACGCGATCGGCTGCCTGGCCCCCTGCCCCGGTCGAATGAACAACGGCGCGATCAGGTCATCGACCGAGAGCCGGGTCTCGCGGACCATGCGCCGCATCGTGCCACCGGCCCGCAACCGCCGCAACCGCGTCTTAGGAAATGCCATGAATGAGTCTCCTACCAGCCAAGCCCGTGATAGACAATCAGCAACACGAGAATCAGCAAGACCACGAGCAGCGGCCAGCGCCACGTCCGGCTTCGCCGGGCCGCCTCACCCACCGGTGTGATCCATTCCCCGCAGTGGGGGCACTTGTCCGCGTCTTCGTACACCATCGCCCCGCACGCCGGGCACGGCAGCGTATAGGCCTCGACGTCCGATTCATCCGTACCGAGACCTTCGTCGTCGGCCTCGTCCGACCAAGCCTCATCATCCCAGGATTCATCCGGTGACGGCATGTTATCCCTTGATCAGTTCGAGGATCTGCTTGAAGTCATTCGTGTCGGCCCGCACCGACAGCTCGAATAGTACCGCTTCCGTCGTCGTGATGACCGCCCCGGCATCGCGCATACGCTCCAGGGCAACGCGGCAATCCATCTCGCCACGCGAGCCGACCGCGTCGGCACAAACAAAGGGCGAAAACCCCAATGCCAACAGATCCAGCACGGTCTGCTGCACGCAGACGTGGGCCTCGATGCCAACGACCAGCACCTGGTCGCGGCCGATCGCGCGGAGCGCCTCGCCGAACGCCTCGACCCCGCAGCAACTGAACGTCGTCTTCTCGACTGGCGGCTTCCAGCGGGCCCCCACGGCCTCGCGCACCGCCGGCGTGGTCGTACCGATCCCCCGCGGATACTGCTCCGTCACCAGCACGGGCACACCGAGGATTTCGACAGCGCGAATCAGCCGGCACGACGCGGCCACCACCGCCTCCCCGCCGACGATCTTCGGCAGCAGCTTTTCCTGAAGATCCACGACGAGCAGAACGCTCTCCGCTCGGGACAACCGCTTTGGACCGCGATCCACCATCGTTTCACCTTCCTGCCATCGGCCTGGCGGCCACAGGGCAAGAACGCATGGCCGCCGATGCGAACAACGGACAGACGTGTCCCGTCTCAGGCCTCTTGCCGCAGCGATTCGAACAGATAGCGATGCAACCTCGGGCCCGCCGCGAGAAACGGCATGTTGGCCCGCAGGCGAGCCGCGTCGGCATCTATCGGAAAGCAGGGTTGGCCATCTGGGCTCGTGCATACGCCGCCGGCTTCAGAGACCAACAATGCCCCCGCCGCCACGTCCCACACCCGGCAACTGTGACAGAAAGCCGCGTCGATCGACCCGGCCGCCACCATCGCCAGATGCAGCTCGGTCGACCCTAGGTTGCGCAGCGTCATGCGGTCGAACCAGTCGTGCACCGCGTCGGCCATCGGCTCACCCCGCCCTGAAGCGGTGCCAATCAGCGTATTGCCCGTCGGCGGCTCGTCGGCCACGTGCATCGGCGTCCCGTCGCAGCAGGCACCGGCGCCGGCGCGACCCGAGTACATCCGGTCGGTCATCACGTCATAGACCACGCCGATGATCGGCGTGCCCCGCTCCAGCACCGCGATGCTGACCGCGAAGTTGGCCGCGTGACGGGCGTAGTTGCGTGTTCCGTCGATCGGATCGACCACCCAGCAGAACTCGGCCGACGCGAATGCCGCATGACGCTCGGGCTGCGCGACGGTCTCTTCGGTTACGACCGCATGATCGGAGTACACGGCGGCAATAGCGTTGAGGATGTGCGCCTGCACCGCATGGTCGGCGTCGGTCACCGGACTGTCGTCGGCCTTGAGCGAGACCGACGCCGCGCCGAACCGCTCACGCGCGATCTGGCCGGCCGATCGGGCCCACGCCACGGCCTGTGCGAGCATTTCCGCCGCCTCTGCCATCGTCCGCCCCTCTACGCCGTTACCTCGGCAATCCGTTTGAACTCGCCAGCCAGCGATGGATAGAGCCGACGATACTGGGCGTAGGCACTATCATAGCGCTTCCGCAGCTTGGCGGTGGGTTTGCGCTGATCGGTGATGCGAATGCCGGCCTCGCAGGCCTCGGGCACCGTCTTGAATACGCCGGTACCGACGCCCGCCAACAGCGCGACGCCATAGGCGGCGCCTTCCTGGGTGTTGATCGTCGTGACGGTCGCATCATAAATATCCGCCTGGAGTTGTCGCCACCATGGGCTGGCTGCCCCGCCGCCGCCGGCACGCACCTCGCGGATATCGAGGCCGCCGGCCCGCATGATCTCGATCTGGTCACGCATGCCGAACGTGATGCCCTCAAGCACCGCCCGGACCAGGCTCGCGCGGTCATGCCGCACCGTGAGACCGATCCACGCCCCGCGGGCGTCAGGATCCGGATATGGACACCGCTCGCCGGTCAGGTACGGCAGGAAGAACAGGCCCTCGCAGCCGGGCGGCGCTTTCTCGGCGAGTTTGATCAGGCTCGTGTAGACGACACCCGGATCCTTCTTCGCCTTGCGCAGCGCCGCGACCTCGTCGGCACACCATGTGTTGCGCAACCACTGAAAGCTCCCGCCGGCCGCCAACATGCAGCCGAAGACGCACCACTTGCCCGGAACGGCGTGGCAGAACGACTGCAGATTGCCGGCCTTGTTCGGCACCGGCTTGTCGCTGTGGGCAAACACAACGCCGCTGGTTCCCATCGTGGCCGAGACGATGCCGGCCTGCACGATCCCGTTGCCAATCGCTCCGGCGGGCTGATCACCGGCGCCACCGACGACCGGCGTACCCACGGCCAGCCCGGTCGCGCGGGCGGCGGCCCGATTGACCTCGCCGGTCACGACCGTCGATTCGTGCACCGCCGGAAGGAGGTCCGGATTGATCCGCAGCTTGCCCAACAGGCCACGATGCCATTTACGGCCCTTCACATCGAGCAGCAGCGTGCCGGCGGCATCGCTGACCTCGCTGGCGTATTCGCCGGTCAGCCGCAGCCGGATGTAGTCCTTGGGCAGAAGCACCTTGAAGGTCTGCTCGTAGGCCCGTGGATCATGCGTGCGGACCCACAGGATCTTCGGCGCCGTAAAGCCGGTCAGGGCGACGTTGTTGACCATGCCGATGAGCTTGCTCCGGCCACCGGCGAGCCGCTCGATCTCGGCACATTCGGCGACGGTCCGCTGATCGTTCCAGAGCAGGGCCCGCCGCAACGACTGGCCGGCCCGGTCGACAAACACGCTGCCGTGCATCTGGCCGCTCAGGCCGACGCCGGTGATCTGGGTGGGGTTCTTGCCGGCTTTCTTGCAGACGGCGCCGATCCCCTGAATCACCGCCCGCCACCAGTCGTTGGGATCCTGCTCGGACCAGCCCGGCTCGGGTGCATACACCGGGTACTCGGCGCTGGCCGTGGCCAAAACCCGGCCCTTGGCCGTGCAGAGCAACGTCTTGGTCGCCGATGTACCGACGTCGATTCCGAGCAACAACGCCATACGGTAGCCCTCGTCCAGAAAAGGTTCGAAATTGGGACCGAAAACGTATATCAGTATACCGCCGTGACCCCAGATTGCGAGCAGTGCGGGGCCAGTCGAAAAGCAGCATCCGGGACCGTATGATAGCGCGAATCATGAACGATGAAGCCCCCGCACACCTGCTCGACTACGACCTGGACGCCCTGACTGACTGGGCGAAGCAGCATGACCTGCCCGCCTACCGTGTGCGCCAGATCCTTGAGTGGGTGCTGGTCCATAACGCAAACACCTTCGACGAGATGAGCAACCTGCCCAAGCGGCTCCGCGAGGAACTCGCGGCGATTTTCACGATCTACACCAGCACCATCGCCACCGAACAACGCTCCGATGACGGGACCGTCAAGCTGCTGCTCCGCTGGCCGGACGGCCTCACGAGCGAATGTGTGCTGCTGCCGGAAACGGACCGCAACACCGCGTGCCTATCGAGCCAGGTCGGCTGCCCCGTCCAGTGTGCGTTCTGCGCCAGTGGCATCGACGGGATTCAACGTCAGCTCACGACGGGCGAAATCGTCGAGCAGATGCTGCGCGTGCGGGCGCTCTGTGCCCCCGGTGAACGCCTGAGCAACATCGTGTTCATGGGTATCGGCGAGCCCCTGGCCAACTACGACGCCGTGCTCGCGGCCGTGCGTACGGCCAACGCCCCATGGGGCCTCAATATCAGCGCCCGCAAGATCACCATCAGCACCGTCGGCATCCCCGAGAGGATCCGCCGGCTGGCGGACGACGCGCCGCCGGTCACGCTGGCAATTTCCCTCCATGCAACGACCGACACGCTGCGACAGGAGTTGATTCCGTGGGCCCGGCGCGTCAGTATTGCCGAACTGACGGAGGCCGCACGGTACTACTTTGACCGGACGGGCCGGGAAATCACGCTCGAATACCTGATGCTCGGGAGCGTGAACATGCGGTCGCTCGACGTGGAGCGTCTGGCCCGTTTGGCGCAGCGGCTCCGATGCAACGTGAATCTGATCGCGTACAACCCGGTCGCGGACCTCGGTTTTGAACGGCCGGGCCACGCGGCCGTGCAGGGCTTTCTTCGCGATCTGCGCGAGCACGGCGTCAACGCGCACGTGCGCCGCAGTCGCGGGCTGGATATCGACGCGGCCTGTGGACAACTGCGCAGGCGGGACAGGATCGAACCGATTGACACGATGGAGGTACAGATATGAAGCCACTGGACATCGGCGTGTGTTCCTGGTCACTGGCGATCAAGGATTTGAGCAAGACTCTGGCCACCGTCCAGCAGGAACTCGGCTTCGCCGTCGTACAGGTGGGCTTCTTCGGCGAAGCGATCCCCGCAGAAGGCGAGATGGATTCCATCATCCAGACCGTCGCGGACTCCGGCCTCGAAGTCAGCGCCACCTGCATCGGCTTCGTCGATGAAGACTACAGCACACTCCCGCGCATCGCGGCGACCGGTGGATATGTCCCCGATGACCGCTTCGAGCAGCGCTTCGCCGAAACTGTCCGCGTGGCGGACCTCACCGTGAAGCTCGGCGTGGACAAGCTCGCCACGCACGTCGGCTTCGTCCCGCATGACCGAAGCGCCCCCCGATACCAGACGATGGTCGACCGCGTGAAGCGCGTGGCCGACGCGCTGGGCCAGCGCAGTCTGATGCTGCTGATGGAAACCGGGCAGGAACAGGCGGAAGCGCTCGCCACGTTCATCGCCGATGTCGGCCGGACCAACGTGCGCGTCAACTTCGATCCGGCCAACATGATTCTGTACGGTATTGGCGAACCGACCGAGGCGATTGACGTGCTGCGCGACCACATCGCCCATGTCCACATGAAGGATGCCACCTGGTCCGCGCAGCCCGGCAAGACATGGGGCCAGGAAGTCCCATTGGGCGACGGCGACGCCGACATTCCGCGCGTCGTCAGCAAGCTGCGCACGATCGGCTATCAGGGCCCGCTCGTAATCGAGCGCGAAGCCGGTCACGACCGACTGGGCGACATCCGGTACGCCTCAGAACTGCTGCAATCGCTGCTGGGGTAAGGAAGAACGGAGAGACCCAGAGGCCCCGGGCTAACGACCCGCCAAGGCCTCGATCCTCTCCTCGAGCGTGCCGACCTTCGTAATCCGAAGGCCGAACTTCTCGCCGACTTTCACGGCTTGGCCGACACCGATGCACTTGTTGTTGACCATCAGGTCCAGCGCGGCATCGGCGGGCTTTTCGAACTCGATGATCGCGCCCGGCGAGAGGCCCATGATCCGCGACACGGCCATGCTGCATTCCGCCAGCCGCACGATGACCGGCACCTCGATTCGCATGATGCGATGAAGATCATCGCTTCGTGGACCACAACTCGCCCGGAACAGGCCCTCGGCCCGTGGAATGGGGCGCGAAGCTTCTTCGCTCTTCGAAGCTGTCCGCGTGTCCGCCGAGGGTTCGGCCGACAGCACGGCCACCGCCGTCGAATCAGGCACCTCCGCAACCAAGGCTTCCGCCTCGGCCAACAGAGCATCGATTTCCGCCTGCGAATCTATCACGAGCGCATACTCCGCGCAGACCAAGCGCTTGGCGCCTGCCCCGCCTGTCCGATTATCGGTCGGCTTCTCGAAGGACTTGAGTCCGAACCCGGAGCACCCGGCTTTTCAACCCTGATATCGCCCAACAATCACGCAAGCGTTGTGGCCGCCGAACCCGAACGAGTTGCTCATAGCCCGGTCGATCTGCATATCCCGGGCTGTGTTCGGCACATAGTCCAGGTCGCATTCGGGATCTGGCTCGTCGAGATTGATGGTTGGCGGCGCGACGCCGTGCTGGATAGCCATGATCGTCGCCGCCAGTTCAACGCCCCCGCTTGCACCGAGCAGGTGCCCGACACAGGACTTGGTGCTGCTGATCGCCAGCCTTCGGGCGTGGTCACCGAAAACGGTTTTGACCGCGCGGGTCTCGGCGATATCGCCAAGGATCGTCGCCGTCCCGTGCGCATTGATGTAGTCGATGTCGTCCGGCGCCAGTCGGGCGTCGGTCAGCGCCTGCCGCATCGCCTCGGCGGCACCGGCACCGTCTTCCATGGGCTGCGTGATGTGCCCCGCATCACTGGACGCGCCAAAACCCAGCAACTCGGCATAGATGCGAGCACCGCGGGCACGGGCGTGCTCCAGCTCCTCAAACAGAACGATGCCGGCCCCCTCGCCCATGACGAACCCGTCGCGGCTCTTTTCGAACGGCCGGCTGGCACCGGCCGGATCATCATTCCGAGTGGACAAGGCGTGCATCGCACAGAACGCGGCGAGCCCAAGCGGCGTCAGGGCGGCCTCGCTACCGCCGGTAAACATGACGTCCGCTTCGTCGCGCTTGATCGTCAGGTAGGCATCGCCCATCGCGTTGGTCGCCGACGCACAGGCGGTCGCGACCGCCGTACTCGGCCCGCAGGCCCCCACCAGGATCGAGATGTTCCCGCTGGCCGCATTGAGCATCAACTTCGGAATCGTGAACGCCGAGACCTTCGTCGGCCCCTTGTCGAGCAGCCGCTTGTGCTGCGATTCGAGTTCGGCAAGCCCGCCGATGCCCGAGCCGATGATGACCCCGACCCGGCGGCCGTCTTCCTGCTCGAACGCAATCCCGCTGTCCCGGCTGGCCATCTGCGCCGCCACGAGCGCGAGTTGCGCGAAGCGGTCGAGCCGCTTAGTCTGCTTCCGGTCGAGATACCGGTCGGGTTCGAACTCTCTGCATTCACCGCCGAAGCGCGTATCGAACTCACTCGCATCGAAGCGCGCAATCGGCGCGATCCCGCTCCGGCCGGCCACAAGACCGTCCCAGAACGGTTCGAGCCCGTCACCCAGGGGTGAGATCACCCCCATCCCCGTAATCACCACGCGTCGCGTGCTCATAATCCGTCTTTCGCTTCGCGGGCAATCAGGATTTGTTGTTCATGTGTTCGGCGATGTAGTCGATGGCCTGCCCCACCGTCTTGATCTTCTCCGCCTCTTCGTCGGGAATGCTCATCTCGAACTCATCCTCGAACTCCATCACGAGTTCGACGGTGTCGAGGGAGTCCGCGTTGAGGTCATTGACGAACGACGTTTCGCGAGAGATCTCCGCCTTGTCGACACCCATCTGCTCGCTGACGATGCTGGTCACCTTCTCTTGAATTTCTTCAGTCGTCGGCACGACGCAATCCTCCTTGCTGGAGCGTAGTCTATGCTTTTTCTCTACTTCAAGGGCCGGCGTACTATACCCGAAACGGGCCGCAAGCCTCAATACTGTCCGGCAACGGCCGCCCGGCTACATGTTCAGGCCGCCGTCCACGGAAATCACCTGACCGGTCACGTACGCCGCGTCCGGTCCAGCCAAAAACTGCACTACCGAAGCCACTTCCGACGCCTCGCCAAACCGCCTCGCCGGGATCAACTCACGAACCGTATCCTTCACCTTGTCGGGAAGCACCGCCGTCATGTCCGTCGCGATGAAGCCCGGAGCCACCGCATTGCACAGGATGTTGCGCTTGGCCAGCTCTTTGGCGATCGACTTCGTGAAACCGACCACGCCGGCCTTACTCGCGGCATAGTTCGCCTGCCCGGGGTTGCCCATAAGCCCCGACACACTGGCCATGTTGATGATCCGCCCATATCGTGCCCGAAGCATCGTCTCGGCCACGACACGGGAGCAGATGAACACGCCGCGCAGATTCACCTGGATCACCGCATCCCACTGCTCCTCGGTCATGCTGAGCATCAGGGTATCGCGTGTGATTCCGGCATTGTTCACCAGAATGTCGATGCGCCCAAACTTCTCGACGACCGCATCACGCATCCGCTCGACGGAGGCCCGGTCCGCCACGTTGGCCTCGCAGGTCATCATCTGCACGCCCTTGGCCTCGACGAGACGCTGTGTCTCGGCCAGCGCATCCGCCAGCAGATCCACGCCCGCGATGTGGGCCCCCTCGTCGGCCAGGGCCAGACAGATCTCACGCCCGATCCCACGAGCGGCGCCGGTCACGATGGCAACCTGATCCTTCAGCTTCATACGCTCTCCTTGACACTTTCCAGACCGGCGGCGTCGCTTACGTTCACAACCGGCATGCGGCGATTAATCCGCCGCATCAAGCCTGTCAAGATATGCCCGGGGCCGATCTCGAAGAACAGGCCAAATCCCTCGCGGATGCGGGCCTCGATCGTCGCCTGCCACAGGACCGGGCTCACGAGCTGTTTGACCAGCCACTCGCGAATCGTCGCCGGGTCGCGATGCGGTTCGGTGCTGACGTTCGCGTACACCGGAACCGCCGGCGGACGAATCTCGATCACGTCGAGCGCCTCGCGCAATCCATCAGCGGCACTCCGCATGAACTCCGAATGAAACGCGCCCGCCACCTTCAGGGCCACCGCCCGGAAGCCGGCCTCTTCGGCCAGCGCGAGTATCCGCTCACATGCGGCAAGCCCGCCGGACACGACGATCTGCCCCGGACAGTTGAAATTCGCCGGAGCGATCGAC
>JAFGKA010000010.1 GCA_016928855.1 Phycisphaerae bacterium
CGAGCAGAAACTCGCTGTCGCGGAACCGCCGGTTCGACGTCTGCACCACCGGATTGGACGGGCCCAGTTCGCCGCCTTCACGCGGCCACGAATGATAGCATGTGTTCGAGCCCGCTTCATACCAGACGCCGGCGTACTCCCATGTCGCCTCATCGGCTGTGGCATCGGCCACGTAGACCTCCGCCCGCTGATTCGGAAACGCGTAGTCCAGCGTCCGTCGCAGCATCGCGCCGCGGTTGTCCGGCGTGAGCTTGACCGTGAACTCCGACGTACCCGTCGTATGCCGGCCCGTCTCGGTGTGCGCCGGGTAGATCTCGACCGGTGCTTCGTCCTTCTTTTTCAGCGTGTCCGGGCCCCATTCATAACGAGAGGTGATGGAAACCACCTCGGACGCATCGGGTGACGTGTACGCATGTGCGCGCTCACTGGCGGCATCGCCGACGTCGAGCGTATCCGTCAGGACGAGCGATGCGCCCGGCAGCCCATACCAGTAAGTCACCGTTTCGTAGTGTTCGATCGATTCATTCTCGCCGCCGTGTTCCAGTCGGATAACCGCCCGCTTGCCAAACGGCATCAGGTCCGCCAGCAGGAACCGGTATGCCGACTGGATCAGGTCTCGCGGATCTTTGGCGTCTTCAGCCTTGCGGGCGCCGCACGGATGACCGACAAGTGGCAGCGTCATGTTCAGCCCGCCCCAGTAGTCGCCGCCGCCGCCCCACTCCTCGGTGCCCGTGCCGTACGACGGCGTCTGGCAATCGTCGAAAAAGAATCGCGGGTCGCCTTCAAGGGTCGTCAAGACGGCGTTATGCGAAAAGATGAACGATGTGCCGACGAAGGAGCCGGACCAGTCGCCGCCGCCTTCGACAGTCTGCGTATCGAGCAGAACGATGTCCTGGCCAAATGTCGGCTTGGGATGGTCCTGATACGTGGCATGGAAGTAGCCCACGTGATTCGGCGGATCGGCATACGGTGCCCAGTACACCGCGAACCGGATCGACGCTTCGGCAATCGCCGGCACGCCGACAAGCTCGATCCGCGCCGACTTAAAGAACGGCATCGGGAAGTGGCACGCCAGGTGGACAGCTTTCTCGTCATACCGGATGTTCATCGGAAACGCCTTGACGAGGTGCTCGCGCCCGTCGCGGTTGTACAGCGTTCCGGCGCCGAAGCACAGCGCCAGCGGCGCATCGACCGACGGGGCCGCCCGATCATCCCACGTGATCCGCATCCGTACGCGCTCGAGCGCGAGTGTCCGGCCGCGCGGCAGCGTCAGCGACAGCATGCGAATCATCCCGGGCCCCTCGATGGCATCCGCCAGCACGATCGTGCCGCCGGCATCCAACGGCACATCGCGGGCGACGGAACGGCACGCCTTCAGGCTCTCGGGATCCGGCACGTCGCCACTGCAGCGCAGCAGCTCAAGTACCGCCGGATCGGGCGGCGTCTTGCCATCCCACGCCGTGATCGGCTGCGAGAGATTCGCGCCTGGCACATATTGATGATAAATGTAATAGCCCGTCCCGTAGAACGTACGTGAATACGCCATCCGGAACGACTTCTCGAATGCGATCGGCACCCACATCAGATCCGCGCCCTTCGTGATGGCGTAGGTCCACGTCAACGGGTTGGGGAACAGCGACTCCGGCAGAAACACCGAATCGGTCAGTTTCTTCGTCGGGTCCGTGGTCGTCGCCTCGCGGACGATGTGATCGACGCCGTCCACCTCGTAATGCCACGGGCTGCCGTGCCAGTGGTTGTACCGCGCGAAGTACAGCACGCCCGGCCCGGCCACATCGAGTGTTACATTGAAGTCCTCGGCCTCCTGATAGAGGTAGTGGCTCGCGTCGGCCGTCTCGTTGTGTCCGCTGCGGTCGTACGTGCTCCGCATGTAGGAGCGGGCTCCGATCCGCTGATACGCCCACCGGTCCCACAGGCGATACGCATCCAGCCCAACCGGAATCACCGGCGGCTCCGTCGCCGGCACGGCCTCCGCGGCGACCACACTCATCATCATCGAAACGACAATCTGCCACATATTCTCTGTCCTCCCACCAATTCACGCTCATGCGTCGGGCCGGTGCCCGCAGGCTGGGTCAGCGAATCCGGCGTTATCGCTGTTCCTGTCCTATGGATACACTACCGCGCTTCCGTTGACCAGACACGTAGGCGCATGGTTCTGGAACCGGTGGGTATCGGCCGGAGCACCCCGTGGCTGCAAAGATGATCAGCAGGGCTCCATTGCACGCCGGCCCCCCGGAGATACACCGGTGGCTCATCACTGATCCTGATCGGCTCTCGTCTCTTGAGCCAGCGGAACACGGTCTCTTCGTTGCGATGAACTTGACCGGCGATGCGACCCGCGATTTCCGGAGCAACCGCAGTGGCTGAGTGAAAGGCCGCAATCACGCCGTCGAAGACAGGCTTGACGTATGCCGCGAAGTTTCCCGCCACGCCGCCAACGCCAATCTCCATACCGAAATGGCGTCCCGGCCAGTCCACGCACTCCGTGGGATGCTGGTCAAGCCACAGGTGAAACGACTGCCATACCTGCCAGGGTTTCGTATCGGAGTTCACGGCACAGACAGGTATGTCGCCGTAGTCGATCAGCATTGGTTGCCGTTCGACGAGTGTGCCAATCAGCACCACCTCGTATACCGTCCGGCGCTCGCGCTGCTGCGTGTAGGCAAAGGAAATACCATTGCCGGCAGCGCGGGAGAAGCAGGAACCGCCGCTGTTGCGCGGCAGCCGGACGTTGTAGAACAGCACGTTCTCCACATCGAACCGGTCCCGGCCCGGATCATCGGGGCCACAGTACGAAGCGTGCAGCATTTCGCCCTTGCCGACTGCGAGTGTCGCGATCCGGGCGGCCAGCTCCCAGCGGTACGCATTGTGCTTCGGGTTGTCGAAGAATAGCCGCTCGCTCGTCCGTGCCTCGATCCGTTTCGCCGAACCCGTAATGTCGAATTGCATCGTAATGCGATTTCTCTGTATTACTTCCGGGAATGCGTGGACACAAAGCCGATGATCGCGTTGTCGATCACCTTCGTTTCGCTCGTATTCATGCCCGGCCCAACCAACTGAGCAAGACGGTCACCTTGGGCCACAGCGATTTCCCGAAATAGAGGGAAGATCTCCAGAAACGTGGCTTTGTCGCCCCTATTCATTGTCTTGCGACGATAAAAGAAACTGAGCGTGTATTCACGGTCAATCGGCGGCATCAGCAAGGGCAGCAGATGGTGAAGAGCCTTCGAGCAGGCAACAATCCTGGTGTTGCTCGTGCTCACCTGAAGACGTTCCATTATGGCCCACAGCTTGGAGGCAATTTGCTGCGCGTGTATTGTGCTTAGGTCTCGGAGTCGGAGCGATGCCATCTCGTCAATGGCGGTAGCTTGTCCTTCGAAGCTCTCGCGCATCTCATGTAGGTTCGCGAGCTTCGCACGGCTCCGCCCCGGACGGTGCATCCCCCACGCTGTCAATGTGGCATACAGATATTCGAAGAACTGACTGTCAGAAATTGTTGCGGCGACCGACGCATGGCGCGCGCGAATCTCCACCGTCTTCAAATGGAAGTAAAGGCTCGGGCCAGTGAATAACGCCTCATGATTGAAGGCGGTAACGTATCGATCAAACTCTGCCGACAACTGCGCCACGCGGGTACGCATTCTTGCGAGCGTCTTCGGCGAACTGGTCCTTCTGTCTTCCTCCACAGGCAGGAGAAGAGACAACTCGTTCCAATCCGAATCAGACGATTCTCCGCGATGCTGGAACTGGGACTTCATGACCGCGACCGCCTGTGATCGTTCTTGGACACTGCTCGGCTCCTCATCATCAAATCGCGGCGATCCCCTCAATGTCAGCCGGTACCACAACGCATCCAATGTCCAAAGGTCAATTCGCAGTGCTTCCGCCAGCGTGTGCAACACCCGGTTCACGGCTTCGTAGCGATCCGCAAGCGATGCTCCGCGCGGAGAATCAGGCCAGATGCCGACCTGTCGCATGCCCGCTTCCACCGTGTTGTTGAGGACTCCATAACGATCTGGGTACACGATCTGGAGGATCGCCGTCATGACCGACCGGGCCAGCCCCTTGACCACCGGCTTGCCACCCTTGGGCCGAAGTTGATTCAGCCTCGTCCTGAGTGGCAGTTCTTCGTCCACCAGGAGCGCGAGGGCCTCGCGGAGTCGCGGCATGTCCGCCGTCATCCGGCTCCCCTGGCGTTGCAGGTTGCTCCAGTGCTGGTTGTTGTCGAACAGCAGGAATCCGAGAAAACCATCCGCCTGAAGCTCGCCGACTCGTTCCCGCGAAAACAACGGTTGATAACGAGCGCGCACCGCATGCTGCGCGCGAATGATTTTGGCGGCGATGCGGTTCGATGCATTCGAGGAATTGACGCTGACCCTGCTGTGGACGCCCTTGAGGGTCTCGATCGCATGTTCCATGCTCATGAGGATGCCTCTTCTTCATCAAGATCCGACGCCGAACAGGACAAGAAGAACGATAACGGCAACCAGGAACGTGCCGGACGTGAGCGTGACGACGAACGGAATCAGGCACCCGGTGCTTCTTCGTCTTCGGCGACCACCGGCGTACCCGTAGAGTCGCCACCCACCCCTGGGGCCCCAGGTGAACCCTCCCGACTTGCCGAACCATCCGAAGCGAAAGCCCATGCGCTGGTCCTCAAGCCACGCGAATGAACGCGGTGCAGCGTGGCGCGATAAGACGGATCGTCAATCGATTGTACGTTGACGGTATGGCACTGTCCAGAGTGACAGGCC
>JAFGKA010000519.1 GCA_016928855.1 Phycisphaerae bacterium
CGTCGAAGCCGGGCTTCGGGACATCAAGGCCTTCTTCGCTTCGTTCGACCAGCCGCAGGCGTACTACAAGAGCGTCGAGGTGCGCGTGCTGCGGAAACTGCGGCGCCGCATCAAGAAGAAGCTTCCCCCGGATCCCGGCGCGGAACTCAAGAAACAGCTTCGCAAGGCGATCCAGGAAGAACGCTACGAAGAAGCCGCCCGCCTGCGGGATCGGCTGCGATCGCTCGGGTTTTCACCGGAAGACGTCTGAACCCGGGTGCCGCTTCGGCGGAATGGAGCCCGCCACCGCGGGAACCACGCGTCGCGGAACACGGGGCCGTTCAATGGCGAGGTCCTTGCCTCGGCCAAGCATGCTCTACGGGCGGAACGAGGCTGCATATCGCCCATGCGGGGCCGTCGTCACACCGACGTTTCAGTAACCAGGCACAGATCCTGAATGGAATGGCTGCATTGGGCGGCCACGTTGATTGTCGTGAACGGTTCGCGTGGTTCGCCCGGCCGCCAGCACAGCAGTCGGTCGCGTGCCTCGTTCATCGCGACCAGCAGGTCTTCGGAGACGGCGGCGCGGCGCACGGTGTCGTCGCCGGTTTCGTAGCGGCACACGAAGGTGTCGCCTAACGGGATCAACTGCAGGGCCGTCGCCCGTCGCTCGGCGAACACGAGGTGCGGCAGGCCGCCGGCGATAATGCGCTGCAGACTTTCGACAGGAGAGCCCTCGCCGCGGCGCAGGCAGCGGCCCCTGCCCGGCGAGGCCAGCGCCCATTGCCACAGATCGCCGACCTCGTCCGCGGCGAACAGGTCGTCGCCGATGGCGTGCACGGCGGTGATGCGGGCGATGCCGCCCTCAAACCGCTGGGTGTTGGCGGGCGTCACCGCATCCGCGGGACAGGCCAGCACATGCTTGTCGACACTCAGGACCAGTTGGCCTCGAAGCACTTGCGCGCCGCGAACGGCCTTGGCACCGGCGGTCAACTCGGCCAGCGGAGAATCGACCCAAGGAACCTCGCCTTCCACCCCGAGGCTCGCCCAACGGATCAGTCCCGCCTCCGAGTGCGTGCCGAAACAGTGGTGCCCGGTCGTCGCCGCGGCATTGACGCCACCGTGCAATTCGCGGCCGCCGGACGGTGCGAAGACATGCTCCCGGCCGACCCGCAGGTCGTCCACGTCCACTTCGTAAACGCCACGGGCCGCGCCGACCAGCAGAATGACCTTGCCGTCGTCCGGCTGACGGTGGATCCGGACCGATCGCAGGGCCCCGGCGGCGCCATCGATCCGTACGCGGCGCGCGGGCGCATCGGGCAGGGTCGGATCGAAACACAGCAGTTCCATCCCCGCGACGGCGACGATCCACTGCGTTCTTTCCTCGCCCGGCAGAAGATTCCATAACGCCGCATAAAGCTGCCCGCGCTGCGGCTCGGCAAACGTGCGGATCAGGTCGGCGACGCCAACCGCGGGAGTCTTGTCGCTGAGTGTCTGCAACTGGGCGAGCAACGTCTCGAGGTGCGACAGGTGCTGTCGACGCGCTTCGGCGACGGCATTCTGGAGCTGCTGATGGGCCGCCTGCTTGTCGCGCAGGCGGGCGACTTCGGCCTGCTCGCGGCGGACCTCGGCGAACGCACTACACTCGAACTGCGTCAGCGGTGCCTGGTGGCTGATCAGCCCCGCGGGGAACAGTACGGCATGGAGGCGTTCGGCCATCAGCGCGGAGGCCGCCTCCCGGTCCTTGCCATCGACCAGGTCGGCGGCAGGCCGCTTCTCGGCGAACTGTACGAGCGCCCGACGGCATTGCCACTGCACCAGCGTGCGCAGCGTATCGGCTGTGGCGCGGTCGGCGCTGCCGAGCACCGCCTGACGGAATGATTCGAGATCGGCGGGCTCGCATGCGATGCTGACCGACAACCGCACCTGCGCGTGGCATTGATAGCCGTCCGCGCTGGGGATGTGCATCTCATGCAACTCGAGCGGAACGGGCGTGCTGCGCACGAGCAGCAGATCCGTGATACCGGCCGCCTCGACGCTCTCGCCCGCATGGACCAGAGTCCGCACGCCGTCGGCGTGCGACGCGAGCGCAACCCATCCGACCGGGACGTCGAACGACCGCCGCAACAGGCTGAACACCTGCTCCGCCGGCAGAATCGCCGCCACGTGCTCGGGCACGCTACGGAACGCTTCGAAATCGATCGGGGCGCTCTGCATGGCTCCTCGCATCCAACGCCTATCCAGCCCCTGCTGACTAGACAACTCTCTTGAACGATCCATAGTAACACGACTTAGAGGCAGGTGCCATCCGATGATGGCGTGGGAGGCAAAGGGCCGCGTCCCGGAACGGGTGGTACGGACGGGCCCGCGGGCCAAAGGCCGGAGAGTTTGCCGGTGTTTCGCGTTTGCGACGATACCGGCCGGTGGCAGCCGTGCCGCCGCGGAGGCGTGCAGCCACAGTTGCCCCCGGCCGCCGGTACGGTATAGTGTGCGGCGTTCTCCGGCTCTCGTGGAGTTTTCGGGATCTCCACGAAAGCGGCCATTGCGGCCTCACATCACGGTCCCGGTCAACAGAAAGGTGGAGCCATGCGTCTGTTATCGTACATTCTTATTGGTGTCCTGGTTGGTGGCTTGGCGAGCGGACTGGGCTGCAAGAAAGAAGAAGAGAGCCCGGCGTCAACGCTCGGCGGCGTACTGGAGGACGCTGCGGGTGAAGTCGAGAAGGCTTCCGAAGCGGCCGTCGCGCAGGCCGAGAAGGACCTCGACGCGGTCACGAAGGCCATCAAGGACGGTAGCCATGATGCGGCTGAAACGACACTCGAGTCGCTGGAAGGCATCAAGAGCACCTTGCCCGAGTCGTTGCAGCAGAAGATCGACGACGCTCGCAAGGCGTTGAACGACGCCAAGCAATAGTCCGGATAGCCGGATACGCTCACAATAAGGCGACGCGCACGAGGCCCCCTCCGCCTCGTGCGTGTTCGTTTTGACGTACCCACGGACCGTAACAGACCCCCGGTCGATTCTCACAGACTGAGCGAATCCGTCATGGGCCGTAGCGCTGGTTCCGAGGGTATCCAGTCTCCAGGCCTGTCCAGCCCCCCCGATGACGACGAGGCATGCGTAAGCCACTGCCCGAGAACAGTGGCACACCGTGACCGGCCTCAGGCCACGTTCAGCGGCGCTGGGTCCAGTCGTTGCCGGCGTACTTGTCCGTTAGTGTGGCGGCGATGGCCAGCGCTTCGGTGTCCCAGTCGGCGTGGGCGAAATCGAGCTTATGGCGTTTCGAAAGGGCTTCGACCCACGCCGCACCGAGGTCCGCGAGGTCGTTGTCCGGGCCGGTTACCGGCGCGAGGCCGTCGAGTTGAAGCGAGCCATGCTGGAGGACCGTGCGGGCGGTGCGGCGCTGGGCGCTGCCGAGCACCTTGCGGGCGCCGACCAGGACATCCACGCAATGCCGGCGTTCGAAGCAGAGGAACGGGCCGCGCTGCGCGTTCGTGCTCGCCGCACAGCGCACGCGGCCGGCGGCGATTCCTCGAGCGTTCAACAGGTCGATGGCCGCATCATGCACGCGTTCATACAGCCGCACCGCGCCGTCGCGCGCGAGCGGATGCGTGTGTGGCAGCGTCAACGAATACGTCAGCTCATTCGCATGAACGATCGCGCCGCCGCCGGTGAGCCGGCGGACAACCGGCATGTCACGCAGCTCGGCGGACTGCTCGTGGAATTCGGCGAACGCCTGGAAGTAGCCGAGCGAGACGGTCGCCGGAGCCCATTGATACAGCCGCAGCGTCGGCGGCGCGGCGTCGTGATCGACGCGCTGCAGCAGCGCTTCGTCCCGGGCCATGTTCGTCGGGCCGTCGAGCGGGGGGTCGATCAATAGACGGATGGTGTCAGCCATCGGGAATTCTCATGGTTCGCGGGGACGCCGGTAACGTCAGGCGGACGGTTCGCGCCTGTGGTATGGCATCCAGGAGAAGAGCAGGCACCTTCCTTTCTGAACCAGTCGCTTCAGATATCGGACAGGTAGGGCTCCGATGGGGCACACTGGGGATTGGCCATTTGTCGAATAGCCCGCACGGCGCTTGAATGCCCCGGAGGGGCACAGGTATGTAGCCAGGGGCGTAAGCCCCTGGAATACGTGCCGTATTCAAGACGTAGCCCCGAAGGGGCGACAGAAAAAAGGCGCAACCCGCGGTTTCCGTCGCCGTAGCCTCCATTACTATTGCGGGTTGAACGTAGCAAGCATCTGTCGCCCCGCTGGGGCTCATTGGTTCATGGGCCGTTGTTTCCAGGGGCTTACGCCCCTGGCTACATACCTCCGCCCCTTCGGGGCGGCAACGACCAGACTCCAGTTCGCCCTCTTGGGATCGCGAGAGATTCTCCGATAAATATGCCGTAAACATATCACTCAAGCTTTATGGATCCGGGGTGGCGGCTCCTGTTGGCCGGCCGACTTGTCCTGCGGCTCCGCCGCGCGCCAGCGCAGTTCCGGCTTGCGAGCTGCGCCGACTTCGTCGAGCCGTGTGACCGGGGCGTGTTGCGGCGCGCTGTGCAGGCGATCGGGCTGCGTCGCGGCCTCGTTGGCAATGTGGATCAGCGTATTCGCGAACGCATCGAGCGTAGCCAACGACTCGGTTTCGGTCGGCTCGATCATCAGGCAGTGCGCGACCGGCCAGCTCATCGTCGGCGGATGAATACCGAAGTCGATCAGGCGCTTGGCCACGTCCAGCTCCGTCACGCCGTGCTGCGTGAGCTGCGGCACGATCAGGAACTCGTGGGCGTATGGCCCCTCGAACGGAAACGCAAAATGCCCCTTGAGCCGCGCGGCGACATAGTTCGCCGCCAGCACCGCTTTCTCGCTCACGTCGCGAAGCCCCTCGGGCCCAAGGGCAGCGATATACGCATACGCGCGGATCAGCACGCCGGTCTGGCCGTAGAAGCTCCGCACCTTGCCGATCGAGTCGGGCCGGTCGTGGTCGAGCGCATAGGTGCCGTCATCGCGCCGGACGATGTGCGGCGTGGGCAAGAACCGTTCGAGGCCCGCTCGCACCGCGACGGGGCCGGCGCCGGGACCGCCACAGCCGTGCGGCGTGCTGAACGTCTTGTGCACATTGTAATGCATGACGTCCACGCCGAAATCGCCCGGCCTCGCGACGCCGAGAATCGCGTTCATGTTCGCACCATCAAGATACAACAGCGCACCAGCGCCATGCACGATCTCAGCGATATCGGCGATGTGCGAGTCGAACAGACCAGCCGTGTTCGGATTCGTGATCATCATCGCCGCGGTCTGCTCATCGACCCGTTTGCGAAGATCGTCCAGATCGACGCGGCCGTTCGGCAACGACTTGATCGGAATCGCATGGCGGCCGCAAACGGTGCAGCTTGCCGGATTCGTGCCATGGGCCGTGTCAGGCGCGAGCACCTTCGTCCGTGTTTCGCCGCGGCTTCGATGCCAGGCGTTGATGAGCATCAGGCCGGTCATTTCGCCGTGAGCGCCCGCGGCCGGCTGCAACGTCACATCGGCCAGGCCGGCGATCTCGGCCAGCGCGGTCTGCAGCGTATGAAGCAGGCCGAGCATGCCCTGAACGTCCTCATCGGCCTGCAGCGGATGCAGGTTGGTGAAGCCCGGCATCGCGGCCGCCCGCTCGTTGATCTTCGGGTTGTACTTCATCGTGCACGAGCCGAGCGGGTAGAAGTTCGCATCGACGCTGAACAGGCGATGCGCCAGCCGCGTAAAATGGCGGACGAGGTCCAGCTCGCCGATCTCCGGCAGCGGTGGCGGCACGGCGGCCAGCAGATCAGCCGGAATGACGCTCGCGGGCTTGACCGTTGGTACGTCGGCCGCCGGCAGCGAGACCGCGCAGGCGCCGGGATGACTCTGTTCAAAGAGCAACGGCGGCGGGGCGTCCGGGCGGGGGATGCGATCCGGATTCGACGTCAACGCTTATGCCTCCTTCAACGCGGCGACCAGCGCGTCGATCTGGGCTCTTGTTCGCTTTTCCGTGACGGCGACGAGGAAGCAGTCTCGCAGCGCCTCATGCCATCGGCCGAGGGCGACGCCGGCAAGAATGCCGTGTTGCCGGGCATGTTGCAGAACCTTGCCGACGTCCTTGCGCGTGCGAACGACGAATTCCTTGAAGAACGGCGCGGCGAACGCGAGTTCGAAGCGGTCGAGCGCGGCGATGCGTTCGGCGGCGTAGTGGGCTTTGCTCAGGCAAAGCGACGCGACGTTCGCGATGCCGGTCCGCCCGACCGCGCTCAGGTAGATCGTCGCCCGCAGCGCCAGCAGACCCTGGTTCGTGCACACGTTGCTGGTGGCCCGCTCACGGCGAATGTGCTGCTCGCGCGTCTGCAGCGTCAGGCAGAAGCTCCGTCGGCCGTTCGTGTCGCGTGTGGCGCCGACAAGCCGGCCGGGCAGCTTGCGCATGAACGCCTCACGGACCGCCATGAAGCCGAGATACGGCCCGCCCCAACCGAGCGGGATCCCGAGCGGCTGGCCTTCGCCGACAGCGATATCGACGCCGCACGCGCCCGGCAGCTTGAGCAGCCCGCATGCGATCGGATCGACCGAGGCGATCAGCGGGGCGCCGGCATCGTGCGTTACGGCCGCGAGCCGCTCGAGCGATTCGACGCAGCCGAAGAAGTTCGGCGACTGCACGACGACGGCCGTCGTCTCGTCTGAGCACGCCTTTCGCAGGACGCCAGGGTCGGTCAGCCCGGTGGGCGTCTCGATGATTTCAAGTTCCATCGGCAGCTCGCGCAGGTACGTTTCAAGCACCCGCCGCGTGTCCGGGTGCACGCCGCCGGAGACGATGAGCCGCCGCCGACCGTTGGCCCCGCGCGCCATCAAGGCGGCCTCGGCCGTCGCCGTCGCGCCGTCATAGAGCGATGCGTTCGAGACATCCATGCCGGTCAACTGACAGATCAGCGTCTGGTACTCGAAAAACGCCTGCAACGCGCCCTGCGAGGCTTCGGCCTGGTACGGCGTGTACGCGGTGACGAATTCGCTCTGGCCAGCCAGGGCGTCCACGACCGTCGGGATGAAGTGGTCGTAGGCGCCACCGCCGAGAAAGCAGGTCAGCTCGTCGCAGCCGTGGTTGGCGCCGGCCAGCGCGCCCAGGTGCGCGATGAGTTCCGGCTCAGTCATCGCGGCGGGCAGACAGAGCGGTCGGTCCAGCCGCGCACGCTTGGGCACGTTCTGAAACAGCGCATCGATCGACTCGATTCCGATCCGGTCGAGCATCTGCCGAACATCGTTGTCGGTAAGCTGGGTGTACTGCATGGGATCCTGCGATGCCGATCAGCCGGCGATCATGCGCTCATAGTCTTCCGCCGACAGAAGAGCGTCCAGTTCGGCCGGGTTGTCGATTGCCACTTTGATCATCCATGCCGCGCCGAACGGATCGCTGTTAACCAGTTCCGGGGCGCCGGCGAGGTTCTCGTTGATCTCCTTGACGGTGCCGCTCACGCCGGAGTTGAGATCGCCAGTCGCCTTGACCGACTCGATCTCGCCGAACGGGGCGCCGGCCTGAATCGTCTGGCCGATCTTCGGAAGCTCGACATAGGTGATATCCGTCAGCTCATCCGCGGCGAACTGCGTGATGCCGATCGTGACAAGGCCGTCGGCCGGCAGGTGCCATTCATGTGTTTTCGTGTATCGGCGGTCAGCGGGAACAGGCATCGGTACAGGCTCCTTCC
>JAFGKA010000520.1 GCA_016928855.1 Phycisphaerae bacterium
GACTGCCGGCTGCAAACCATCATGAAGTCGATCCATGAGGCTGCCGCAAGCACCGCGAAGGCCTACGGCCAGCCGGACAACTACGTGCTGGGCGCGAACATTGCCGGTTTCGTGAAGGTGGCGAACGCCATGCTGGATCAGGGCGCGGTCTGAACCGTGGGATTCGGCGAGCGACGATGCGCCGCCGATCACGCCACCGCCGCGTCATCGAGGGCGTCGTCTACGTCGTTTCGGGGCAGGCCTGCTCCTTCAGATAACAGACGACGGTCTGTTGGCGGTTGTCCGCGTGCAACATGAATGCGCTGTGGGCGGGTAGATCGTCCGCGTCAATGACGTGGACGATCTCGCCCCGGCCCGCGGCCGACGGAAGCACCTGTTCGAGTCGGTTGGGGAGCGCCTCCAGGAGGGCTTCGTTGAGCACGTTTCCCTCGTGGCCCGGGAACAACGCCAGATACAGCATATCCGCCTCAACGAGTTCGTTGAAGAAATGCGTGCCCAGGGAAACGTCCGGCACAAGGTCTTCGTGCATCGCCACGATCTCACAGAGAACCGAGGCCAGGTTGATCTCCGTGAACGATACGGGGACACCCAGGGACGGCATGGTCGTTCCCCAGCGGCCCGGGCCGAGCAGCATGACGTGTTCCGGTCGGGGCGCCGCGTCCGAATGCATCAGTCGACCAATCAATCGGGCGATGGCCCAGCGGTCGTTGACGGGGAGCTTGCCGTAGTTCGCCGGAACGACATAAATAAGCCTGTCCAGCCGGCACTCGCGGCTCGGTCCGACAACCGCGCCGTGGGCTCTCAGGATGATGTTCTTCTCATCACCCGACGCATCCAGCGGTGTTATCGTCGCGGCGCCCGCGACGGGCAGTGGCCGACACTGTACGAGATTGATCCTGTATGTGTCGTTGTCGAAGTAGTTCATCGTGAATTCGGTATCGACCGGGCACCCGTACGCGTCCTGTAACGTCTTGAGCATATCGTGCATATCGCCGACGAAACGAGTCTCCGAGAGCAGGCTGTCGAACGTCAATGTGTATGCCGCCATGCCGTGGAGCGGGCTTTCGGCGAGCTGGCGGCTCAATTCGTCGTCCCGCGAGGCGAAACGATCGATTTCCAACGACGGGCTTTCCGCGGCCACGTCGATGAAATCGCGGGATACAAGCTGGTTCGCGTTGACGTCGAGCACATCGACCTTGTGCTGCGCGTACCGGCGGACCTGGTCAATACCGGCTTCCGGCCTCAACTCCGGGGCGTTGAGCGCCACCACGCGCGTGTAGTCGTCGTCGCGCCGATCCACCGCGTGGGTCCCCAGCCCGAACACCATGCGCAGCACCCCCGCGTCGGGATCGATCCGTTCATTCCACGCATAGGGATTGAAGGAGAGCGCCACGCCCGCCACCTGCGGATAGAAGAGGCTCCCGTAGAGTGATCCCGAGACCCGCTGGACCAGCAGCGACATTTGTTCGTCACGATCCAGCAGGCCACGTTGCGCCCGGTATCGCAGGGCTCTTTCGCTCATTGTGCTGGCGTAGATGCTTCGTACCGCCGACATGAAATCCTCGAGCCGCTTGTCGCGCGAGCCCTGGTTGACGCAAAACACGCTTTCGTATTTGCCGGCAAACGAGTTCCCAAACGCATCTTCCAGCAGGCTGCTGGATCGCACGATAATGGGGCATTGCCCGAAGTAGTCCAGGATGTCGGCGAAGTCATTCTGGGCGTCAGGCGGAAACGTCCCGGCCAGGATGCGCTGCCTCGCCACTTCAGCACCTTCGAGGAAATGCTCCGAATCGCGTTGTCTCTCCCGCAGCCACCAGCAGCCGTTCTGGACGAGGTAGTCGTAGAAGACATCGGAAGCGATGTGGAACGAGTCATGCGGCTCCAGGATCTGCTTCCATCGAGGCGACTTCTTCTGGAGGATCGCGCGAGCCACGAGCATGCCCACGGCTTTGCCTCCAATCAGCCCGCTGCCGACCATTCGGTGCCATACGGTCAGGACGTCTTCGAGGTCGAAGTAGGCCTCCACCAGGCCGAGCATGTGCTCGTCGCGTGAGATCGCCATACGGAGCAGCCGGCGTTTCAGGGTGGCCAGAGTAGAGGCGGAATAGGCCGTGCCTTCTCTCCGCTTCTCGCACAGCTCCTCGGCCTGCAGGAATGTGCGGTTCCAGACGCCCAGTCGTGACCGTGCGGAACGCGAGGCGGATGGCGGATGCGCGGTCAGGATCTCACTGATCGTCGCACTGTTGAGCACGGGACGACACTTGTCGCCCGACCATACGTGCAGCAGGTACATCGTGGGCGAATGCCGTTGCTGGACCTTGAGGGGATGGATATAGAGTTCGCCGCTGTGCCGGTACACGTCGATGAGAATCTGCGTCGTGCCACTGATGGCTGCGTGGCAGGACAAGGAGTGATAGTTCCGGAGCATGGAGAAATACGCCAGGCCTTCGACGTCATAGACATACGGGCAGATCAGGCGAAAAAAGTTTCCCAGCATCCGATCGCTGTACCAGTCCGCGACGAGGTCGGAGAGGCAGTCGAAAATATAGACCCCTCGGCTTCGCGTCTCGTCGACGGCCACATGGATCCTCCGGACAAACTGCTCGAAGCCCGCCTCGGGATCCAGAGGCACGACTTCCACGCCGTCCTCTGCGGTCAGGAGCGGTTCGTGCCGGGCGAAGCGAAAATAAACAACCTTCTTTCCGGAGGCGATGGCGGCACGGCAGCACGGCTCGACAAAGGGCGCGTAATCGGCCACCGCGTCCACTTGCCAGACGAGGTTGTCGCCGGGCATGATGCTCTTGAGAACACTGTCCAGTCCGGGAGAGCCCGTGGTCAGTCGCGGATCGGCCATGACCGCCCGCCTCCTTTCTTCACCGGCTGTCGGCGTACGACGAGTATCATAGTATCCGCCGGTATCGGGAAGCCAGAGTAGCTTCACTCGCCTGTTTTCGCCAGGAAGGCGGGGAACGGGCCAGCACTTGCAACCCACGGCAATCCCTCGTAGCGTGCCCACTGAGGATCGTTCGATCGTGCAGAGGCCCGGGAGACGACTGGGCTCGTCTTATTATGACACGAGGTCTTCGGTAATGATTCACAGGCGCAGCGTGGACGCGGCAGGCATTCGCAGGCCCGCTCAGTGGGCCGGCGTGCTCGTCTTGCTTGCCGGCGTCGCCTGGCCAGCGTTGCCGGCAGCGCGGGCCCAGGAGGATTCGGCAACAAACGGCGTCAAGGCGCTCGAACTGCTCAAGGTGCCGGACACGATCGAGGCGCTGCGAGTACTCAGGGAAGGTCCGCCGAGCGAAAACGGCGAAGGTGGCCTGATCGGCCAGATCCGTGCCCTGCAGCCGGCGACACGACCGGCCGCCGAGCCGACGACGCAGCCGGCTGGCGATGACGCCGTGCAACAGGCGGCCAATGGTCTGTTGGCATCGCTTCAGGCACTGGTCGCCGAGATCGATCAACATATCGCCGTGCGGACAGAACTGTCGCGGCTAAGGAGTTCGGAGGCGATCGAAGCCTTCACGAAGGAACTGGCCGAGCTTCAACGACAGATGAAGGAGGTCGAGGCCAGGCTGGCAGACCCCCCCCGATTCGTCACGGACGACGAAATGCAGGAGGCCCAGCGCGAATACGACCGGCAGAACGAGGCGCTCAACGCGCGCATTGCGATGCAGACCCAGCGGACCGAGACGCTGATGGCGGCGAGGAACGAGCGTCAACAGCGCACGAACGCCGTTCAGGAAGCCCAGGTGAAATTTCAGTCGCTCGCTGCGCAGCTTCAGGCGGACCTGAGCGCCGCGGAGAGCGAGGCGGATCGTGTCCGCCTTGGCTACGCGCAACGCCAGGCGCAGATTGATGCGAGCCTGCCGCTCTTTCGGCAGGTTCGTTTCGAACTCGGTTATGAACGCGATACCCTCGTCCAGGGGCAGGAGGAGCGCCGGATTCCGCTGCAACGCGAGTACACGCGGCGACTCGGTGATCTCACCAATCGGCTGCGGCAGATCCGCTCGCAAAGCGAACGGGAACGGATCGAGGCGGAACTCGCGTATATTGCGAACCATCCCGATAGGCCACGGCCGGTTTATGAGAAAGTGTATTGGGAGTTGAGGCTGGAGCATGTCAAGGCCCGAGAAGCCTTCGAGGAGATGGAGCATCCGATTCGCACGCGCTTCCCCGATTCGGCAGCGGGCGAACTGAAGCAGGATGTGGCCGGTGATCGGGCCTATTGGAAGCTGTTCGTGGAGTCCCTGGACCGCCGTCCCAGCGAACAGGTGCGCGAGCGTTATCGCCAGTTGCACGCCGCGGTTCTACAGTGGCAACAGAAATTGGACACGCTGCAACACCAGTTGGACGAGACGGTCGATGAGCAGCGAGGCCTGTTCAGCCTGGTCGATGAATACGTCGAGACGATCCGGGCCAAGGCGGACGAGTTTACCCGACAGCTCAACGTGCACATGGAAACGCGCCCGGATGATCCCGGCGCGGAGAAGCTCCGGCAGGAATACCTTCAATCGCGCAAGGCGTCGATGGAACGGGCACAGGCTACGTTCGCCGAGATCGGCCAGCTCATCACGCGGCTGCAGGATGCAACCGTCATGCTGGACGAGTTTGTCCGTGACCTGGAAGCCTACCGAAGCCAGCTCTATTGGCACTATCGCTTCGTGGCGCAACGGCCACTGTGGCAATACGAGTTTGGCCGGACACGGGATGAATTCTTCTCGGATGCGGCTCGTGAGGATCGCATGCAGCGCATCGGGCAACTGCGCGAGGCGGCCGGAAGTCTGTCACGGAAGCAGAAGTTCGGTGTTGTAGCCGCGATTCTGATTGCGCTCGTGCTGGCGCTCTGGGCGCGACGGGCCTTGACGTTGCATGGCGACGCCATGGTCGCGCGTTGGCAACAGCCGTCGTCGGCCGACGATGGACAGGGCGCCCCGATCAGCGATCGTTTTCATCTTCAGGCGGCGCGCTATGCGGCTCGGACGGTCCTCGTGGTCCTGCCGGCTCTGGCATGCATCGGGCTTGCCTTTGTGTATCCGGTGACCGGGTTGGCACGAAATGTCGTGTTGGCCCTCTTGTGTCTGATTGTCGGCTTGGCGCTGTTCGAAGGGCTCGCGAGCGTCTTGTTCCTCACCGGCAAGCCCCGCTGGCGTCTGTTGCAGTGCAGCAACGTCGTGGCTCGGCACTATCGCCGATGGGCCATGGTGGCCTGGTTCGCGACGCTGGTGCTGGTGCCTGCCCCACTGCTGCTGTGGGCGGCCGGCACCGCATCCTATTCCGAGGGCTACCTCTGGAGTGTGTACAAGATTGTTCTTCTCGGGATACTCCTCCTATTCGGTCTGCGCCGGCAGACCGTGCTTCGGGTCGTGGGTCGGCCCGAGCAACTCGAGCACCGCGCGGTGTTCCTGCTCGTGTCGGCCACCTACCCGCTTCTCTGGATCGGGGTGGCTGGCCTGCTGGTGATGGAGGTTGCCGGATATGCTGCGCTGACCTCGTACGTGATTCGCGCTACGGGGCTCACAATCGCGACGATGATCGTTGCACTCCTGGCTAGCCGGTATGTGAGCGATCTGGGCCGCCGTTACCGCCGTGCGCGGGCATCCCGGTGGAAGCAGTCCGCGGACGCGGCGGAGGCCGAAACGCGAGAGGGCCTTTCGTCGGACATGGGCCTCCGCCTGGCGACCGGGCTGTTCGCGTGGGTGATGGGGATCGGCGCGATACTGCTTATCTGCCGTTGGTGGGGCATCACGGCTGTCGAAATCCGGTCCCTGCTGGCCTTTGAAGTGCTCCCGGGCGATGAGGTGACGGGACGCTCCCCGATCGTCGTAGGTCGTCTGCTCATGGCTATCTTCGCGATCATGGTAGCGTGGTGGGCGTCGCGCGTCATGCGCTCCGTTCTGAGCACCCAGATCTTCCCTGCGTACGCGGGGATCGATCGCGGTGCCCAGGCGGCGATCAGCACAATCGCGCATTACGTGATCATCCTGCTTGGGCTCTACTTCGCCCTGTTCGCGGTCCGTGTGCCGCTGGGTGCGCTAACCGTGCTGCTCGGCACGATCGGCCTGGGTGTCGGCCTTGGCTTGCAGCCGCTGATCGTGAACTTCGTCAGCGGGCTGATGATTCTTTTCGAACGCCACCTCCGTGTCGGAGATGTTGTGGAGGTCGATGGCAAGCTTGGCGAGGTCATCAGCATCAATATGCGTTCAACCTCGATCAAGACCTACGATAACATCGATCTGGTCATTCCGAATAGCGACTTCATCACCAAGAGTGTGACCAACTGGACGTTTGATGGAACCCGGGTGCGTGGTCGTGTCGAGGTCGGCGTGGCGTACGGCACCGATACGGAGCTGGTCACGCAGCTTCTGCTGGCGATTGCGAGGCGCAGCCCCCTCGTTCTGGCCGTGCCGGAGCCGACGGTGTGGTTCACGTCGTTCGGCAGCAGCAGCCTCGACTTCGTGCTGGTGGCCTGGTTCCGCAACACGTCCGAGCGGTGGACCTTCATGACCACCGTGCGTCATGAAATTGGCAAGGTCTTCGCCGAGCACCGCATTGAGATCCCCTTCCCCCAGCAGACGCTCAGCACGGTCAAGGGGGCGCCGCTGCCGGTGCGACTTGTGCCGGAGCCCGAGCCGCCCGCCCCGAGCGCCGAACTGCCCGCGACGGAAGTCGAACCGCCCGTGCCTGAGGCCGATCCCGACGAATAGGGTGACGATTCGATACGTCATCTGGCCGTAAGGTCTTTTCAAAGCTTTGGTTACCATTGTCGCTACGGAGATCGCCCCGTCGTTGCCCCGCATGGTCTTGCTGGCCGACGTTGGCTATACTCGGGTAGAAATGGCTCACTTGAAGAACGCGGCGGAACGTAATTCCGCGGCGGGAGGTGCAGGCGATGGCGAATGACGAACGCGAAAATAATCCCACACAGGCCGATGTCCCCGCGGCAGCCACGAAAGCACCGCCGAAAAAGGCGCCCGCCCGGCCGCGGCCGAAACAGCCACCGAACTACAAGGTGCTGCTGCACAACGACGACCACAACGATATGGAATATGTCGCCCGGACTGTCCGCAAACTCACCCCACTGAACACGGAGGAGGCGGTGCGTCGGATGTGGGAGGCGCACACGTCCGGTGTGGCGCTGCTGCTCGTTACGCACCAGGAACGGGCTGAACTCTACGTCGAACAGTTTGCGAGCTGCGGCCTGATCGTGACGATCGAGCCGGAATCATAGCCACGCTCGGGCATCGGTTCCGCACATTTCGCTGTCACGCGCGCAAAGCACCGTGCGTGACAAACCGCGGCTTCCTTTGACTAAGCCAAACGATCATCAAATGTCGCTGGCGACCCGATCGTAGAAGGCAACGTAATCGTCCTTGTCGGCACTCGCGCGAACCTTCATCGCTTCCCGCGGGTGTTGGTTCAACTGGCCGGTGATGTTGTAAGGAATGAGTGGGCCCCATTCCACTTCTTCACGCAGCGAGACAAACCGATTCTGCAGCAACTGAAGAATGGGGCGGAGCTTGAACTTCGGATTCTTCAGAAAGCCAAGCAGCAGCTCCATCGGGCAGTTGCCCGCACCGCGGCCGATGCCTGCCATGGTGGCATCCGCGCGATTGGCACC
>JAFGKA010000521.1 GCA_016928855.1 Phycisphaerae bacterium
CCGGGACAATCGTCCATTCGCGTCCCGGTCGAGAATCGCTACGCCTTTACGGACTTCCGTGAACTGACGTTTGCCTGGGAGTGCAACGCGGACAAGGGCACCGTCGCCGTCGCGCTGCCGCCGGCGATGTCGGGGCATATCGAGATCCCCGTTCCTGCCGCCGCGAAGGAAGGTGACAGCGTTCGGCTGCGGATCACCGATGCGAAAGGCGAACTGATCAACGTCCTGGCTATCCAACTCGGCCAAGCCAAGCCGGCACCGCTCCCAGCGGCGGACGGGGGCATCCCGCGATGGAGCGAGGACGACAACACGATTCTCGTCCGCGGAAAGAGCTACGGCCTCGTCATCGACCGCTCGGCCGGCGCGCTGCGCGCCGACGACAGCCGAAACCAGGCACCAGCACGACAACTGCCCGCCCTGCATCTGACGCGGTTCGACTTCGGCGATCTGAAGGTCGCCCCGCCGTATGCCATGCTGCCGGAAGCCGACAAGCGCGTGGTTGAAAGCGTTACGGCTCGCGAGGAAGCCGAGATGCTGGCGATCACGGTGAAGGACCGTTACGCCCTCTTCGACGGTGCGATCACGTGGCGAATCGATGCCGATGGCATGGGGACCGTTTCGTACGACTACAGCTACTCGGGTGATGAGCTGTTCGTGCGGGAGATCGGCGTGCGATGGTTGCTGCAACCGGCCTGCGACGAACTGCACTGGCGACGATGGTCGGAATGGGACACGTTCCCAGCCGATCACATCGGTCGGACTGAAGGCCAGGCGAAAGCGCGCCGTCCCGCGGAATGGCCGGATGCGCCCGAGTATGTGCGACCACGCTGGCCGTGGGCGATGGATCAGACCGAACTCGGCACGAACGATTTCCGCGGCAGCAAGTTCAACATCTACGAGGCCCTGCTCACCGCGCCGGACGGCAGCGGGCTGCGTGTCCACGCCCGTGCCGATGCGCATGTGCGTGCCTGCCTGGACACGCAAGGAGTGGCGTTCCATGTACTCTCGACGTGTCGACTCGCACCGGTCGTCCTGCACAGGGGCGATCAGGTCAGCGGCAGGTTCTGCGTCCAACTGACCGCGCCAAAAGCACAGAAGAATTGAGCCGGCGCAGCGTCTATTCGTCTCCGGCCAGCGTCACGGCAGGCTCGGTGCCCCAGGTGTAGACCTTCGCCTCATACGGACCGAACCGTTCGCGGAACACGCCGTTGGCCACCGGCACAGAGCGGTTGACGAACAGCATCGTCAGCGCGTCGGCCGGCACGTCCGCCACTGCAATGTCCACACGCGTGAAGACTGGCCGCGTGTTGACCGCGAGAATCACGCCGCCGCTGGCCACCTTGCGGGCCCGCACCTGCACGGCCTCGGCTGACACCTTCGCCGGCAACTCCTTGCCTTCAGCGACCAACCAGGGAACCAGCCGATGAATCTCGCGATTGAGCGGACCAAGCGAATTCCACGTCTGCGGCGCCTTTGGCCAGTACGAGAAATACAGGATGCCCGTCGCCCGATGGACCAGGGCGATGTATGTCATGCACCGCACCTCGTGCGGCAGCGGCTGGGCCCACTTGCCGCCGTCGGTGTCCGGCCCGCCGAAGTCCTGAATGTACGTCCAGTTCGGCCAGTTCGCCCCGTGCACGCGGCGCGCCTCGTCCATATGGATGCCCACGTTGACCAGCGGCACATCCCGGTTCGCGGTCACCGGATAGACGTCCGTCATGGTGAAATCGCACGCGTGCTCGTATTGCTCCAGCGCCTCGAACAGAAAGTGGCACAAGCCAATCGGGTGCTTCGAATCCTTCCTTTTGAGCGCAAGATACCGCTCCCGTTCGTCTTCGGGCGTCTTGTCGTGACCTTCGGGCTCGTCGGTCAGGTACCACGCCAACAGCGCGGGGTGTTCGTGGGCGGCCTCGAACCATTCATCCTGCGTGAAGCAGATCGCCTTAAGGCCATGCGCATGAATCAGATCGAGCTGGTTGTGCTCGAACCCGTTGATGATCGTGTTGAACTGCAGCTCGTGCAGCTCGGCCAGAACCTGCGTGTCGAGATGATAGGTAAAGAGGCCGACAGGGAAGAACGGCTTACCATCGATCCGGACGATCCCGGCCGCATCAAACGTTACCGTGGGCGATTCTGCCAGTAGAGCTGACACGCACGCCAACCCGATCACCATACTCATGCTCATTTTCTTCATCCGCAGTTCTCCCTGGCCGCCAGACCGTAAATCATCGTCGGAAGCGGTACACGTGCACCTCGAACGGACCGAACCAGTCGGTGAACGTCCCATCCCGCGCCTCGACCGCACGCGGCGCCTCGTACAGCAGTTCGCCGTGACCGGCCCAGTCCGGCAGACCCGTAAACGTCACCTGGACGGTCGCGCCCTCGCGCTTGCAGGCGAGGATGAACAGCTCCGCGCCCGCCTCGCGCACGCAGAACTCGACATCGTCGGCACCGTTGACGCGAATCGGCAGCGACGCATCCGGCGCCACCATCGCGGCTGCCAGCGGACTCTTCTCGTTGATCTCCTCCAGCACCGGGCGCAGTACCCGCCGCCAGAACGTCCAGTTCCAGCCGAGCCGCGCATCTTCGGCGCTCAGCGATTGTGGGATGTGCCCGCCGAAGAAGTTGAGCCCGCGCGCACCGTTGATGACCGCTTGGTAGACCATGAATCGCTCTTGCGAAAACGTGGGAAACCGCAGCGTCTTGCCCTCCTTGACGACACCGCTCCAGCAGATCTGCAGCGTCATCCAGCACGATTTGCGATCCTCGGCAACGTCGCGCACGAACCGCGTCCAGTCACCGATCATGCTGATCTCTTTGTTCGGCAGCAGCGAATTCATGCCAGGCGGGTAGCCCACGGGATAAATGTCGAGGTTCAGGATGTCCGCGCATGCGTTGTATGGACGCAGCGTCTCGATCGTGCCACGCGGCGCGTGCGTCTGCACGACCGGATGATGCGGGTCCGCGTCGTGGATCACACGATAACCCCGCGCCATCGCCTCGGGCGGCGTGCCCGCCCATGCGGCCTCGTCGAAGTTCTTCCAGAAGATCAGCCCCGGATCATCCTTGAACCGGTTGACGATCTCCCGTAGTCGCGCCACTTTCTCGTCTTCATCCGGGCCGATGACCGACAGCGCGCCCAAATTCACCCAGCAGCCCATCCCGTAGCGCGCCGCCGCATCCATCCAGGCCTGCTCTCTGGCCAGTGCCTCCGCGTCCCAGTCGGCGCCCTGCTGGCCGGTCCGAAAGAAGTGCACGCCGGCATCCCGCAGTTCCGCCAGCGCCGGACGGCCGTCCGGCGTCTTGCCGTCCAGCGGCGGCGGCATCGTCACGCCGATCGGAAACATCGGCCGGCCGTCAACGATGAGCACCTTGTCGTCGTTCATGTGGACACGGGTCCCGCGCGCAGGTACGGCGCAGCCCGACGCCGCGCTTATCGTGAACACACTGCCAATCGCAACAACACACCACCACAAGCCGCGTCGGTCATCCCGGTGTTTCATCGCCGTTCCTTTCCACCCAAGCAGATTCTCGATGATCGAGCTTTGCAGAGCGCCGCCGGTCGTCGCGTAGCGGCCGGCGTCTCGCCGGCCGTCCTGGTTCACCACCGCCCACGCGAATCCGGCGGGGTGGCATGGGGCCCGACGCAGGTCGGGACAGGCCGAAGGCCGAAGGGTTGCCCGTGGACGCTCGATCGCGCTGCTGCCATCGCCGATGCCAGGACATACCCACGGAACAAATATCACCCATCTACGGCAGCGGCAGCGCATACACGTGCACCGCCAACGGACCAAACGTGTCACGCAACACACCGTCGGTAACCATCACGGCCCGTTCCTCGTAGAGCACAGGCACAATCTCCTCAAGCTCCGAGAGCCCGGGCACGATCAACTGAACATCGTGCGTAGCCAAACTCTCATTTGCGCAGAACAGCACACGCCCATCGTTCGTCGTCTTGATCACCGCGGCGATCGGCGCGCCGTCAGGCCGCACGGTCGGCCGTTCGGCGGTCGCCGCCATCCACAGCGGCGCCTGCTCCCGCAACTCACCGACAAGCGCCCGAAGATCATCCCAATGCCCCTCCTCCGGCTTGAGGAACAATCCGCCCGTCACAGAACCCCCATACCACATCAGGCCCTCGGCGCCGTGAATCAGCGCAAGGTACGCCTGCGCTCGATACTCCGTCGGCGTCGGATACCGTCCGTCCGCCCCAGGCTTCTTGTACGCCTGCACGCCGACCCAGATCGGCTTGTCCGTTGTCCGCTCCGTCAGGAACGTTGGCAGTGGCAACGCCATGCCCGCGCTGGCTTCCTCGCCCTGCAGCGCATCACCGCCCTGCGAGCGCAGCGGGAACGGATACCACCACCACATCCCCAGATCCATCGAATCGACCGGGAAGAACCGGCCGCGATCGCTCACGCGACCGATCACATCACGAGAATCGCCGACCATCAGCGGATGGTGCGGATCCTCCACCCGGAGAATCCGCCGAATCTCGTTGAGTGTCTCGGGCGTCATGTCGCCGCGGGCGACGCCTTCCTCCTCATCCCAGGCCAACAGCGCGGGGTGGTTGCGAAACATGCGGATGCGCCGCCGGAACGCGTCCCATTCGCCAGCAAAGGCATATTCCAGCGGCACCATCAGCAGACAACGCATGCCGTGGCGCTCGGCCTCGTCCATGGCCGTCTTGAGCCGCTGATCGTCCGGGCGCTGGCCCGACCGTACCCGTGCGGCGTTATAGTAGTGCACGATCGTGAAACCGGCGGCCGCCGATTCCGCGAGCCGTGCCTGGTTATTGAACATGCCGAGGGGAAAGACCGCCCGACCGTCCTGTTCGAGAAACCCGTCGGCGTTCAGGACCGTGCGCGCCGCCCGCCGCGGAATCACCGTCCACGGCTGCTCCGCCGTAACCGGCTCCCGCGTGGCCTGCCGCAGTTCGACCACGACGTGGTAGTCTCCAGGCCCCGCATCCGGCACGCCCATCGTAAACGACATGACGCCGGCCCACTCGTCATTATTGAGCGTTCGGCTCCACGTGGTGACCGCCTCGGCCTCTTCATCCAGCACGCGCACGACGAGTTCACACGGCGGCCCAGCCGCATCCGCCAGCGCGACCTCCAGCTCGCCACCGAACTGCGGCGGGCCGTCCTCAATCGCCCAGTGCGTCGGCGTGAGCGGCCCGAGCGTCAGCGGTGGCGGGACAGTGACGCCGATCAGCCCTGACGCGAACACGACCGCCTCGCTGCCCGGCCGGCGTAGTTCGACTGACACCTCCCGCTTGCCACGAGCGCCGATCACGACGGGCACGGCGATGCGCTGGGCCGGCTGGCCGGTCAGCACGACCGTCTCCGCAAACGGCTTCTTGTCCAGCCGAACATGGACGGCGACTTCGCCCATGACGCGCTCACGATTCAGCAAGACGACAGGGATGCTCCGTTGAGCGGGATACAGGCGGGCCTCCGGCACATCCACACGCGCCACCAGGGGCTCAGCGGCCTCAACGCGCACATCATCCCACCAGAGCGTACCCATCGAGTAGCTCAGCCCCAGCCGAAGCCGCAAAACGGCGGCGCCGGCCGGCACCGAGACATGCCCTTCGAGCCGCTGCCAGTCTTCACGCCGGTCGGCGACGGCTACCTTGCTGACCTGATACGGACCACCCACATCGGGCGCGAACGCCGCAATGACGATAATCGTCCCCTTGTCGGCCGGCACATCACGGCTCTTGACCCAGGCCGAGACCGCAAGCGTCTCACCGGCCGCGACGGCGATCGGAGCGCTCTCGATGTAGGATCGGGTAATCTCCGATGCCCGCAGGCGCAGGCTCGCCTGCCCGCTGTGCGGCGAGTGCGCGTCGACGACGAACTCGGCCGGCGCGCCGATGACCAGCGGCGACCATCCGTCGGGCGACTTCGCCGCCGCGGGGATCTCGAAGCCGGGATTTCGAACAAGATTGGTGGCGGCGTGGACACGGCCGGCCCACGTCAGACACGCCAGAGACACGACCACCACCAGTGGTGCGATCCGGGTCTTCTTCATGTGGAGTTCCTCACGCGATAACCGCATTGTACCGGCACGGTTGCACAAGACCCACCCTCGGATTTGCCGACCGACCGCTCCACGGTTTACACTCAGGGGCCGACAGCCAATTATGGGAGAACATCGACATCCGAGGTTTACGGAAAGGAACCGCCATGCACCGAACTGCCTCCGCTACCGCTGTAAAACTCTCCGCTCTTGTAGGCATCGCGCTGGGCTTCATGGCCCACAGCGCGTCGGCCGAGGTGCGGCTGCCGCATGTCATTGGCAGCAACATGGTCCTGCAGCGCGACATGCGCGTGCCGATCTGGGGCTGGGCTGAACCGAATGAAACGGTCACCATCCAACTCGGCGAACACAAGGCCACCACGCAGGCTGACAAAACGACCGGCAGGTGGCAATTGCTGCTCCCGGCGACGCCGGCCGGCGGCCCGCACGAACTGATCATCAGCGGCTCGAACACGCTGACGCTGACGAACATCCTCTTCGGCGACGTCTGGCTCTGTTCCGGCCAGTCGAACATGGA
>JAFGKA010000522.1 GCA_016928855.1 Phycisphaerae bacterium
GAAGGCATGCTCGAACTTGCCCTGCGTTCGGACACAGCCGGACAGGTAGCGGTCGCCTTCGGCCCAGGTGCGAAGGACCAAGTGCCCCTCACCATCCAGCGTAACCGCACGACGCACCCACCAGCCGTCGCGTCGCTTGGCATCCGGTGGCATGGCCCATTTGGATTCGTCCAGCGCCTTGCCGTCAAATTCATCGTGCCAGATCAGCTTCCATGTGCGATTGGGCGGCGCCGGTGGCAGAAACGCTTCTTCGATTGCCGCCGACCGCGATCGCGCGTGGTCCACGGACGTCTTGGACGAATCCGACCTCGCGGACGAACACCCACTCGCGACCAGAGCCAGCAGGGCCAGGTACACCAGACGAAAGCTTGTGGCTTTGTACATTTGCCTAACGCTCCTCACGTAGTCTTGGCCGAGCGTGATCACACTCAGGCATGCCGCGCTTCGATATCATGTAACTGCAGTCGATCAGATGGGTCAAGCACGCACCAGACCACCATGCCGACCGGCGATTCCGCGGGGCACGGGCGATCTACTGCATCTGACCGGTATCGATGGCTATACTATGGGGGCGTATTGTGCAGGTCGTCACATTGTCGAACCGTTGCCGACGAAAGGCCGCAAAGATGCCGTCGGATCATCACACGGAACAGGAAGCCACATCGCGACCGCACGGACGACTGGGCGAACTGGCCCGCCTATTCCTGCGTCTGGGTACGACGGCGTTCGGCGGACCGGCGGCGCACCTGGCGATGATGGAGGACGAGGTCGTTCGCCGTCGCGCCTGGATGAGTTCGCAGGAATTCCTCGACCTCATCGCGGTCACGAATCTCATCCCCGGGCCCAACTCCAGCGAGATGGCGATTCACATCGGGTATCGTCGAGCGGGCTGGCGGGGACTGCTGATCGCGGGCACCTGTTTCACATTCCCGGCGTTCGTGATCGTGTTCGGCCTGGCTTGGTTGTATGTCCGGTATCACACGCTGCCCGTGGCGAGCGGCATGCTTCGCGGCGTACAGCCGGTGATTATTGCGATCATCGTGCAGGCGCTCTGGCGGCTGGGGCGAACGGCAATCAAGACTCGGACGCTGGCCGTGCTCGCGCTCGCGTCGGTCGGGCTGGGTCTGGCGGGCGTACACGAGTTGATTGTGCTGTTCGCGGCGGCATTTGCCATGGTGGCCACTCATGCGATTCGAGCCCGCACCAGGACGCATGCCGGGGGCGGGGGCACGCTTCGCAGTATTGCGCCCTTGCTCGTCGGCAGCGGCACGGTCAGCAGTCTGCTCGGCAGCGGTACGGCGCCGGTCGGGCTCGGGTTGCTCTTCCTGTTCTTCCTCAAGGTCGGCTCAGTCCTGTATGGCAGCGGCTATGTGCTGATCGCCTTTCTGCGGGCGGACTTGGTCGAGCGATGGGGCTGGCTCACGGAATCGCAACTCCTGGATGCCATCGCCGTCGGACAGGTCACGCCGGGGCCGCTGTTTACCACCGCGACATTCATCGGGTTTCTGCTGGCGGGGCCGTGGGGGGCGGTGGTAAGCACGGGCGGCATGTTCCTGCCCGCCTTCGTCTTCGTGGCGGCCAGCGCGCCGCTCGTGCCGCGGCTCCGCAAGTCGGCCCTGGCGTCGGCGGTGCTCGATGGACTCAACGTCGGTTCACTGGCACTGATGGTGGCGGTCACATTCTTCCTGGCCCGCAGTACGCTCGTCGATGTGACCACCTGGGCCCTGGCCGCGGGCAGCCTGGTTCTTCTGCTGTGGCTGCGGCTGAACTCGACGTGGCTCGTCGCCGCGGGCTTTGTGCTGGGCGTGCTGTTCTTCCAGTGAGTCTGGCTGGGCCAGTGGGACACGTTGAGGTTGCGGCCAGGCCTTCGCTCGTGCACCATGCCTGCGGCGTCGTACAGAAAGGACTCATCAACCATGATCAAGTATGTGCTGGCGAGCACTCTCTTCGTAGTCTCGATTTCAGGCCTTGAGGCCGGGGCCCAGCCGGCCGGTGCGGCGCCGTCGGGCAGCAGTGGTCAGCCGGTGGAGAAACGCGCCCGCGCGCGCGAGCTGGGCATCCAGGTCGGGATCCTGCCGACGGGCAAGTGGAACGCGATCACCGATGTGGCCGGTGTGAAGGTGGGACATCAGACGGTGTCGCGGGGCGATTCGATCCGCACCGGCGTGACAGTCGTCGTCCCGCACGACGGCAATCTCTTTCGCGAGAAGCTGCCCGCGGCCATCTATTGTGGTAATGCGTTCGGCAAGCTCGCCGGCTCAACCCAGATCGTGGAACTGGGAACGCTGGAGACTCCGATTGCCCTGACCAACACCCTGAGCGTCGCGGCCTGCCTGCAGGGCTTGATCCGCCATACCCTCGGGCAGCCGGGCAACGAGACCGTCCGCTCCGTGAACGCCGTCGTAGGCGAGACGAATGACGGGTATCTCAGCGATATCCGCGGCATGCATGTGAGACCGGAGGATGCGCAGGCCGCGATCGATGCCGCCACGTCAGGCCCGGTCGCGGAGGGCAGTGTCGGCGCCGGTACGGGCACATCGTGCTTCGGGTTTAAGGGCGGCATCGGCACCTCGTCGCGCCGTCTGCCGCGCGATCTCGGCGGCTATACCGTCGGCGTCCTTGTCCAGTCCAACTACGGCGGGGTCCTCACTATTCTTGGGGCCCCCGTGGGCCGCGAACTCGGCCACTTTCCGATGAGTGAATACACAACCGCTGCCCATGGTGACGGCTCCTGCATGATCGTGGTGGCGACGGATGCACCGCTTTCGGTGCGAAACCTCGAACGCCTGGCCCGACGGGGCGTACTCGGCCTCGGCCAGACCGGATCCTCCATGCAGAACGGATCCGGCGACTATGTCATCGCATTCTCGACGGCGTATCGGATTCCCGAGCAGGATGGTCTTCTCGACCCGCCTGTCGCGACGGTTTCCAACCACGCGATGAACCCGCTCTTCATGGCGGTGGTCGAGGCGACGGAAGAGGCGCTGTACAACTCCATGTTCCAGGCCACGTCGGTCACGGGCATGGCCGGGCACAGCCGTCAGGCCATCCCGCTCGATTGGGTCGTCGACATCTGCCGGCGCTACGGCGTGCTCCACCTGCAGGAACGACTTCCGGGCGTGCGCGACGAATGACCGCGGTCGCAGTCAGCCCTGTTGTTCGGTTTCGACGTTACGTACTTAGCAGTGCCAAATTTATGGCAAAACGAGCCGCGTCTTCTTCCATCCACGCGCAACAGCCACACTATGCAGGAACAGAAGCAGCGGTACCCGCGGCGAACGCACATCCGGCGAGTCTGTGCCGACGCCCGCTCGGAATCCAGGCCATGTGCGACCTCGATTTGAACAGGAGGGCAGTAGATCAGGAGACCGCAGGAGAGAGGCTGCCTCGCCAGGCAAGACCACCCTGGTTCGGCGGGTCTTTCCGTTGCTCTACTCTCTACTTTCCACTGCTCTCCTGCTCTGTTGGGCCTTCGGCCCAACGGAGGCGGAGGGAATGGGCATCCCATAAGTCGTTTTCGCGCAACGCGTTACAATCGCTATTATCGAGTCCTAGAGAAGCCATTGGAGAACCTGGGGGGGTGACGGCGGATGAGCGGACGGAACGAAGAGCAGCCGGCAGGCTTTTGACAAAGCCGCCAATTGATTACATAATGTAAACATGGAAGGTGACCGATGAACGTGATAACCCGAAAGCGGCTTCGGGCGTTCGCGGCCAGGCATGCGAACGCTGCGATGCCGCTTGAGGCTTGGTATCGGACGGCCAGCAAGGCAAACTGGCAAAGTATTCAGGACGTGAGGCGCATCTACGCTCACGCCGACGCGGTAAAGGTGGCCAGCGGGAACGACGTGACGGTGTTCAATGTGAGCGGGAACAAGTACCGGCTAGTGACGGCCATCCACTACGACGCGCAGCGCGTGTACGTCCTGAGGCTGATGACGCACGCCGAATACGGCAAGGGAAAATGGAGGACGACCCTATGACGACGCGAACCCATCCCCGCGGAAGAACGACGGGAGCACTCCGCGATGACTACCTGGAGCTGATCCGCGCATTTCCTTTGCGGCCCATCCGCAGCGACCGTGAGTATGGGGCAGCGGCAGCGGTCCTGGATCGGCTGGCGGTCCGGCCCGAAGGAACATTGACGACCGGCGAGCGCGATTACTTTGAGACGCTCACATTGCTCGTTGCCGACTACGATGAACAGCGTGTTCAGCTTAAGACGGCGCGGCTGACACCGGTGGAAGTGCTCAAGTACCTGATGAAGGAGAGCGGCATGAAGAACGCCGATATTGGGCGGTTGCTGGGCAATCGCGCTCTGCCGTCCCTGATCCTGAACGGCCACCGGCAGCTCAGCAAGACGCATATCCGCATTCTGGCCGAATACTTCAAGGTGGAACCGGGTCTGTTTCTCTGACGGTTATTGCGGTACGGTTGAGTTGGTCGGTCAAGAAGTAGTAGCCGCCTGGGAACCCCTCGGTGAGAGCCGCAATTTCGTCGGCGAGATCGACCGCCTTCTGGTGAACAGCGAGATTCTCGAACATGAAGGTTATGCGCGACCTCGATTTGAACAGGAGAGCAATAGATCAGGAGACCGCAGGAGAGAGGCTGCCTCGCCAGGCAAGACCACCCTGGTTCGGCGGGTCTTTCCGTTGCTCTACTCCCTACTTTCCACTGCTCTCCTGCTCTGTTGGGCCTTCGGCCCAACGGAGGCGGAGGGATTCGAACCCCCGAGACGCTTGCGCGCCTAA
>JAFGKA010000067.1 GCA_016928855.1 Phycisphaerae bacterium
GCCGATCGGGACAAGCTGAGCGAGGCGCTGCGGGCGTTGGCGCGGCAGGATCCGACGTTCGAGAGTCGCAGTGATCCGGAGACCGGCCAGACGCTGATCAGCGGCATGGGCGAGCTGCACCTCGAGGTGCTCAAACACCGGCTGATGCGCGACATGAACGTGCAGGTCAACGTGGGAAGGCCGCGGGTCTCCTACCGCGAGACCGTCAGCGGTTCGGCCGAAGCGGAGGGGCGTTTCATTCGGCAGACGGGCGGGCGTGGCCAATACGCAGTCGTCCGGCTGGCGGTCGCGCCGCATGTGCCGGAGGACGGCGGTCAGCACGTCGTTTTCGAGAATCAGGTCAAGGGCGGGGCGATTCGGCGCGAGTTCGTGGATGCCGTGGGGGCCGGCGTGCGGGACTCGGCGCGAAGCGGGGTGCTGGCCGGGTTTCCGATAATTAATATCCAGGTTACGGTGCTCGACGGCCAGGAGCACGACGTCGATAGCTCGGAGTTGGCGTTTGAGAACGCCGGCCGGATCGCGTTCGAGGAGGCCGTCCGCAAGGCGGGGCCGACGCTGATGGAGCCCATTATGGTGCTCGAGCTGACGACGCCGGAGGTGTACTTCGGCTCGGTCACCGGCGATCTGAACGCCCGTCGGGCGGTGATCACGCACACGGAGCTTCGGCGGGACCGGCGGGTGATCCGCGCGCAAGTCCCGTTGCGGGAGATGGTTGGGTACGCGACGGCGTTGCGGAGCCTGACGCAGGGACGGGCGGGCTGGTCGATGGAGCCGTATCAGTACGCGGTGGTTCCGCCGCAGGTGGCCGAACAGATTCTGGCGACGGCCTACTGATAGGCGGGGGGCGTTGGCTTAATTTCCGAAAATTCCTGGCGAAACGCCTATTGACAACGCGGCGTGAAGCGTTAATCTAGTGGGTCTCTGTGTGCTACGCCGTAAGTAGCTCCCGTGTGACGAGTTAGACTCGGCGAGGTTGATGTGCAAGGCGAACGAATCCGTATCCGGATGGAGGCGTACGACCATCGTGCGTTGGACGCTTCCGCGAAAGAGATCGTAGATCACGCGAAGCGAACGAATGCGCGCGTGTGCGGCCCGGTTCCGCTTCCCACGCGGATCGAGCGGTACACCGTTTTGCGGTCGCCGCACATTGACAAGAAATCGCGAGAGCAGTTCGAGATGCGGACGCACAAGCGTTTGATCGACATTTACGAACCGACCGCAAGGACGGTCGAGGCATTGAACCGGCTGGTTGTCCCGGCGGGGGTGTTCGTGAAGATCAAGGCGTAGCTGTGCAGCCGTTCGTGTCGTGAGGCCCTGTCGGAGGGCGGCGGACGGTGCGGTCACTCGATTGAGATCCGCGTTTCTTATTCGTTTGAATATGACCGGCACGTGAGCTTGATCGCGTGCATCATGAGACGGCGTAAGGAATCGGGGTTTCGTCTCCGAGAAGGGTAGCGTTATCGTTATGATCCCGGCCATACTGGGAAAGAAAGTCGGCATGACGCAGGTCTATGACGAGGAAGGCAACATCGTGCCTGTCACCGTCATCCAGGCCGGTCCCTGTACGGTCATCCAGGTCAAGCGGGCGGAAGGCGCGGACAAGTACGACGCCGTGCAGTTGGGCTTTCAGGACGTCAAGCCGCATCGGTCGACGAAGCCGATGATCGGGCATGCCGGCAAGGCGGGCACCGGTCCGAAGCGTTTTGTGCGGGAGTTGCGGCTGACCGAGCCGGCGGATGCGAATGCCGGCGACGTCGTCACGGTCGAGGCGTTTTCGACTGGCGATGTGAAGTTCGTGGACGTCGTCGGTGTAACCAAGGGCCGCGGTTTTGCCGGTGTGATGAAGCGATGGGGCTTCGGCGGGCAGCCTGCCAGCCACGGCACGGAACGCAAGCATCGCAGCCCGGGTTCGATCGGCTCCAATTCCGGCCAGACGGGTCAGGGCAACGCGGTTAAGAAGGGCAAGCGGATGGCGGGGCATTTCGGCCACGATCAGCGTACGACGCGGAATCATCGCCTGGTCCGCGTGGATGCCGATAACGCCCTGCTTCTGGTCAAAGGCAGCATCCCCGGACCGAACGGCGGTTTCGTCGTGGTTCGGCAGGCGAAGACGAAGCGTGGATGAGGAATTCGATAGGGATCGGCCGGCACGTGATGCCGGCCGTTTTCGTGGGTAGCGGATAATGGTCGACGTACCCGTTTACAACATGGCCGGAGAGCAGACCGGGACGATGCAGATCGACGAGGCGATCCTCGGCGGTCGGCTGCGTCCGAAGCTGATGAAGCAGGCGGTCGTGGCTCATCTTGCGGCACAACGACAGGGCAGCGCGAGGACTCGCTCGCGCGGCATGGTGGCCGGGTCGACGCGGAAGCTGTATCGGCAGAAGGGTACGGGCAACGCCCGGACCGGCGCGATCCGCACGCCCGTCAAGACGGGCGGTGGCGTCACGTTCGCGAAGACGGCCCGGGACTTCCGGCACGCGATGCCGAAGAAGGCGCGGCGGCTGGCCCGCAACAGTGCGATCCTGGCGCGGATTCAAGGCAACGATGCGTTGATTCTGGATCCGTTCGAGATGAGCGTGCCGAAGACGCGGGAGCTGGCCAAGGCGCTGGCGTCGGTCGGGGCCGGGACCGGCTGTGTGCTGGCGCTTGGGCAGCCGAGCGATGCCGTCTACAAGTCGAGCCGCAACCTCCAGAAGATCGAGGTGCGTCTCGTCGGCGACCTGTGTGCGTACGACGTGCTCCGCCGGAAGAAACTGGTATTCACGAAGTCGGCGTTTGAGCTCCTGCTGGCGAACCCTGTGTCGCTGCGGGCGGCGGAA
>JAFGKA010000523.1 GCA_016928855.1 Phycisphaerae bacterium
CGCGCCGAGCGTCGGCAGAAACACGATCCAGTTCAGGACATGCCCTTCCACGGTTCGTCCATCCTTACGCCAGTACCCACACCAGCAACACGACCGCCACGCTGCCCACCGCAAGTAGCACGTAATCTCGAATCCGGCCGGTCTGCGGACGCCGCACCGCATCCGCGAACGCCAGCGCGCCGCGACCCAGATCGTTGACCATGCCGTCGATTCCCAACACAGCCCACGCCGCCAGCAACACAGCCAGCGCCGCGAGATACGCCCCGTCAAGCATAAGGCTCGTCGTCACGGCCGCCACCATAAGGCACGTCAGGAATCCCAGGCCACGGCCCGCCGGCGGCTCACCCGGGGCGGCGCTGGAACCCGCCGCGCCATCGCGATCGAGCCCCATGCCGCTGACCTGGGCAAGCCGCTGCGTCAATCGGCCGACAGCGTTGACCACGCCATCCACGACGTACGTATCGACCCAGCCGCACAGGGATCGGGCCGCCAAGATGCCACCGACGAAGATCGCAGCGTAGATCTCGTCGATGTAGAACTTGTGTATGAGCAGCGTGTGCAACGGCCGCAGCCGCCAGCGTAGCCGCTCGGCCAGCGCAAGACCGCGTGCGTAGATCACAATCGCCACGGCGAAGCCGATCGCGAACGCGAAACCGACGAGCGGAACCAGCGCGTGATGCGCGTGTTCCCATGCGTCACGGGCCGCGGCGTCGCCGTGCGCGTACGGGTCGAATGTCGCAACGAGCACGCCGTACGGCGCCGCCTGTGCGACCATCGGCCGGAACAGCCAGTAGCCGGCCGCAACGGTGCCGACCGCCAGCACGAGCAGGGGAACGAACATGAGCGGCCGCTCGTGGGCGTGGGCATGAACGTCCGCGTCGCGCGGCTGGCCCATGAACGTCATCCACCAGCACCGCATCATGTAGAACGGCGTCACATACGCGATAACCACCGCTACTCCGAACAGCACGACCCCCAGCGACGATGCGATCGCCCCGTCGGTGCCAAACGCCCGGTGGCAGGCGACAGCCAGAATCTCGTCCTTGCTGAAGTAGCCGCCGAGCCCGAGCCCCATGCCCGGAATCCCCACGCCGGCGATCGCCAGCACACCGATCAGGAACGTGACGGCCGTCACGGGCATCTTGCGAGCCAAGCCGCCCATCTTTCGCATGTCCTGCTCGTGAGCGCAGCCCTCGATCACCTGGCCGCTGCCGAGAAACAGCATCGCCTTGAAGAATGCATGCGTAAGCAGATGGAACAGCGCGCCGATCCAGGCGCCGACGCCGAGGGCGAAGATCATATAGCCCAGTTGCGAGATGGTGGAATACGCGAGCACGCGCTTGATGTCGGTCTGCACGATCGCCACGAGCGCCCCGAGCGTCAACGTGACGGTGCCGACGACCGCGATCACCGTCTGGGCCGCCGGCGTCAGGAGCAGGAAGACCCGCGCCACCAGAAAGACGCCCGCCGCCACCATCGTCGCCGCGTGAATCAGGGCGCTGACGGGGGTCGGGCCCTCCATCGCGTCAGGCAGCCACACGTGCAGCGGGAACTGCGCGCTCTTAGCGATCGCGCCGCCAAACAGCAGCAGGCCCAGCCATGTGGCCAGGGAGACGCCGAGGAACGATTCGACAAAAAGCGGGCCACCGTCCGCATGCTGCGCCGCGAAGGCCACCGCCGCGCCGCTGATCGACAGATCGCCAAGGTACGCCGCCACCATCATCAGACCGACGAAGAAGCCGAAGTCGCCCACCCGGTTGACCACAAAGGCCTTGATTGCAGCGTTGCCAGCGCTGCGTCTGTGGAAGTGAAAGCCGATGAGGAGATACGAGCAGAATCCCACCAGCTCCCAGAAGATGAACATCTGCAGGAAACTGCTGCTGAGCACCAGGGCCAGCATCGAGAATGCGAACAGACACAGAAACGCGAAGAACCGGTGATGCAGGCTCCGGCCGTCGACCTGGTCGCTCGTGCCGGCCATGTAGCCGATCGAGAACAGGAAGATGCAGGCCGACACGACACAGACCATGAAGAAGAGGATGACCGTCAACGCGTCAAGTTGAACGCCAACGGTGATGGGCAGCCCGCCGACTCGCGCCCATTCCAGCGTGCGAGCCACGTCGTGGCGTCCGAGGCCCAGCCACTGGTACAGCACCAGCGACGCCAGGAGAGTCGAAGCGGTGATGCCCGCGACTGCCACCCAACCGGCCAGCGGCTTGCGCAGCCGCGCGCCGCCAATCGCCAGCGCGACAAAGCACGCGAACGGGATCGCGGCGGCCAGGACCAGCAAGCTGTCTTCCGCGTAGTGCATCATCACCCGAACAGGCCTTCAGGCCCTCCTGTCATCCACGCAATGTCGTGGCGGAATCGACGTCGATCGTGGCCGTTGCGTTGTAGAGGTTCACGACGATGGCCACGGCAATGGCCGCTTCCGCCGCCGCCAGCACGATGCCGAACATCGCAACGACCTGGCCCGCGATGTCGGCCCCCCGATACCGCGAGAACGCCACGAGGTTCAGGTTGCCGGCATTGAGAATCAGCTCGACGCCGAACAGGATGCCGATCGCGTTGCGTTTCGTCACGATCACGGCAACGCCGATGCAGAACAGCATCGCCGCGAGAATCAGATAGTGTGTCAGGCCGATCGTCCACATGCTCTCAACCACAGCCTCCGAACAATGACAATCCTAGCAGCGATCGGCATCGTCTTCCGCGCCGCTTTCGCCATCCCGCCGCACGAGATACGCCGCGCCGATCAGCATCACCAGCAGCAGCACGCTGGCCAGCTCGAAGGGCACGAGATAGTCCGTCAGCAGGGCCCGACCGACCGCCGCCACCGTGGTCGGCTCGGCGCTCGCGGCCACCGTCGCCCACTCCGTGCACAGCAACACCATGCAGAGCCCGATGAATAACGTCACGCATACCACCCCACCGGCAATACGCTCCCAGCCGCGGACGAGTTGCCGATCGGACCCCGGCCGGCTCGTCAGCATCACCCCAAACGTAATGAGCACCAGCGTGCCGCCGGCATAGACAATCAACTGAATCGCACCGAGCAGGTTCGCGGCCAGCAGGAAGTAGAGGCCGGCGACGGCCCCCAGCGCCGCCAGCAGGCACACCACGTTCCGCACAAGGTTGCGACTGACCAGAATCGCCAGCCCCGAGAGCAGCGCGACAGCGGCCATGGCATAGAACGCGATCGCCTCGAGGATCGTCGACGACGATTCTGCCGGCGGGACCGGCGCTTCGGCGCCCCATGCCGTGCCGGCTAGGGCGCTCCACACGCCCGCCATCACGATCCATCGCAGCGCATGCCGCACCGAAACCTCCATCATGCTCCGGGCAGGTGGTCCACCGCCAACGAGCCCACCAGCCGATATCGCCTGGCCCGCGCGACCACGGCCACGCCAAGGAACGCCGCGGCCACAATGACGCCCGCCGTGCACAAGAGCGTGTTGGCCACGACGGCAACGATTCCATCCTCCGGCACCAGGAACACCCACAGTGTATTGCCGAGCAGCACGACCATGCCCAGCGGCAACAAAACCTGCACGAACAGGTACAACACCTGGTCGATGCGCACTCGCGGCAACGTCCACCGGAGCCAGATCTGCACATAGACCAACGCCACACATTTCGCAATAAACCAGAGCGGTCCGCTGAACAGCAGGCCATGCGCCGCACGGGCCACTACCCCGCCGCCGGCCAGTGCTTCGCCCCAGCCGGCCGGCAATGGTGAGTACCACGCGCCGAGGAACAGCGTCGTCGCCAGGCCGCTGACCACAAACATGCTCGTGTATTCCGCAAAGAAGAACACACCCCATCGGAAGCCTGAGTACTCGGTCATGAAACCGGCCACGAGTTCACTCTCGGCCTCGGGCAGATCGAACGGTGCCCGCTTGCAGCTCGCCAGGGCCGCAACGAAGTACAGCACAAACGCCACCGCCGCGAAGGGGTTGCGGAACACGACCCACATGTGGAAACCGGCCTGCTGCTGGTCGCCGATGGCCGCGAGATTGAGCGTCCCGGCCAACATGATCGGCACGAGCAGCGCCAGGCCCATCGGGCTCTCGTAGGCCACCATCTGACTGGCCTCACGCATGCCGCCGTAGAGGCTCCACTTGTTGTTCGACGCCCAGCCAGCCACGATCACGGCGATCACCTCGATACCCAGCATCGCCAGGACAAACAGCAGTGCCACATCGAGGTTGCGCAGCACCCAGTACGTCCCGAACGGTAGCGCGACAAACGCAAGCAGCACCGGCGTAAACGCCATGTAGGGCGCGAGCCGGTACAGGATGCGGTCCGCGCCGGCGGGAACGAGGTCCTCCTTGGTGAGCAGCTTGATCTTGTCGGCCAGCGACTGTGCCCAGCCGTGCCACCCGCCGACTCGCATCGGGCCGAGGCGGCTCTGGATATGGGCCGCGACCTTGCGCTCCCACCAGATCGCGTACATGGTGAACACCGAGACGAAGCCGACAAGGCCCGTGACCGCGATGGCGTCCCGGACCAACGAAAACTGGAGCGGCCAGAATAGCCAGCTCACAGGGCGAAAACGCAGGCGCTCGGGCAGGTAGTCGACAATCTCCGCAGTCGTCAGCGGACCGCCGAAACGCGTGCGGACGATCTCGCCGGTCTCGGCCACGCGATGCGAATCCGCGACCACCAGGCCATCGACATACTCGAACGCCGCAGCGAGTGCCCAGACGAACAGCACGACCGCCACGACCGCACCAAAAAATATCAGTGCCGCCGGCCGCCGTGACGAACGTCGCCCGCCGCCCGCTTGCCGGGCGGTGCCATAGGCTGATCGCGTGTGGGATTCCGCCATAGCGTACCTACCGATCCACCTCGCCCATCACGATGTCGATGCTCCCAACGATTGCCGGCACGTCCGCCAGCAGACAGTCGCGGCACACGTGCGACGTGATCGACAGATTGTTGAAACTCGGCCCCCGCACCTTGACGCGCGACGGCACGGGCGAGCCGTCGCCAATCACGAGGAAGCCCAGTTGTCCGCGAGGGTTCTCCCCCTCGAAGTAGATTTCGCCGACCGGCAGCTTCAGCGAGCGCGGCAGCTTGGCCTTGTGCTCGCCCGGCCGCAGGCGATCCAGCGCCTGTCGCACGAGATGCACCGACCAGTACATCTCAATGACGCGTACAAAGTAACGACTCCAGCAATCGCCGACCACGACACCGCGTGGCACGCGCGGCTGCGGCACGCCGGGTGGCACGGGCGGCTCGCCCCCCTGCGGCAGACCGATGGGAACCTCGAAATCGTACTGCTCGTACCCCTCGTACGGCATGCACCGGCGCAGATCCCACCGCACGCCGCTGGCCCGCAGGCACGGGCCGGTCAGGCCCCAGGCGATCGCGTCGGCGGCCGAGATCACGCCGACACCGCCCGCACGCTTGATGAAGATCTGGTTGTAGCTCAGGAGCTGGTTGTATTCGTGGATCTTCGGCTCGAGATACTCGAGAAACTCGCGGCAGGCGTCCGTGAAGCCGTCGGGCAGATCCATCGTGACGCCGCCGATCGTGATATAGCTGTAGGTCAGCCGGGCACCGCACGCCGCCTCGAATAGATCCATGATCCGCTCGCGCTCACGGAACGCGTAGAGAAACGGCGTGAACGCGCCCATATCCAGCCCGTACGCCCCCAGCGAAACGAGATGCGATGCAATCCGGTTGAGTTCGGCCATGAGGATCCGGATCGTCACCGCCCGCTCGGGAACCTCGATGCCGACGAGCTGCTCGACCGCGACGCTGAACGTCTGGTTGTTGTTCATCGCGGCCAGGTAATCGAGGCGGTCCGTCGTGGGGATGAACTGAAACGGCGCCACGTTTTCGCCGATCTTCTCGGCGCAGCGATGGAGGTAGCCGATGTGCGGAGTGGCCTCGCGCACGACCTCGCCATCCGTCCGCAGCAGAATCCGCAGAACGCCGTGCGTGCTCGGATGCTGTGGCCCCATGTTCACAAGCATCTCTTCGGTCAAGAGGTCATCCGTTGCGAGCGTTTCCGCGTCGAGATCCGCCAGCAAGTCGGGCTGGCCCTCCACCATCTTGTCCGTGAGCTTTGCCATCACGCCTCAATCGCACTCGGCCTGCCGTGCGGACCCGCCGCCAGGACCACACCGGTCGCCCATTCCAGGGTCGCATGGGCAGGCCCGCAGAGCCGGCCCGTGGTCTCCAGAGTTTCGACAGCCGCTCGCACTCGTATCACTCCCACACAGCCGACTCAGCCTGGCCCCGGTGGCACCGCCTCGAGCTTCCCAGGAATCCCGTGGTACTCATCCGGAAACACGTAATCCTTGCGCAACGGATAGCCGACCCAGTCGTCCGGGCACAGGATCCGCTGCGGATGCAGTCCGTCATGGTCTTTGATGCTGTCTGGGTGGCCGTCGAAGACAATTCCGAACAGGTCGTACGCCTCGCGTTCATGCCAGTCCGCCGTCGGCCAAAGGTCGGCCACCGAGGGCACGTGCGGATTCGCCCGATCGAGCCGCACCTTGACGGCAAAGGCATGCCGAGCCCGCCACAGTTCTGACACCGCTGGCTGCATCGAGAGCAGGTCGTACACCACGTCGATCTCGTTCGACGCGGGGCCATCCACGCCGCTGACGCAACGCAACATATTGAACTGCAGACGGCTGTCATCGCGCAGGAATTGCATCACGTCGTGCAGACGCACGGCGGTCACCCACACGTGCGGATGCATCCCGCCCGAATCGGCGCCGGCAATTGCATCGGCGAGTTCCTGTTCGAGCACGGCGGTGATCTCTTCCGCGGTCATGCGTTCTTCTCTTTCGACGCCGGCTCCACACCGACGGCCGGACGTTTCGCGATGGTCTGCCGATGAATCTTGTCCTGGAGCCGCATCAGCCCTTCCAGCAACGCCTCGGGCCGTGGCGGACAGCCGGGCACGTAGATGTCGACCGGAACGACCAGATCGACGCCCTTGACCACGTGATATCCGTGGACGAAATACGGGCCGCCGCCGACGGTGCAGGCCCCCATCGCCATGACATACCGCGGCTCGGCCATCTGATGAAAGAGCCGCCGCACACGCGATGCCATCTTAAACGTCACGGTGCCAGCGACAATCATCAGGTCCGCTTGACGTGGCGTGGCTCGGAACGCACCGGCGCCGAAGCGGTCGATATCGAACCGTGACGCGCCGGTTGCCATCATCTCGATCGCGCAACATGCAATCCCGAACGTCATCGGCCAGAGGCTCGATTCGCGCGCCCAGTTGATCGCACGGTCAAGCGACGTGACGATCAGGCCTTCCTCGAATCGGTTTTCGATCCAGCCCATGGATTCCTTCCTTCAGGCCGCGCCTTAGCCCGCTCCGTTGCACTGTCGCGAGGCTGTCGGCCGCGTACCCAATTGAGGTATCCGGATTTCCACAGATAGAGGAACCCAACCGCCAACACGCCCAGGAAGAACAGCATATCCACCAGTGCCGCGCCGCGAACAGCGTGCAGCA
>JAFGKA010000524.1 GCA_016928855.1 Phycisphaerae bacterium
CCCACAAGGACCGCGGGCTCTCGGCCGTGCGGCTGCGCCGCGATGTGCTCGAGACACTGCCGGTCTATGCGGAATATGTGGCACGCGAGCGCCAGGCACGGAACATCGCCGTCGATCCGGACGCGATCTGGGCCACGGGCGAGCGCGCGGCCACGGCCACGCAGGCGGCCGCCACGACGAAGCCGGCCGCCCCGCCCAAGCCGGACAAGGACGAACTCAGCCGCCAGGATGAGTGGCAGCGCCGATTCAGCCCGTGGGGCAGCATTCTGGCCGCCACGCTCGATGCCGAGCATTGGCTTTGTTTCGGATTAGGTGAGCGGCTGCCCGTGCTGTTCGGGGGAAGTGCCTGTTATATGACTAAGCCGCCGGTCCAGACGCCCGTGCGATTCGTCGAGGCGAGCGGACTGCGGCTCAGCGGTCTGCTCTGGCCGGAGGCGCGGGACCGCATCGCCGACACGGCGTACGCGACGGTTGAATCGGTCGGCTACGGACAGATCGTGCTGTTCGCCGGCGATCCGACGTTCCGCGGCTACTTCGAGGGACCGATCCGCCTGCTGCTCAACGCGGTTCTGCTCGGGCCGGGCGCGGGAACCTCGACGCCGCTGCCCTGGTAACCGCGCGTCGCAGCCGAACGCGAGCGAGTGGCCAACGAAGCCGCGCGAGCGTATACTCTGCCCTGACGTGCGCGGGCTTTGTCCTGACGAATGCATCCTTCGCCCCGACAGGCATGTGCTTTGCTCCGGCCAGCGTATGCTTCGTTCCGACGAGCGTGTACTTCGTCCCGACGGGCGTATGCTTTGCCCCGAAGGGGCACAGGTATGTAGCCAGGGGCGCAAGCCCCTGGAATGCGTGCCACCGAAACCAATGAGCCCCGAAGGGGCGACAGAGAACAGACGCGATCATGGGCCATACCCTTACGTGCCGCCGTCTTCATCTTGCCCTCAGCATGAGTGGGAATCTGTCACCCCGCTGGGGTTTGTCGGCCACGGCAACCTTGGCCCCAGGGGCTTGCGCCCCTGGCTACAGACCTTCGCCCCTTCGGGGCAGTAACGTTCTTGAACCGTTAGACAAGCCTCGATCGGGGCCACAGATTGAACAATCCTCGCCGGCTGTCACCTTCACAACACGGGCGCGGCAGGAACACAACGCAACCCTGCATGGGGAAGAGTCATGCACACAATGTCATACCGATGTGTGGTTGGCCTGTTCATTCTTACCATGGCATTCTCGGCGCCGCCGGTTTTCGCGCAAGCCGACGATGGCGCACGCACGCCGGGCGCTGTCACATTGACCGACGAGGCGCTGCGCCTCCACCGCGCGAGCCTGGTCATCGACGGCCATAACGACCTGCCGTGGTGCATCCGGAAGTACGCCGATTCGAGCTTCGACAAGATGGACATCACCCACCGCCAGGACAAGCTGCAGACGGACATTCCCCGGCTGCGCCAGGGCGGGCTCGGTGCGCAGTTCTGGGCGGCCTACGTGCCGTCGAAGACGCCCGAGGGCGTCAGCGCAACACGCATGGTGCTCGAACAGATCGACCTGATCTACCGGATGGTCGAGCGATACCCCGACACGTTCGAGATGGCGTTCACCGCCGACGATGTCCGCCGCATCCATGGCAAGGGCAAGATCGCCTCGCTGATCGGGATCGAGGGCGGCTGCACGATCGAGAACTCGCTCGGCGCGCTGCGGATGTTCCACGCGCTGGGCGCGCGGTACATGACGCTCACCCACGGCGATACGATCGAGTGGTGCGACTCGGCGACCGACGTGCAGCCGCACGGCGGCCTGACCGCATTCGGCGAGGACGTCGTTCGCGAGATGAACCGGCTCGGCATGCTGGTCGATATTTCGCATATCTCGGCGGACGCGATGCGCGACGTGCTCCGGGTAACGAAGGCGCCGATCATTGCCTCGCATTCGGGCGCGTCTGGCGTGGCCGAGCACGCGCGCAACGTGCCCGATGATGTCCTGAGCCAAATGCGGACCAACGGCGGCGTCGTGATGGTCAACTTCTTCTCCGGCTATGTCGACCCGGAGGGCGCCCGCATCATGCGCGACATCTTCGGCGTCGAACGCGAACTGCACGCGAAGTATCCCGAGGAAGACGATTACCGCGCTGCGCTGAAGGCATGGAAGGACGAGCATCCGATCCCGCGCGGCACGGTCTATTCCGTCGTAGATCACATTGACCACATCGTCCGGGTCGCGGGCATCGATCATGTGGGCCTCGGTGGCGACTACGACGGCGTCAACACGCTGCCCGAGCAGATGGACGACGTCTCGAGTTATCCGTATATCACGCAGGCGCTGCTTGATCGCGGCTATACCGAGGCGGATATCCGCAAGATCCACGGCGAGAACATCCTGCGGGCGCTGAGCGACGCCCAGCGCGTCGCGCGCCGACTTGCCGAGCCGCGCACGCCCTGAACCCGTAGCATGAGAGGACCCTGAAATGAGAATGACGTCATACCTTCTCGCATTGGCTTCGATCGTGCTGCCGGCATCATGGGCCGCCGCCGCTTCGCCGAGCCGCCCGAACATCCTGTTCATCTTCACCGATGACCACGCGCGGCACGCGATCAGCGCCTACGGCTCGAAGATCAACCAGACGCCCCAACTCGACCGGCTGGCACGCGAGGGCATGCTGTTCCGCAACTGCTTCTGCACGAACTCGATCTGCGGCCCCAGCCGCGCGGTGATCCAGACCGGCAAGCACAACCACATCAACGGCATGATCCACAACGGCGTGCGCTTCGATGGCGCGCAGCAGACGTTCCCCAAGCTCCTGCAGAAGGGCGGCTACACCACCGCCCTCGTCGGCAAGTGGCACCTCCAGAGCGATCCGACCGGCTTCGACTACTGGGAGATCCTCCCAGGCCAAGGCCGCTACTACAATCCGATCTTCGAAACGGCCACCCGCAAGAAGACCTACCCCGGCTACGCCACCGATATCACCACCGATCTGGCGCTCGAGTGGCTTTCGAACGGCCGCGACAAGGACAAGCCGTTTCTCCTGATGTGCCAGCACAAGGCGCCGCATCGCGCGTGGGACCCGGCACCGAGGCATCTCTCGCTCTACGACGACGTGACCATCCCCGAACCGGACACCCTGTTCGATGACTACGCCGGGCGCGTCAGCGTCGCGAAACGCACGACGATGACCATCGCCAAACACATGAACAAACGCGATCTCAAACTGACACGGGTAGCCGAACAGAATGACGAGCAACGCAAGCTCTGGGACGCCGCCTACGGGCCAAAGAACGAGGCGTTCCGCACCGCGAATCTGACGGGCGACGCGCTCGTGCGATGGAAATATCAGCGATACATCAAGGACTACCTGCGGTGCGTGGCGGCGGTGGATGAGAACATCGGCCGGATGCTCGACTACCTCGACAAGAACGGGCTCGCCGACAACACCGTGGTCATGTACTCATCCGATCAGGGCTTCTATCTCGGCGACCACGGCTGGTTCGACAAGCGATGGATGTACGAGGAATCGCTGAGCATGCCGCTGATCGTTCGCTGGCCGGGCGCGACCCGGCCCGGCACGACGAACACCGACCTCGTACAGAACCTCGACTTCGCCGAGACGTTTCTCGATCTGGCCGGCGTGCCCATCCCCGACGACATGCAGGGCCGCAGCTTCGTGCCGTTGCTCAAGGGCGAAACCCCGCCCGACTGGCGCCGTTCGATCTACTACCATTACTACGAGTTCCCCGGCTGGCACGACGTCCGCCGGCACTACGGCGTGCGGACCGATCGCCACAAGCTGATTCACTACTACGACATCAACGAGTGGGAGCTGTTCGATCTGAAGAGCGATCCGGATGAAATGCACAGCGTCTATGACGATCCCGCCTATGCGGAAACCGTCAAGGAACTAAAGGCCGAACTGACCCGGCTGCGCAAGCAGTACAAGGTGGATACGTTCAAGGAGCCGCCGCCGCCGCCGGATCCGCGCAAGGTCCAGCTCGAACCAGTGCTCCACTTCGACATGACCGGCGCCGACGAGACGACGATTCGCGACACCTCCGGCAAGAACCACCACGGCCAGCGCGAACACGTCGCCATCGTCGATGGCCGCCGCGGCAAGGCCCTGCGGTTCGACGGCCGTGGCGTCGTTCAGATCCCACATTTCCCCGCGAGCCTCGACCCGACCTATCGCCCGCTGACGGTCGGCGCCTGGTGCAAGCCCGACGCCGCCGACGGTGTGCTCGTGGCGCACGGCAGCACGATGTTCGGCTACAGCCTGTACCTCAAGAACGGCTATCCGTGCTTTGATGTCTTCGCCGGCGCCAACCCGTTCCAGCTCGTCGGGCCCGAGAAGCTTCCGCTCGAACAGTGGACGCACGTGGCCGCGACGATCGACGCCGATGCCCGCCTGGCGCTCTGGGTCAACGGCCAGCCGGTTGCACGACTCGACGACGGCTTCCACGTCAACGACCGGCCGAGCGACCCGTTCAGCGTCGGCGCCGACGTCGGCCAGCCGGCGGGCGAATATGCCGCCCCGCTCCACTTCCGCGGCCTGATCGAGGACGTGCGCCTCTACTGGGGCGTGCTCGACGACGCGGCGATGCGACAGTGGGCCGCGCCGTGACGTGACCGCCACGCGAGCCCCGCCGACCACACAACGAACCAACCGCACCATTATCGGCCCGTGCGCTACGCATGCCATACAGGTCGCCTCGGCGCTGAAGTCCCCCCGCCGAACGACCGATTTCACCTTCGGCCGGATACCGCGCCCGGAACCGGGGTGTCGGGCGCTGTCCGCGTCTTCGGCGTTCGTGGAGTTCGTGGCATGGTATTCCCACTTCTGCAGGTGACCGGCGATCCACTCATGCCGATGAGCGACTGGCTCATCGGCTTTGGCAACATGCTTGTTGTGGCCTTCTTATGCGGGATCTTCGCGTTTTGCGCCTACCGCTGGGTGATTGTGCCGCGCAACGTCTGCCATGCCGCGAACGAACTTGGACTCGTCTTCGAGCGAGAATCGTTCGCTGCCGCCGCCGCGTGGGGTACCGCCGCTGACGGCCGGAAGGTCAACATCTACACCCGTATGAAACGCCGCAAAGGCGGCGCGGTCTTCTTCGCCCTGACGGCCCTGCCGTTGCCGTGGCGGCGAACCGACTTCGTCGATGTCGGCCTGCATGGTCCGCGCTCGATCGATCTACCCGAGGAAGATCGGGTGCTGCTTCGCGAATACGCGCAGCGCGCGCTCGATGCCGCCGTATCCACGCATCAGGCGCCGCTGGTAGCCGCGCGGATGCGGAACATCCGTATCGACAAGGATGTCGTCCATGTCGAAGGCGTGAAGTTTGGCGGTTCGCCGGCCAACCTGGCCGCCGCCGTTGCCACCCTGATCGAGGTGACGCGCGAAGTCGAAGACGTGGCGTTGCGCGAACTGGCCGAGATTCAGGGCAAGCCGATCCCGACCGCCACCGTGACCGTCGCGCCGTCGAACGCCACCGAAGCGAAACGATACGCATCCATTGCACCAGCACCGGAGTCGATCGCCTGTCCACACTGCGACGCGCGGACGCCCACCGAGACCGGACGGTGCCAGATGTGCGGCCAGGCGCTCGGATCCGCCGCGGGATCGACCCCCGCATCGAAGCACAAGGCGGAGGCCATCACCTGCCCGCAGTGCGGCGCGCGAACGCCGACGAATACGGGCCGCTGTCAGATGTGCGGCGAACCATTCGAGGATACGGCGGCGCACGTCGCCCCGACCGACACTGACGAAAAAGCGGCTCCGATCGCCGCCGACTCGATGCGCTGCCCGCACTGCGATGCCCGCACCCCCACCGAAACGGGCCGCTGCCAGATGTGCGGCGAGCGGCTGGATGCCCCCGTGCGCGCCGAGTGCGACGCCGAGATCACAGGGTGAGCCGCGCGGATTTCGGAAGCTGATTCTTACCCGTGCGGCCGTCGGCCTTGGTCCAACCCAGCGGCAGCTCTCCAACCGTGACAACCGTCCAGCCCACCGCATCCACGGCCACATCGGTGCCCGTCAGATACCGCGGAACATCGGTAGCCGACAGCGCTCGCGTCCGATGCGGCACGAACGCGCCATCACGCCGCATCGCCAGCGCATACGACGGAAACCATGTGCGGCCTCGGCAGTGCGCAATCTCGGGACCGGCCTCGGCGATCGCCTGCCATCGGTCCGGAACGCCCGGTGACCAGCCAAAGAGCCGCTCCTGTCGCACGTCGAGTCGGATCGCATTCGTCAATTCACCCCACTCGCCAAGCGCCTGTCGCATGGCGGCGGTCGGCCGCGTGAGGCGCGGCGAGCTGCGCGTCCGAGGCGGATCACCGACCGCGTCGTCCGCCACAAGGTGCGCTGCAAACGCCCCCGCGCAGTCATGCCGATGCGGCCAGAGCCGGTAGCATCCCAGTGGCGTCCCGCCGCCGACGGCGTACGGCGCCAGCGCTACGAGTGGATCGCTGCGCACCGTGGGGCAGCGTTGCTGGAGCCCCGCCACCTGTGCCTCGTTCTCCGCCCACGCGAATGTGCACGTCGAATACACGAGCCTCCCCCCCGGCCGCAGCAGGCGCACGGCGGCATCGAGAATCCGCTGCTGGCGCGCGGCGCTGTGGGCAATCTGCTTCGGGTCGAACGCGCGGGCGGTCTGCTTGCCGCGCGCGACGAGCGACTGGCCCGTGCAGGGCGCATCGACGAGCACGGCGTCGAACACCGGCCCGACCGCCTCGGCGAGCGCCGCCGGATCCCGCTGCGTCACCGTCCATCGCGTTGATCCGTGGCGCGCGAGATTGAGCACCAGCGGCCCCAGCCGTGATCGCACGACCTCGTTGGCCAGCAGGAAGCCATCGTCGCCGAGCCGTTCGAGAATTGCCGTCGCCTTGCCACCGGGCGACGCGCACAGATCGCAGACCAGCTCGCCGGGCCGCGGATCCAGCAGCGCGACCGCCAGGAGCGAGCCGGCGTCCTGCACCCAGTACGCCCCGGCCGCAAACAGCGGGTGCGCCGCCGCACGCACGCCCGCCTCACACCAGAACGCCGGCCCGTCGAACCACGGAACCGGCTCCCGCGCGAACGGCACGGCATCAACCGACACGGCCTGTCCGAGCGGGTTCAGTCGGACCGCCGACCGCGACGGCGTCGTCAGCCGCGCATGTAGCGCCGCGAGTTCGCCGGCCTCGAGTTCGAGCGGGCCGAGCGCTGCGGCCAGATCGGCGGGTTGGATCTCCGGCTTCATGCCCATCCATTCTACACGGAATTGGCGGTTTGAGTCCCCGCACGGCAGGTGCCATAATCGCTTGTGTCCGCTTGGCCTTGGAAGCTTCGTTAGGCACGAGAACGAGGGCAGTCTCATGAATCTGATTGACACCATCAAAGGCTCACTGCTCGAAGGGTTCTTTCCGGCCGGCTGGGATCTCTCCCGGATCGATGCCTGTGTCGGCGAGCCGAGTACGGTCCTGGCCCGGCAGGCGTGGTGGAACAAAGCGTTCTCGCCCGTGCCCTGTGGCACGCCGGACGAGTTCGACGTCAAGATGGGCCATGAGATCGCCAAGGTGATCCGCGCGGCCCGCAAAGACGGCGTTCCGCTGGCAATGATCCTGCCAGTCGGTCCGATGGGCATGTACAAATGGGTCGTCTACTTCCTGAGCGAATGGGGCGTGCCCTGCGATCACGTCCACGGCTTCAACATGGATGAGTGGGCCGACGCCGACGGCAACACGCTGCCGGGCCATACCGACGGGGCGTTTCAGCACGCGATGGAGCAGGCATTCTACGGCCCGCTCGGCACGCTGACCGTTCCACCGGCTCAGCGGAACTTCGCGACACGCGACAACCTGCCGACGTATCCGGCCAAGATCGCCAAGCTCCGCGCGGCCGGCGCCCGGCTCGTGACCGTCTTCGGCATCGGGCGCGTCTGCCACATCGCGTTCTGGGAACCGCACTTCGCCGCCGAATACAAGTCGGTTGATGACTGGAAGGCCGCCACCCATCGGCTCGGCGCTAAGCTGCATCCGCTGACGATCGAGCAGAACGCGATCACGAGTTTCAAGAGCCGCACGACACTGGTGCCCGCGTATGCCAACACGATCGGCCCGGGCCTGTTCTTGCAGTCCGACTGGGTCATCGGCGGCGCCGACGGCGTGCTCTCGCGCGGGATGCAGTGGCAGGGCCTCTCGTTCTGGATGACGCTGCGATACGGACCCGACCCGTGGATTCCGAGCACGTTCATGCCGACATTGCCGGGCCGGTTATTCTTCTTGAACGAGCTGGCCGGTCCGCTGGTCGCCGAGTGCAACTGAGGATCACCGATACACCGAGAGGATTGGCATCCATGCAGGAAGTGATTGCCCGACGGGTCGAAGATGATCGCCCCATTCGCGTTCAGTTCGACGATCGCATTCGCGCCATCGAGCCGGTCACGGCCGATGTGCTGCCGGACCGCTATGTCTGTCCCGGCTTCGTGGACCTCCAGGTCAACGGCTTCGGTGGCGTCGATTTCAACACCAACACGCTGAGCGTCGCGGAGGCCGAGACCGCCGTGCGCACGCTCCACACCTACGGCGCGACGCGCATTCTGGCAACGCTGATCACCGCGAGTGCCGAGGACCTCCGCACGCGCGCCGGCCGGCTGCGCGAGGCGATCGATGCGTCGCCGCTCGTCCACGACACGATCATCGGACTGCACCTCGAAGGGCCCTTCATCGCCACGGACGACGGCCCGCGCGGCGCGCATCCGCTGGCGCACTGCCAGACGCCCAGCCGCCGCGTGTTCGACGCGATTCACGAAGCCAGCGGTCGCCGCATCCGATTGCTGACGCTCGCGCCCGAACGCCCGGGCGCGCTGGACCTGATTAAGGCGCTGACGCGGGACGGGTTTGTCGTCGCGCTCGGCCATCTTCACGGAGACGACGCGATCATCGACGCGGCTGTCCGCGCCGGCGCGAGCCTCTCGACGCACCTCGGCAACGCGACGCACGAACGACTGCCCCGCCTGGCGAACTACGTGCAGACGCAACTGGCCGATGACCGCCTCCAGGCCACGTTCATCGCCGACGGCTTTCACATCCCGCCGAAGACGCTGAAGAACTTCATCCGCGCCAAGGGCATCGAACGCAGCATTCTCATCACCGACGCCGTGGTACCGGCCGGGGCGTTCGAGGCATTCGTCGGGCACAAGGCCAACGGGGCCGAGGTGACGGCTGATGGCCGGATCGTGCTGGTCGGAACGCAACTGCTGGCCGGCTCGACACTGACCATGTCGGCCGGCGTGGCCAATCTGGCACGGTGGACTGACTGCACCCGCGCCGACGCCGTCCACCTCGCGACGCACCGGCCGGCGGATCTCATCGGGCGCCACGACCTCGGCCGCCTCGAGGTCGGCGCGGTCGCCGACGTCCTCATCGTGGACTGGCCGGACGAAATGACCGTGCTCGAAACCTACATCGCCGGCATGCTGTGCTATCGCCGCGAGAGTGCCGAAAGATGAGAAAGAGACCCCCGGCCGCCCCCCATTCACGCTTGATCCTCATTCCAGGATGGATCGCATGCCAACTGTTGGCGGCGGGCCTTGGGGTGCTGGAGGCTTGTCCGGCGCTCGCGGCCAGCGGCCCCAAAAACCGGCCGAACATCCTCCTTTGCATCTCTGATGACCAATCGTGGCTGCACGCCGGAGCTTATGGCAACAAGACGGTCAGGACACCGCACTTCGACCGCGTTGCCCGCCAGGGCGTGTTGTTCACCCACGCCTTCTGTGCAGCGCCCTCCTGCACGCCCTCGCGCAGCGCCCTCCTGACCGGCCAGGACATCTGGCGATTGGAGCGAGGCGGCGTCTTGTATGGGACACTGCCGGCCACGTTCAAAGTCTACCCGCGCATGCTGGAGGACAGCGGTTACACGGTAGGCTTTACCGGCAAAGGCTGGGCACCCGGCAACTACAAGGCCGGGGGCCGGACCTGTGATCCGACGGGCAATGAGTACGCGCGGCGCCGGAATCCCGAGCCGCCGGCCCGGAGCATCAGTCCCTGTGACTATGCCGGAAACTTCGCGGACTTCCTCGAGAACCGCACGCCCGGCAAACCCTTCTGCTTCTGGTACGGAGCCTTTGAGCCCCATCGCCCCTACGAGCCGGGCGTCGGGGCACGAACCGACAAAGCCCCCGACGATGTCATCGTGCCCGAGTTCCTGCCCAACGTCCCCGAGATCCGCAAGGATCTACTCGATTACTACTTTGAGATTGAATGGTTCGACCGTCATCTCGGACAAATGATCACACTACTCGAGGAGGCCGGCGAACTTGAGAACACGATCATCGCAGTCACCTCCGACAACGGCATGCCCTTCCCACGGGCCAAGTCCACGCTGTACGACCATGGCGTACGCATGCCCTTGGCCATCTGCTGGGGCCGACAGGTCAAGCCGGGCCGCGTGGTCGATGATCTGGTCAGCCTCACCGACCTGGCGCCGACTTTCCTGGAGGCCGCGGGGCTACCCGTACCGGCCGAGATGACTGGCCGAAGCCTCCTGAGCGTCTTGCGCTCTGACAAGGCGGGCCAGGTGGACCCCACTCGCGATCACATCTTCACCGCCTTGGAGCGCCATGCATGGTGTCGGCCAGAGGGGGCCACGTACCCCATGCGCGCCCTTCGCACCACGGGTTGGCTCTACATTCGCAACTACGAACCGCATCGCTGGCCCGCAGGCGACCCGGACTTCATATCCTCGCACATGGGCCTCTATGGCGAGATCGACAATGGTCCTGCCAAAACCTACATGATCGAGCACAAGGACGATCCCGCGGTGGCCAGGCTTTTTCAGCTCGGTTTCGGCCGTCGCCCCGCGGAGGAACTGTATGATGCGGCCAAGGACCCCTGCCAACTTCACAATCTCGCCGCCGACCCAGCCGCGGCCGAGGTGAAGCGCCGGTTGCGCGATCAGCTCGAGCAGCATCTGCGCCAGACAGGCGACCCCCGCGCCGAAGGCAAGTCGCCTTGGGATCGGTACCCCTATTACTACAAGGACTATTGGAGACGTGCATCAACCCCATCGGTAACCACGTCCACCAGACCCGACGCAACGCCTTGAGCCAGAATGAAACATCCCGTGTGCCACGGCTCCGTGAGCACGACGAAGAGTGAAGACCGTGCTCCGAGTTCGCGATCCGCAGTCCGAGGCAACACGGACGGTTGGCGCAACGGCGGATTGCCGGTCCAATACGAGTCTGTGGGTGGTTGGAACATGTGGGGGGGCACGGCAGAGAGCATAAAGGGCTGAGTTTGAAGCCGATTCCACGCGAGCAGGGAGGGCTGAGGATGGTGCCGATTTCGTGTCGCATGGCGCGGCAGCCGGCGCTGTGGCTCTTCGCAGCCGGGCTGATCGCGGCGTTCTGGGTGGGACGGTACGTACCAGCTACCTGGACGGTGGCACAGATCAGCCTGGACATCACGGCGCAGGACGTGCAGGAAGACGCGGACGCTCGCCGCTCCTTTCTGTACGACGGCCGGACGTGGTACATCGACAGCCTGCGCCCGTTGGCCGAAGCCAGCCTGAATCCCGAGCGGGTGCATCGGCTCGGCGAGGCGGGCCAGGCTCCCGAAATTCTGGAGGAGCTGGCGTACGAGGATGTCGAGATCGCAGGAAGATCAGAGCGGGTCTACTACCAGTTGCTTGCTCAGCGGCATTGGCGGTACTGGTCGCTGCTGCCAGCGGTGGTGGCCATCGGCCTGTGCTGGATGACGCGCGAGCCGTTGCCGTCGCTTTTCGGCGGGGCCGTGGTCGGGACGTTCCTCCTGGGACAGTTCGACCTGACCGACGCCATGCTCATCCCACGACTGGCTACGCGCGAAGCGGCCACGGTGCTCGTCCTGTACCTCTGGCTTCTGGGCGGGCTCATGGGCATCTGGTCGCGAACGGGCGCATCCCAGGCGTTCGCCGAACTGATGACGCGCCGGTTCGTCACCGGACCGCGGTCAGCCAAATTCGTCGCCTGGCTGCTGGGCGTGGTGTTCTTTCAGGGCGGCTCGCTCAGCGCGGTGCTCACGGGGACAACGGCCAAGCCAGTGGCGGACCGGGAGCATATCAGCCACGAGGAGCTCTCCTACATCGTGGACTCGACGGCCTCGCCGATCGCCCTGCTGCTGGCGTTCAATGCCTGGCCACTCTATGTGCAGGCATTCATCTTCGTCGCCGGCGTGCCCTGGCTCGCCACGGAAGGCAAACGGCTCACGTTCTTTTTCGCCTGCGTCCCGCTGAGCTTCTACTCGTGGTTCGCGGTGACTTCGACGCTGCTGTTGAGCCTCGATCGGGCGCCGTTCCTCGGCTCGCGAATGCGTGCGGCGATCAAACGGGCGCGGACCACCGGGCAACTCGACGCCCCGGATGCCGAGCCGCTGGGCTCAGCCGAGCTTGAAACCAGTCGGGTGCCGACCGGCTATCAACCGCACGCCCGCGATTTCGTGGTGCCGCTGGCCGCGCTGATCACGGTCGCCGTGGGAACCTTTGTGCTCGACGGCGCCCCGAAGGTCACGTGGGCATTCGGGGCGGCGGTCCTCGTAGCCATCCTCATGGCGACCGCTGGCGGCATGCGACTCAAGGACCTGATGGAAGGCTACGTCGACGGCCTCAAGGGTGTGGTGCTGGCGTCGGTGATCCTGCTCCTGGCCGTAACGATCGGTGCGATCAGCCGCGAGGCCGGCGGCGGCCTCTATCTGGTCGAGCTGCTGGGCGAGCGGATACCCTACTGGCTCCTGCCCGCCATGCTCCAGGCGCTGGCGATGATCATTGCCTTCTCCACCGGCACAAGCTGGGGCACGTTCGCGGTGGCGCTGCCGCTGGCGATGCCGCTGGCCTGGGCGGTGGCCCAGTCCCACGGCATGGCGCACCCGCAGTTCTTCATGATGCTCTGCTTCTCCGCGGTGCTCGGCGGCAGCGTCTATGGCGACCAGTGTTCCCCCATCTCCGACACGACCGTGCTCAGCGCCATGTGCACCGGCTGCGATCTGATGGACCACGTGCGGACGCAGATCCCGCCGGCCACCGTCGCCGCAGCCCTCGCCGCCGTCTGCTGGACCGCCTTGGCCCCCCTGGCGGCGTGAACCCAACAAAACGGGCCGCCCGCGTGGACGGCCCGTCCATCATTCAACCTTGCACCAAGCGGCTCAATACCGTCGCCGGCCGCTCTGGATCAGGAACAGACCCGCGAACGTCAGCATCGCCGTCTCGACGATGCCGGCGCCACATGGCAGAACCGCCGGCGGCGGGCTGATGACGTCGTCACCGTCCGCACCCGGCTCCGGGTCGTCGATGTCGCCAGTCCCATCGCCGTCCTGACTGCCATCGCCGTCGCTACCGCCATCGTCACCGCCATTACCGTCGTCGTCGGGAGGCAGCGGCGCCGCCGTCACCGTGATCGTAATGGCATCGCTCGTGTCGGTACCGCCGCGAGCGTCATCGACAGTCAGCGTGGCCGTATAGGTTCCCGCTTCGGCATATTGATAGGTGCTCGTCGCGCCCGTGCCGTTCGTACCATCACCAAAGTCCCAACTGTAGCTCAACTGGTCGCCATCCGGGTCCGACGAGCCCGTGCCGACGAAACTTACGTTCAACGGCGCCTGGCCCTCCTTCGGATTGGCATCCGCAACGGCGGTCGGAGCCTGATTCTCGACGGTACCCCCGCCACCACCACCACCGCCCGAAGCGGCGACCGTGATCGTCAGCGGCGTGCCTGCAACGGCATTCGCCTCAATGTACGTGGGCGGCGGACTGGAATTGAGTACGGTCATCGTGGCCCCGACATTCAGGGCAGCTTGGTACGCGCCGGGCGTGGCCGGTGTCTTGAGCGTCATCGTGCCGACAACCAGCGGCGTGCCGATCCCAATCCCCGTGGTCGGAGTGCCGCCGAGATTCTGAAAACCGCCGATCTGCGTCAGGTCATCATTCTCGACCGTGCCACCGTTCGCGAACAACGGAAAGACGGCGGTGAAGCCAGGATCGAGCGTCAACGGCGTCTGGGCGATACCAAGATCGGTATACAGATTGACCGTCACGTTCGCGAGACCGTTGGTCGGCGAGCCTTCCGGCTCGAGCAGGACTGTAAGCTGCACCTGCACACCAGCACCCGGCGCCACGGTAATCGTCCGCACGGCCGGGTCAGCCACCGGAACGAGATCGTACGTGACGGTGGCAGCGCCGGCCGCCGCCGCCAGACCGAACAGAAGGACAAGACCCATTGCCACTTTCCGCTTGGCCATCAGAGGCCCTCCACAATGTGGGTTGATCGTCGAAATGAATGCGCTCTCCATCTTCCGCGCCGGCTCAAACCGTTCGGCGACCTATGCACTACTGCACCCCGGCCACCAAACCGCGCGTCCTGCACCCGAATTCTAGCCACGCGCGCCTGTCCGGGTCAATAAGAGGCCCCGTATTATAAGTAACTAAAAACAAAGAAGATACAGGAATTCGTCGCGGTTTGTCACACCCGCGTCCGATAGTCGGCGCTACTCGATATCCGCCGTCGGCGGCACGACGCCTTCGACCGGGTCAACCGGTTCGTCGGACGGTGCCGACGCGGCCGGGGCCGTGCTGGTCGTCGGTCGGGTCGCCGCTGGGCTGCTGAGATCGGGCAGCTCCACGAAGATCGGCACCGCCCGATCGAGACGGTAGATCGGCGCCAGGCCGTCGGACGGGAAGTGCTCCGCGCGGAGGGCGTCGGCCTTTTCAAGCTGCCGATCGGCCAGTTCCGGCTCATCGGCCCGCAGCGCGTCCGCCCACCGCCAGAGGCACTTGAGCCGCACGACGCGAACGGCCGCCAGCGCTCGGACGCCCGCTGGTGTGCCGGCGCCGAACCACCGGTCGCACTCGGCCTCGACGCGGTACGTCAGCGCCGTCGCGAGCAGGTACGAGCCGCGGTCGAGGAGCAGACTGCAGCGGAGCAACCGAAGGAAGAAATCGTACGGCAAGTGGTCCGGCGCCACCAGCGCAAAGTCGAGCGTATCCAGCGCCCGGTCGGCCCGTCCGCCGGCTTCGAGCAGCAGCGCCTGCCACAGTCGTGCGGCCGCCGCGGTGTCGGCGTCCTCATCCTCCCGCAGCACGGCCAGTTCGATCGCCGCGACGCGGCACGCCTCCTGGGCGACTTCGAGATCGGACGCTCCCGCCGGTGCCGACCCAGCCAGCGCGGCACAGGCGTCGGCGAACGTACGGAGGCGCTCCAGGGTCTGCTTCCACCGCCGGTGTTGCCGCTGGACCGCGCGCTCAGGTGAGTCGGTCAGGAATTCAAAGTCGCGCTTCGCCGCGTCGAGCGCTTCGCGGGCGGCTTCGGCGGCGGCGCCGAAGCGTTCAAGATCGTCCCGCGTGCGCATGCCCAGCAACCAGCGGGTCGCGGCCGGGGCGGCCGCCTCAGCGAGTTCCCAGTTGGCCCAGCCCAGCGTCAGGACGATGCGCTCACTGACGTCGGTTTCGGCGCCGAGACGCTCACGGATCAGCCGGCGGCGACGGGCTGCCTCGCGCTGCTCGCCCGGGTCGTCCCGCAGCGAGCCAAGCTTCTCAAAGCGCTGCGCCATCTCCGCGTCGAGCAGCCGGATCGGCTGTGTCGTCGGCGCCGACGTCGGGGCCGTGGCCGGCTGTGTCGAAGCCGCCCCCGCCACGCCGCCGACAACGACCAGAACCCCCATCGCAAGCAGCATTCCTCGTTTCATAGCCAACCATCATCGGCGAATCGGGGCCTGATGCAAGAGGCGACGCCGTCGCTTGCCCTTCCCGCGCCGGCAAGCCGGGCTTCACCTCCTGCTTCCTCTGGATTCCGCGCCACGATGGACACCCTTGGCTTCGCCTCGCGACGGCGGCCATTATGCCTCGCGGCAGACGTACCCCTCGGAGATGCGTACTGTGCTTGGCGCACCAACAGCACAGGCCCGCTCATGGAGAACGGGCCTGTGCGGTTTGGGTGAGTTGTCGGCTCAGATGCCGCCGTCGATCACGTAGCGGCCGGCCGGGTTGTCGTTGCGGACCGCGAGGTTGTGCTTGTGCACCTCGCCGTTCTGCAGACGGATTTCGTATGGGACGAACCAGCCGGGATAGCGGCCGGATTTGAACGGCTCGCCGAGGGACACGATCTTGAGGCCGCCGAGATAGCTGCGGACCCGCTCGTCGACCTCGGAGACCGGGAAGAACTTCAGGACCTCGTCCCAGTTCCCGGCGCCGCACGCTTCGAAGAACGCCCGGGCGACTTCGCCCGGGCCCATGGCCGCGTAGCGGTCGTTGTCCGCCAAGACGCCTGCCTCTTCATGCCAGACGACGTTGTCAGGCAGCTCGAGCGTGAACAGCCCCGGATCCAGCGCGGGGTTGTAGTCGATCTCGAGCGTTTCGAGCACCATTACCTCGCCCGCGTCGGTCTTGACGAACACTTCGAGGTCCTCGAGCAATTGCGTGGCGGCGTCGAAGCGATAGACGCGCCGGTTGTCCGATGCGCTGACCGATTTGTTCTTCAGCCAGTCGTTGGTGAAATCGCCCTGAGCAGCCGCCTCGACGGTGACGACCAGTTTGGCCTTGCCATCGGCGCCGGTCTCCTCGCGGACGGTCAGCGTCGAGCCCTGGCCCTCGGCCCGCCCAAGCTCGGTCTCGAGGACGTTGCCGACATCCATCAGTTCGCCAATCCACGCGAAATGGGAACTCGGTATGGCGCCTTGACGGAACGCGTGATTCGGGCGGATCAGGCCGGTCGTAGCCGTGCCGTCCATGACCAGGACGCGACCAGGCTTCTCCGCCCGCCAGCACGTGGGCTCGTCAAAGCGCTTCCACATCTCGTTCTCGACGAAGTCGTAGTCGAGCCCGATAAACTCGAAGTTGTCATGGCCGACCGTACGCACGTTAAGTCGCAGATAGACCGCGTGAATGTCCGCCAGGGCGGCAATGCCCTGGCGCATGACCTCGGCGGCCGACGCGATGCTGCCCCGCTGGCCCGACCAGGGAATCGTGAACGCGACCGCCACGGCCGCCGCGACGGCCACGAAGCCCAGACTTGCCCGTATCCATCGATTTCTCATGTCGAATCTCCTGAGTGTGTGGGTCTGCTCACGGAGAATCCGATCCACAACGCGATCCTCGAGTTGACTGCCACGCAGCGCGAGTCCGTCGGCAAGGAGGCGGTCGTGGAGGCGCCGATGCGCCTCGACTTCGCGTTGGCAGGCCGAACACTCGGTCAGGTGGGCGTCGATTTTCGCCCGGTCATCCGGGGCGAGTTCCTCTTCCACATATTCCACGAGCAGGGCTCGAAGTTGTTCGCAATTCATGATCGTTCCTCCGATCGTGCAGACCGGTTTGCTTGCACGTCAAGTGACTCCCGCAGCAGAGCATACGCCCGCGAAAGCTGCTTGGTCACCGTCCCGAGGGGGACGCCCAGATCCTGCGCCACTTCCTTGCAGGACCGCTGGCCGTAGTAGCGAAGCAGGACCACATCGCGGTAAGGGCCAGGCAGCTTGTGGACGGCCTGCTCCAGCGCGAGGTCATCGGAGATCTCATCGGCCGGCCGGGCCTCGGCCCAGACGCGGGCGAGTTCCCGCTCACGGGTCCGCCTGCGGGCCGACTCGTAAGCGACGCGGTCCGCGATTCCCAGCAGCCAGGCAAGAAACCGATCGGGCTCCTTTAGCCGCCCGAGGCCGAAATACGCCCGGACGAACGTTTCCTGGGCCGCCTCTTCAGCTTCCTGCCGGCGGCCCAGGGCACCGGCCAGATGGGCGGTCAGGACTCCCTGGTATCGCCGCACCATGTCCCGAAAGGCCTCGGGATGGCCGTTGAGGCACTGCTGGATGGTCTGACGGTCCGTGTGGTCCATGGCTACCTCGTACACATCACGACGGATTCGAATCCTTCACCCTAATAGTGTCCGATC
>JAFGKA010000525.1 GCA_016928855.1 Phycisphaerae bacterium
CAAGCGCGCGCCGTCCCTCGCTCGCTCTGAAGACCTATTGTTCTATCGGGCCAAAGCGTCGATTTCCTTGAACCGCTCAAGGTGCGGTATAGGCTGTATTTGCGCTTTTCCTTGAACCGGGACCGTGGAAGGATTTCACAGGGTTTTCGAGCCCGGCGAGCACGAGCAATTCCGTCGCCAGATCAAACGCCGCACAGGGGCGCGCCAGGTTCCGTGCCGCCGTCGCCATCGCCGCCAGCCGGTCGGGCTCGGCCATCAGGCCCAGCAGCGCGTCGGCCAGCGCCGGCGCGTTCGCGACCACATCGATCCGATCCGGCACGATCACCGCCGCACCCGCATCCCGCAGGACCTCGGCGTTGTGAAGCTGATGCTGGTCGCGATGGAAGGGATATGGCAAGAGAACCGACGGCAGCGCGGCCGCGGTCAGCTCCGCAAGCGTCGAGGCCCCCGCCCGTGAGACGGCCAGATCCGCCGCGACCATGGCCTCGGCCATATGGTCGGTGAACGACAGCACTTCGGCCGCCATCCCGGCGGCTGCGTAGGCGATCCGAACGCGATCGACATCCGCCGAGCCGGCCAAGTGCAGCACCTGCCATCCGTCCACCTCAGCCAGCCGCGGCGCCAGAGCGATCATGGCTTCGTTGATCGTCCGTGCCCCTTGCGAGGCTCCGGTCACCAGGAGGCTGCGGCGATCGGGGTCCAGCCCGAACCGTCGCACGCCGTCGGCGCGATCCGCCCTGCCGAACGCGGGTCGCACGGGACAGCCCCACGCGCGGAAACCAGGCACATCACCGAGATAACGTTGCGTGCCTGCCCACTGCGCGAAGACACGATCGACGCGCTGAGCCAGCGCGCGGTTCGCGCGCCCGGGGACCAGATCCGGGTTGAGAATCGCCGTCGGGATCCCAAGCCGCATCGCCGCACGAACGGGCGGATCCGAACCGTAGCCACCACCGCCGATCACCACAGCCGGTCGCATCGTGCGAAACTCCGCGACACAGCGCCGAATCGCCCCGCGCCACGCCGTGAGAAACCCCGGCCATCGCCAGGGCCGCGTCGAGAAGGGACGCACGGTCTGCGGCAGCGATTCGAAGCCGGCGGCATCGAGAATCCGTCGGTCGATCGGCCGGTCGGTGCAGAAGAAGCTCACGCGGACATCCGGCCGAAGGGTGCGAAGTTCGCTCGCAATGGCCAGGGCCGGATAGAGATGGCCGCCCGTCCCGCCGCCGGCAAACACGAACCATGGGCGATCAGCGGCCGACGGGCTCATGAGGAGCGATCCGTTCCCGGCGCTTCGTCGAACACGCCGTTGCGGGCGATGTTGGCCAGCACCCCGACCATGACACCGAGAAGCACCACGCCGGATCCGCCGGCCGACACGAAGGGCAACGCGATACCCTTCGTCGGCACGGAGACCGTCACGACCGCGATATTCATCGCGGCCTGCATCCCCAGCATCAGCGTGATCCCGAGCGCCACCAGTTGCCCGAACCGATCGGGACACGCCAGCATGACGCGGCGGCCCATCCACAGCAGCGCCAGGAACAGGGCGATGACCAGAACGGCACCGGGCATCCCGAGTTCCTCGCACACGACCGCGAAAATCGAATCGGTGCGGCTCTCGGGCAGATAGCCGTATTTCTGAATCCCCTCGCCGATGCCGCGGCCCCACCAGCCACCGCTGGCGATTGTGCACAACGACTGGACCTGGTGATAGCCCTTGCCCAGCGGATCTTCCCAGATGCGTGTGAACGCGGTCAGCCGCTCGATGCGGTACGGTTTGCTGATGAGCAGTTGCCAGAGGCCAAACCCGGCCGGCACCGCAAGCATGAGCACGTCCCCGATCCGCCCGCCGGCTGCGAGGAACATCATCCCGCCAATCGCCGCGAGCAGAGCGGCCGTACCGAAGTCCTCGATGCCGACCGCACCGGCCGCCAGCGTGATAACCAGGCACGCGGGCCAGACGCCCGTCTTGAGCCGGGCGGCCAGCGGCGGCGCCGAACGCCGCGACGTGAACCACGCCGCCAGCAGAATCACCATCGCCAGCTTCATCAACTCGGACGGCTGGAAGCCGATGCCGTACTGGGCCGGGCCAAACTGAATCCAGCGGCGGGCACCGTTCTTGACGACGCCGACGCCGGGTACGAACACGCAGCCGAGCAGAATCAACGCCAGGACGAACAGCAGCATGGCCGGCTGAAGCCGGCGCCCGGGCCGCCACCGCCAGATCCGATACGGCGCGTGCGACACGGCGATCATCACGATCAGCCCGAGAAGGATGAAAATGAATTGCCGCATCGTCGGCGCGGCCCAGATCGGCCGGTTCGGATCCGGCGGCGCCAGGCTTGCCGACGCCGAGAAGGTCATCAGCAGACCGATCGTCATCAGCGCCGCCGCAATGCCGACGAGAATCGAAGCGTGGGTCCGACCTCGGACACGCAACGCCGGAACGGGCATCGCCGCGCCGGTCATCGGAAACTCGATTGAATCCGCTCGCATCAGCGCTTCCCTTCGCTGTACCGCGCCGGCCCCCGCCGGCTCGCCGCCGCGCCTCACCGCAGCTTGATCGTCGCCAGCGCGAACGCGGCGAACAGGGCCGAGATCAACCAGAACCGCGTCACCGTCTGGGTCTCCGTCCAGCCCTTCAGGTGAAAATGATGATGAATCGGTGCCACACGGAAGATCCGCTTGCCGCCGGTCAGCTTGAAGTACCCAACCTGCAGGATGACCGACACCGCCTCAATCACGAAGACACCGCCGACGATGAACAGGATCAACTCCTGCCGCGTCACAATGGCCACATAGCCAATGACGCCGCCCAGCGGCAGCGAGCCCGTATCACCCATGAAGACCGATGCCGGGTGGCAGTTGTACCAGAGGAAGCCCAGGCACGAACCGACCATGGCGCCGCAAAGCACGCCGAGTTCGCCCGCGGCGGGCACCGCCGGCAGCAGGAGCCGGGTCGCTTGGGCCACGTCGCCGACGATCACCGCGAGAACGACGAACACGAACGAACACAGTGCCACACAGCCGGCGGCCAGCCCGTCCATGCCGTCGGTCAGATTGACCGCGTTGCTCGTCCCGGCGGTCACCAGCACGGTGATCACCATGAACATCGGGATGCTCAGGAACACGCCGTGCTTGTAGAACGGCACGGCGAGCACCCGAAACGCTTCGAGCTGCACGGCCATCGAGTCGCCCAGACCGGTGGGCGCCGCGATGGTCGCATGCCGATCCGCGGTCGCCGCTCCGTACGAATAGATGAAAAAGCCGAGCAGCACGCCGAGGCCGATCTGGAACAGGAGCTTCTCGTACATTTTCAGCCCGTCGCGACCGCCGCCGCGGCGCTTCGCTGTCAGCTTGAGCCAGTCGTCCACCGCACCGAGCACCCCGAGCCAGAGCAGACAGAACATCCCAAGAATGATGTAGTAGTTGTACAAGTCGGCTAACAAGAGTACCGAGGCGAGGATGGCCGCGAGAATCAGCACACCACCCATCGTCGGCGTGTTGGCGTTATCCCGCGTCATCTCGTTGAGCGCCTCATGATCGAACTCGGGCACGTCACGCAGTTTGAGGCGCATCAGGCCGCGAATCATGGCGGGGGCAAACCACCAGACAATCACGAAGCTGAACAGGATCGCGCACGCCGCGCGCAACAGCACGCTTTCATACGCGTTGCCTGTATGACCGGAGTCGGAAAGCCAATAATCCAGCAGAAGGTACAGCACGTTCGGTCTACTCTCGACAAAGCCCGGCAGCCGGGCATTCCTGTTCGTCAGTGCGGCTGAAGCATCAGGGCCTCCGCCACCCGCTCCAGCGCCAGCAACCGTGAGCCCTTGACCAACACCACATCGCCCGACCGGCACAGCCCCGTCATCATTCCAGCGGCCGCCTCGGCATCTGCGACCGTGTGCACATCCATCGCCCGGCGGGGCACGCCGTCCCGCTGCCACGCCCGCACCGCTGTCGCCATTCGATCGGCATGCGCGCCGACCGCCAGCATCACGTCCACACCGCCCTCGGCCGCCCGACGCGCGACATCCTGATGAAGCGAATCGGCGTGCGAACCCAGCTCTCGCATGTCACCCAGCACCAGCACGCGCCGGCCCGGCGCCACACACGGGAACGTGGAAAGCACATCGATCGCCGCGGCCACACTGGCGGGGTTCGCGTTGTACACATCGACGATCACGTCGATCCGACCGTCCGGCCCGCCTCGCCGGTGCTCCAGCCGCATCGACGGCAGCACGAAGCCGTTGGCTGGATCCAGCCGCTCGGCGATGGCCGCGTCGTCAAGCCCGAAACGTCGCCCGACGGCGATGGCCGCCAGCGCATTCATCGCGTTGTGCGCGCCGAGCACCCCGAGGCGATACGTGAATTTCCCGTTGACCTCAAACTCGAGCGACGGCAACGACCGCCCGTTGTCGGGCGCGCCAGGCCCGGCGCCCACTGTGCGCACGGCGGTCAGCCGCAGGTCCGCGTCGGCATGCCGGCCAAACGTGATCACCTTCACGTCTTTCGGCAGTGCGGCGACTCCCTTCGCCGGGCGCATCATGTGCGCCAGATGCTCGCGCACGAGTTCGTGGTCCGTGTTCACGATCGCGCAGCCGCCCGCGCGAACATGCTTCAAGAGTGAAAGCTTCTCCCGGACCACGCCCTCGATATTGCCCAGTCGCTCGAGGTGCGCCGGCGCCACGCCGGTCACGACGGCAATCTCCGGCATGGCCAGCCGCGCGAGCGTATCAATCTCGCCGGGCGCGTTCGTGCCGAGTTCGACGACGAGGAACTCGTCGCTCGCCTCCGCCGACAGCAGCGTCAGGGGCACGCCAATCTCGTTGTTGAAGCTCTTGACCGCGCAGCGGCCGCGCCAACGATCACGCAGCACGTGCGTGATCATGTCTCGTGTAGTCGTCTTGCCGTTGCTGCCAGTCACGCCGATCACGTCCGCCGCCAGTTGCCGCCGGTGAAACCGGCCGAGCCGCCCCAATGACACGACGGGATCGTCGACCACGAGCAGTATCGCATGCGAATCCAGATCGGCCGGGCGCACATAGCCCTGCTGGACGACGGCCGCGACGGCCCCGGCCTGGATCGCGGCAGCCACGAACGCATGGCCGTCGTGATTCTCGCCGGCAATGGCGACAAACAGATCACCGCACCGCACCCGGCGCGAGTCGATGCTGACACCCGTCGCGCTGCACTGCGGCCGCTTCGTCTGGCTCGCATCGTCGCCCGCCACCTCGGCGCCGATCGCTTCGGCAATCTCGTCCAACATCAGCGGAATCATGCGCGCCGCACCTCTCCTGCACAGTCGGCGACGCCGGCCACGTCGGCCAGCACCTGAGCCGCCACCTCCGCATCGTCGAAATGGGAACGGAGACCGTCGATCTCCTGATACGTCTCATGTCCCTTGCCGGCCAGCAGGACGACATCGCCGGGCTCGGCGGCCAGGATCGCCTCGCGAATCGCCCGCGCCCGGTCCGACTGCACGAGCACCTTGTCCCTCGCCGCCGCGGAGAACCCCTCCAGGATCTCCTCGATGATGTCCGCCGGATCCTCCGTCCGCGGATTGTCGCTCGTGACCACGATGCGG
>JAFGKA010000068.1 GCA_016928855.1 Phycisphaerae bacterium
CGGTTCAATGTCGTCGATTGCCTTGTTGGGATCGTCTTCAGCGCCCTCCTGCGCCTTGATCAGCGCGAGATTGCTGCCGGCGATCAAATAGCGAACGTTTGGCGCGCGTTTTCGGCTGACAAGAAAACGGTTGAACGCCCGCGCGACAAACATCGCGAGCCGCCCGCTCGTGCCGGCACCGGAAATGACCACCACCGAATCCTCACGCCCCAGCACTGGCGCGGCCCACTCCACCACCTGAACGATCTTCACGACGATCTCATCGTCACAGAGTGCCAGGTGATCGCGGTAGCCGTTGTAGATCTGCGCGTCTGCGGCCCGCAACAGTCGCACAATGCCGACCGGCGAGGCCACGTCGATATCCGTCGTCAGTTCGTTCGGGATCTCAGTGATCGAAAGCTTCTGCACGTCACACACTCCAACGGCCGCGGAACTGGAAATACGCGGCGTGATCCACGCAAAACGCCCCGCCACGCCCGGTCACCGTCCCAACGAGCGGGAGCCTGAGCACCGCTTAACACCCTGACGGGACGTGGCCGCTGAGAAATCCAGGCCGGCGGGCATTCGCGACACCATACCGCGCCGACCGGGGCCAGACAACCGCATCTGCTTGTCCCTCAAGAACTTGTGCCAGGTTGAAAATTATATAATCTGTGGTATCCTATCGGGTTTGGACTTTGGCTGATTTCCCTGGTTCCCTATTGCAGGAGCATGACTGAGACCATGGCTGACAAAGGATCCGCAAGTGGCGCTTCCGCGCTGTCCCTCCAGGAAGGCCTGGATCGGATTTTCCGACCCAAGTCGATCGCCGTTCTCGGCGTGACCAACACGCCCGAAACGGTCCCGCACGACATCTTTGTGAATCTTCTGAGTTCACGATTTCAGGGGACCGTCTATCCGGTGGCCCCCCGCAAGCGACACATCGCCGGCGTTCGCGCCTATGACTATGTGCTCGACATTCCCGACGAGGTGGATCTCGCCGTGCTGGTCTTCCCGGGTCGGGTATGCGAGAAAGCGCTCGAGCAGTGTGGCGAGAAGGGCATCAAGGGCGTGATCATCATCTCCGCCGGTTTCCGTGAAGTCGGCGAAGCGGGGATTGCCCGCGAGGAACACGTCAAATCCATCGTGGCCAAGTACGGCATGCGGCTGATCGGGCCAAACTGCCTTGGCGCCATCAATACCGAACCGGACGTCCGCCTGAACGCGAGCTTCGCCCGCGCGATGCCGGCGGCGGGAAACATCGCGTTTCTGTCGCAGAGCGGTGCGCTGTGTACAGCGGTGCTCGACTACGCCCAGGGCAAGGGCATCGGCTTCTCGAAGTTCGTCAGCCTTGGCAACAAGGCCGACGTCGATGACGTCGATATGCTGCGATACCTCGCAGACGACCCACAGACATCCGTCATCCTGATGTATCTCGAAGAAATCCGCCGCGGCCGCGAACTCGTCGAGGTCGCGCAGCACATTACCGCGGCCAGCACTAACCCCAAACCGATCCTGGCCATCAAGGGGGGGCGGACCGCGGCCGGCGCCGCGGCTGCCCAGTCACACACCGGCTCGTTGGCCGCCTCGGACGTCGTCTGTGACGGCGTGTTCGAGCAGGCCGGCATCATTCGCATGATGTCGCTCGAAGAAATGTTCAACACGGCACAACTCCTTGCCTATCAACCGCTTCCGCGAACCAACCGGATTGCGATCGTCACGAACGCCGGCGGTCCGGGCGTCATGGCCACGGATGCGGCCATCGAACGCGGTCTGGAACTGGCCAAGTTCTCCAGCGCCACGACGGCAGCCCTGAAAAAGGCCCTGCCGGCGGCGGCGAACATGAAGAACCCGATCGACGTGATTGGCGACGCGCGCGACGACCGGTACGTCGCCGCGATGGAAGCCGTGTTCAACGATGACGCGGTCGATCAGGTGCTAGTCATCCTGACGCCACAGTCGATGACAAACATCACGGGGATCGCCCAGGCGGTCTGCGACGTGCACGCCAGGCACGCTGACAAGAAGAAGACGCTCGTCGCCTCGTTCATGGGCACCAAGGACGTCTCGGCCGGCATCGAGATCCTCCAACGGCACGGAGTTCCCCATTACATCCTGCCGGAATGGGCGGCCGACGCCATGGAAGATGCCGTCCAATATCGCACGTGGCGCGACCGCAAGCGCACGGCCGTCGCCGAGTTCACGGTTAAGAAGGATCAGGCCGCAGCGGTCATCAACAAGGCGCCCGAAGGGTACCTGACCGAGGTAGACGCCCTGAAGGTGCTCGATGCGTACGGCTTCCCGCTCATGCCGTTCGAACTGAGCAAGTCGGCCGACGAGGCGGTTGCGATTGCCGATCGCATCGGGTACCCGGTCGTACTGCGGATCGTGGCTCCCAAGATCATCCATAAGTTCGAGATGAAGGGCGTCATGCTGAATCTGAAGTCCGCCGACGAAGTCCGCAAGGCCTACACGGCGATGCGCGACAACGTGCTCAAGCATGTGACCGCAGAGGATATCCACGGCATCCTCGTCCGCAAGATGATCCCGGCGGGCAAGGAGGTCATTCTTGGCGTCAGCCGCGACCACGTCTTCGGGCACGTGATCATGTTCGGCCTCGGCGGTATTTACGTCGAGGCGTTCAAGGACGTCACGTTCCGCATGGTGCCGATCAGCCAGGCCACTGCCGGCCGCATGATCAACAACCTGCGGACGTCGGCGGTACTCCGCGGGCTCCGCGGCGAAGCCCCGAGCGACATCCCGGCCATCGAGAACGCCCTGCAGCGGCTCTCGCTGCTGGCCCGGGACTTTGACCGTATCGCAGAAATGGATATCAATCCGCTTATCGTACACCCGACGGGCGAAGGCTGTCATGTGGCCGACGTTCGCATTCGGCTGGAGAATCGCTAAACTCACCAGACCGCCCGGCATTGGGGCCGCAGGCGGCCAGACATGGAGACTGCATTCATGGCAAACGCAGAAGTCATCGAGCGGGTCAAGAAGGTTACCGCCCGCGTACTGAGCCTGGACCCGAGCACGATCGAAAACAACTCGAACTTCGTGTTCGACCTCGGCGCCGAATCCGTGCAAAGCGTGGAGTTGGTGGCGGCGTTCGAGGAAGAGTTTGGCATCGACATGGACCAGGACGCCGCCCTCGCCGTCGAGACGGTCACCGACGCCGCTGAGTTCATCGCCAAGCATCTGTAGAAGCTCAATCCGCGCAAGCGGATACCGGGATGTCTCGCGGCGCGGCCTCTCCGGGCCGCGCCGCGGACGTCGGCGCGTGGCGCGGGTCACGCCGTTACCCCCCCTCCTCCTTCCCGGAGCACCGAGCCCATGACCATCCTGGCAGAAAGCCTCGCCTGGAACTTCACAATCTGGGATTGGGGCGTATTGTTCGGCTATCTTGCCCTGACGACGGCCATCGGCGCCGTGATGACAGGCAAACCGGCCACGATCCGCGACTTCTTCCTTGGCGGGCGGAAGCTGCCCTGGCTGGCGGTCAGCATCTCGACCATCGCTACGGAGATCAGCGCCGTCACGTTCGTCGGCGTGCCGGCCATCGTTTTCGGCGGCGGGCTGGAAGGCAACTTCAAGTATCTCCAGCTCGGTCTGTTCGGCTCGGTCCTGGCCCGGATCGTCGTCGCCTTCGTCATGGTGCCGACGTATTACCGGCGCGAGATCTACAGCCCGTACGACTATATGGCCAACGAGATTGGCACCCGGGCGCGCACGGTGACCACCTGCCTGTTTGTGCTCGGCGGGGCTCTGGCGCAGGGGGCCCGCGTCTACCTGACCGCCTTCATTCTCGATATTATCATTGGCAAATCTTTCTTCGGCACGTTGGCCGATCAAACAGGTATCGATACCCAAATCTGGTGCATCTACACGATTGGCGTCATCGCCATCCTGTGGGCGTGGATCGGCGGCGTCTCGACAATCATCTGGACCGACCTGATGCTGTTCCTGGTCTTCATGTTCGGCGCCATCGCCGCGCTGATCGCCATCGTGATCCATCTGCCGGGCACATTCTTCGAGGGCGTCGCAACTCTGTTCAGGGAAGGCTATCACGCGGAAGGCAGCGGCTCCTGGGGACGATTCACCTTCTTCGACTTCGATATGAGCCCTGCCCGTCAATACACAATGTGGACCGCGCTGATCGCGAGTGTCTGGGGCGGACTCGGCGCATACGGCACTGACCAGATGATGGTGCAGCGCATCTTTTGCTGCAAAGGTGTCAAGCAGGCTCGCCGGGCCGTGCTCTTCTGTTGTTTCGGCCAGTTCATCACGCTCACCATGGCCTTTGTCGGTGTCGGCCTCTTTACGTATTACAAATACTTCCCGCTCGCCGGCGAGGCCGCGGAGCTTGTTGCCGCGAAACGGGACCGGATTCTGCCGGTCTTTGTCCTCGAGGTGCTGCCGGTGGGCATGCGCGGCCTTGTGTTCGCCGGCATCTTCGCCGCGGCCCTGTCCACGCTCGTCGCGGTCATCGCGGCGTACAGTCAGACGACGCTGTCCGCATTCTACCTGCCCTGGCGCCAGCGACGGCAGGCCGCCCTGGGCGATGCCGCACTGCCGCAAGCCGTGGAAGATCGCCGGATGGTTTCGATCTCCCGCATCCTGGTCGTTGTGTGGGGCTTGGCACTTTGCATGATGGCCCAGGTTGCCCATGCCGCGTCGGACAAGTTTCCCGAGATTCTGAATCTCGCTCTGTCGATGGCCGGCTATGCCGGCGGCGCGCTGCTGGCCGGGTACGCGCTTGCGTTCTTCCGGGTCAAGGTCGACGACCGCGGCTTCATTTGGTCGGCGCCGCTGTCGGTGTTGCTGATCTTCTCGATTGTCTGGCATGACCCGTGGACGCACCCCATCTGTTGGGGCGGCGCGATCATCCTGCTGTTCACATGGGTCGTCCTGCTTATGCGGGAGGCACTCGCGGTTGCCGAGCTGACCGATTGGAGCGAGATGCGCCGTCGCGCCCTGACGATTTTCGTGCGGGACTGGCCGCAGACGCTGATTCTCATCACCGGCCTGGCGATCATGCTGTGGATCAATCACTACGGCTACCTGGACGCGACCATGGATCCCGTCACCGGCAAGGTCAAGTACACCACGGTCGCGTGGCCATGGTTCACGCCGATCGGCTCGACCACCGCGTTCGTGTTCGGCTTCCTGTTGGCGCGGCGAAAAGAGCGTGCGCCTGAGGTGGCAGGAGAAGCGCAACCGGCGTAAGCATTGCGCCTGACAAAGGAGTTGCCCCATGACCCGCTGGATGCTGATCATCGTGCTGTCTGTGTTGCCGTCCACAGTGTTGGCACAATCGTCTGCGAAGCCCCGCGTCAAGCTGGGCCTTGAAGTCTGGGTCGAACGCGGATTCGCACCGCTGGCCGGAAAACGCATCGGCCTGATTTCGAATCCGACCGGCGTGACGTCGGATCTGCGATCGAATATCGATGTCCTGCACGAGGCGGCCGAGAGCAAGCTGGTCAAGCTTTTCGGGCCCGAGCATGGCCTGCGCGGTGACATCTTCGCTGGCGAGAATGTCATCGATACCACCGACCCCAAGACGGGCCTGCCGGTGCTCTCGCTCTATGGCAAAACCGCCAAGCCGACGCCCGAGATGCTCGACGGCCTCGACGCACTCGTCTATGACATGCAGGACATCGGCGCCCGCTCGTACACGTACATCAGCACGATGGGCCGGGCGATGGAGGCCGCCGCCGAGAACAATATCGAGTTCGTCGTGCTCGATCGGCCCAACCCGATCGGCGGCAACAAGATTGAAGGCAACATCCTCGACCTGAAGTTCCAGTCCGGCGTCGGCCGCTACCCGATTCCGTATCTTTACGGCATGACCCCCGGCGAGCTGGCCCAGATGATCAACGGCGAAGGCTGGCTGGCCGAAGGCCGCAAGGTCAAGCTGCACGTGATCCCGATGGAAGGCTGGCGGCGCGACATGTGGTTCGAGGACACGGGCCTGCCCTGGGTCATGACGTCGCCACATGTGCCGACGGCCGCGACCGCCGCGATGTACGCCGCTACCGGCATTCTCGGCGAGTTACACGTCGTCAACGAAGGCGTCGGCTACACGATGCCGTTCCACATGTTCGGTGCCCCATGGCTGGATGCGCAGTCGCTGGCGGCGGATCTTTCCGCGCGCGGACTGCCAGGCGTGCTGTTCCGGCCGCTGGCCTACCAGGTCTACTACTACAAGTTCAAAGACGAAAAGTGCCAAGGCGTGCAGATCTATGTTACGGACCCGAAGGCGGTCGAGTTGACGGCAATCCAGTTCCACATGATGGACATCGTCCGGCAGAAACATCCGGATCACCCGCTCTTCGGCACCAATCGCGACAACATGTTCGACAAGGTCTGCGGTACCGACCGCATCCGCAAGGCGTTCCTCGACGGCACGCCGATCGCGGACATCCTCGCGATGTGGCGCGAAGGCATCGAGCCATTCCGCCAGGCACGGGCCAAGTACCTGCTGTATCGGTGAGGAGTCAGAAGGCAGAAGCAGACGAAGACTACGGGCCGGCTTTGCAGAAACCGAGGCGCGTTTCTGCGAAGTCGGCCCGTTTGGCGTTCTGTCATCGCTCCATCCGGATCCCTGCTTGATTTCGCCGTGCGGCCGCGGTACGAAGAACGCGATGTGCATGCCCCGCCGCAACCTGGATGCCCCCGCCGCGATCAAGGCGGTGATCTTCGACCTTGACGGGACGATCACACGCCCACGCCTGGACTTCGACGCGATCCGCGCCGAGTTGGCGCTGCCGCCGAAACAGCCGGTGCTGGAGGCGATGGCGCAGATGTCACCTGAACGCTGCGCCGCCGCCGAAGCGGTGCTCGAACGCCACGAACGTGAAGCCGCCGAGCAGAGCGAGCTGCACGACGGAGCCCACGCCACGCTCGAAGGCCTGCGCCAGCGGGGGATTCGGACCGGCCTGCTCACCCGCAACAGCCGGCGATCGACGGACACCGTGCTCGCCAAGCATGACCTGGCGTTCGATTTCATCCGCACACGCGAGGACGGCGTGACCAAGCCCTCCGGCGAGCCGATCGAGGTGATCTGCCGCGTGCTGCGGGTCTCGCCGGCCCGCACGCTGACTGTCGGTGACTTTCTGTTCGACATCCAGGCCGGCCGTGCCGCCGGAACGCGTACCGCGCTGATGATCGGCGAGCGCGAAGCCCCGCCCTTCGCGGATGAGGCCGACTGCGTGATTCGTGACCTCACAGAGATACTGGCGATTGTCGACGGCATCGCCGGTGCAACCACAACGCCCACAACGAAACAAAGTGAACCATGAGCTACCTGCCCCTGGCCAATATCTTCCACCGAAAACTGCGAAGCGTCCTGTGCATGTTGGCGGTCTCGATCGGCATCGCGATGCTCGTCGTCATGCTCGGCCTGTCGCACGGGACTCTGAATGAAGTCGCCCAGCGCATGGAATCCGTCCCGGCGGAACTGCTCGTGCTGCCTCGCGGCGAAAGCGCAATCTACATGGGTGGCGGCACGTTCGGCCAGGGCCACGAAGAGCTGATCCGCGAAACCGCCATCAACGGCCAGCCAGCGGTCAAACGGATCATCCCGGTGTTCTGGCTGACGGACAATCTCGCCGGCCAGAAGCAGCGCATCTATGGCGTGGACCACGCTGACGCTGCGACGCTTTTCGGGAACCGCCCTCTGCTCGAAGGACGGCTGTTTGACCCCGAGCACACTTTTGCCAACGCGGTGCAGGAACGCGCGGCGGCCAACGGCGCGTATGACACCGACGCGATGCCCGCCGAATTGCTCGAGGCCGGCCTCGAGATCGTGATCGACCGACGGCTGCAGGAGGTCGGCGGCTACGCGCTCAACGATCGCGTCCCCATGCTCGGCCGCACCTTCACCATCGTCGGCATCGTCGAGACCGGCGTTGTCGGCCGCGTCTTCGCACCGATCCAGACGCTGCGGCACATCGCGACGACGGGCATTCATCGCTCCACGATGTTCTTCGTCCAGTTGACCGACCCCGACTCAGCGACGGCCGTCACCGCCGCCATCGAGGACGGCATCGGCGCCCAGGTCGTCCGCAAGGACAGCTATCGCCAGATCCTCTACGAAAGTTTCTCGCAGGTATACACGTATATCAATATCGCTTCGGGGCTTGCCCTGGTGGTGTGTTTTCTGTTCATTCTGCTGACGATGTACACACTCGTGCTCGAACGCACGCGCGAGATCGGTATCCTCCGCTCGCTCGGCGCGACGCGGCGTTACATCGTCCGGCTGGCGGTCGAGGAGTCGCTGCTGCTGTGCACGGGCGGCACACTCGGCGGGATCGGCCTGGCGTTCCTGACGAAGCGCATCCTCGAACACACGCTGCCGCTGCAGACGGTGGACCTGAACTGGCGATGGGTCGTCGTGGCGCTGTTCGTCGGCATCGTCGGCGGCGTGGGCAGCGCCCTCTATCCCGGCTACCGGGCCGCCCGACTCGACCCGGCGACGGCTCTGGCCTACGAATAGAACGCCTTCACCGCTACGTGCCCTCTTCCGGCTTGCTGTCGTCTTGGGCGCTGTCTGCCGGCTTGGAGGCTTCCTTCTTGCCCGCCTCCTTCTTGCCGTCTTCCTGCCTACCCCCGGCGAGGTACTTGGCCAGTTCCCTGGCCATCACCTTGGCCACCTCGGCAGGATCGGTCCGCGAGGCCTTGCTCTCACCAACCACCGTGAGCTTGCCCAAGTCCTTGCCCTCGGTCCCCATGAGCGTCACGTGTACAACGCCGAGATGGAACGGCGAAATGGCGCCAGTCAACGCGTTCGGATCCTCGTAGTAGACGATGTCCATCTCGATCGTCACCGGCGCTTCGGCGTTGACCGCTACGCCCGCCGTACGCAACTCGCTCAGGAGCGACGATTTCAGCACCGCGAGAAACTCCGACGGCGTAAGCGTCATCGCCGTATTCTGAATCTCGCCGAGACGCACACTCTCCATCGTCGCAACGTCGGGGGCCGTTCCCCGCACGAGAACATTGCCAGTCGCCCCCCGTGCCTCATAGAAGGCCCGCTTGGCCACGGATGTCGGACTGCATCCCGCGGCCACCGCAATCACCAGAACGGTCCCTGCTATCCCTATCCGTCGCATCATATAAACCTCCCTCGTCTGAGGTGCCTACGAGAGAACCACGCAAACTCGCCGCGCCACCGGCGCCCACGCAGCCGACGCGACACTCATTGTAACGGCTTAGGCAAGTAAAACAACCACACGGCCCCGCATGTTCGATCGACTGGCCGACAACCCCCACAGGGCCTACACTCTCCAGAGAAGACGTTCCACAAGGAGTCGGCCGACCCACATGCCGTCGATCGCCACCAACATCAAGGACGCCTCGTTCACCGTCGGGCTCAATCCGCCGGAGTACGATCGGATCCTGTCGTTCGACCTGGGCGGGCGGCTGATCGGCACCTACGTCCGCAGCGCCGACGACGAAGCCAACTATCGCCGCGGCTTCGACAACCGCATCATCAAGCTCGTCAAGGACGTCACGCTGCGCAACAAGTGGATCGCGGAACTGCCCGACAATCAGCGCGATGCCTTACTGACCGCCAGCTTCGAACTCGTCGACGCGGCCCTGCGCGATGCGCGGACCAGCGAAGCGGAACGCGAGCTGCTGCGTCGCGCCGCTCGCAATGGCCCCGTCGAACTGGCCGTGCAGCGCGAGCGTTTCATTTCCATCTACGGCGCCGTCCCGATTCTGCCGCCGGATCAATACCGGGCACTGGTCGTGCAGGCGACCCGTGGCTGCCCGTTCAATACGTGCAAGTTCTGCTCCTTCTATCGCGGCTGTGACTTCCAGATTCCCAGCGCGACCGAGTTCGCGACGCATATGGAGGCCGTCCGCGAGTTCTTCGGTGAGTCGCTGCGTCTGCGGCACAGCGTCTTCCTTGGCGACGCCAACGCGATTCTCATCCCCACGAAGATACTTCTGGAGCGGATCACGCAAGTTCGGGCCGGCTTCGACGTCGCCCCGCCCGACCTGCCGCCCAAAGAGGAAGCGGCGTGGAAACGTGAGCATCCCTACGGCCTGATCGGCTTTTACGGCTTTCTCGACGGGCTGACCGGCACACGCAAGAGCCAGGCTGACTACGCCGCCCTCGCCGCCGCGGGGTTGCGGCGCGTCTACATCGGCGCCGAAAGCGGTTGTGACGAGGTTCTCGCCGGCCTCGGCAAGCCCTGCCGACGAGCCGACGTCATCGAGACCGTGGCGCTCTGTAAGCAAGCGGGGATCGCAGTCGCGGTGATCCTGCTGGCCGGCCTCGGCGCGAACGATGCGAACCTGGCTGCTCGTCACGTCATCCGCTCGTGTGAGCTGATCCATCAGCTCCCGCTCGACCCGGAGGACATCGTGTACCTCTCGCCCTATGTGGACACCGGTTCGCGCCCGGCAGCGCTACCGCTGTTCGCGGAGGACCAGCTCGCCGCCATGCAGGCCGGCGTCGCCCGCCCGTCCGGCGGTCCTCGCGTCGTGCTCTATGATATTCGGGGATTCATCTACTGACTGACGACGCCCGTGTTCACGCCCGTGCCGCCAGATCGAAACCGGCCGTGCGTCCGGCGGCGAGATGGTGCTCGGCCAGCGCCGCGATCATGGGTCCGTTGTCCGTGCAATACGCCAGCGGCGTCAGATGCAGCTCCACGCCAGCCTTCCCGCACGCCGTCGCCAGTTCGCCGCGCAGCCGACCGTTCGCCGCCACGCCCCCCCCGACAACCACGCTGCGCGTGCCGGTCTGCTCGACCGCCAGCATCGTCTTGGCCACAAGCACATCCACCACCGCCGCCTGGAAGCTGGCCGCAATATCGGCGATGTCGCCAGGACCCAGGCGCTCGAGCCCGCCGGTGGTCTTGCCTGGGCCATGCACATGATAGAGCACCGCCGTCTTGATCCCGCTGAAACTGAAGTCGAGCGAGTGGCGACCAAGCATCGTGCGGGGAAAACCGATCGCGTCAGGATTCCCGCCGGCCGCCGTGCGATCGATGATCGGCCCGCCGGGGTAGCCCAGGTCGAGGATGCTGGCGACCTTGTCGAACGCCTCACCGGCCGCATCGTCAGTCGTGCACCCGATCCGCTCGATCCGATCGAAGTCGTGCACGTGGTACAACGACGTATGACCGCCACTGACGACCAGCGCCACAGCCGGCCACGGCGCCCGCCCGAGCGCCAGCGCCGCGCTGCACGCATGCGCCTCGACATGATTCACGCCGATCAGCGGCTTCGACCATGCCCACGCCAGCGTCTTGGCCGCCGCCACGCCGATCAACAGCGAACCGACCAGCCCCGGCGTGTACGATACGGCGACGGCATCGAGCGATGCGCGGGATGCCCCGGCCCGCTCCAACGCCTCCTGCGCCACGCCGTCGAGCTGTTCAATGTGTGCCCGCGAGGCGATTTCCGGCACGATGCCGCCGAACTTCGCGTGCAGGTCGAACTGCGTCGCGACAACGTTGCTGCGCACGTCATACCCGTCGGCGACCACGCCGGCCGACGTTTCATCGCAGGAGGTTTCGATGCCGAGAATCAAAGCCATCGTTCGGCCTTCTCCGGAACCGTCGCCCTACGGCAAGGCGGCCGTCGTCGGCGCGGCCGGCTGTGTGGTCGCGGCGCGCGTCGTTGCCAATGGCGGTAGCCCGAGCTGCTCCCGCATCACGTCCATCGCGGCTTCGAGCTGCCGGTCGGCTACAGCCGGTTGACTCGCCGGCGCCGTAGTGGCCGGCACGGATGTTGGCGCCTCGGCCCCGACGAACAAGGCGCGCTCCTCCTCCGGCGTCAGGTCCACCACGTGATCCGGATCCACACCATGCCCGTGAATGCGTTCCCCCTTCGGCAGGTAGTAGTAGGCCGTCGTGATCTTCATCGCGCTCTCGCCACCGTCGAGTTCGATGAGATTCTGCACGCTGCCCTTCCCGAAGGTCTTCTCGCCCACCAGCACCGCCCGCCCATGATCGCGCAGCGCCCCGGCCAGAATCTCCGAAGCACTGGCGGATCGACCGTTGACCAGAATCACGACAGGAATCTGCTCGGGATAGTCTGCCGCCGGCGTCGCGGTCCAGATCTCCTCGTCCGACTTCCGACCGGACGTAGACACGATGCGACCGTCGCCCAGGAAGCGATCCGCCACCGCGACGGCCGTCTTGAGCAAGCCACCGGGATTGTCGCGCAGGTCGAGGATCAGGCCGCGCAGCCCCGCCGCGTACAGGCGCTGCACCGCCTGATCGAGCTGTTGCGGCGTGTTCTCGTCGAAGCTGGTCAGCCGCACATATCCGATGCCGGCGTCCGGATCCGCAAAGTAATCCCAGGCCTCGTCGGCGCCCTGCCGATAGCCCTTGACCGAACGGAGCGTCACCAGTCCGCGCGTGATCTGGATCTCGCGCGGTTCCGCATCGCCGACGGACCAGATCCGCAGCCGCACCTGTGTGTTGACCTCGCCGCTGATCAGGGCAACCGCCCGGGTCAACGAAAGGTCCTGCGTCGGCTGCCCATCGATCTCGATAATCCGGTCACCCGCGCGCAGCCCCGCCGCGTGCGCGGGCGTACCCTCGATCGGACTGATGACGGTCAGATATCCGCCGATGACACTGACCTCGACACCGATGCCGAAAAAATGGCCCGCCGAACGCTTCCTGAACTGGGTGTATTCATCCTCGTCGAAGTAGTCACTGAACCTGTCCAGCTCGCGCAGCATTCCGCGGATGGCCCCGCGCAACAGCGTCTTGTCGGTCACCTCGTCCACGTAGTTATTCTGGATCTGGGCGCGGACATCCAGTAGCGGGCTGAAATCCCGATACAGAGTGTCGCGGCGAAGAATGGTATGCGGATACACCCAGAGCCCGACGCCCAATGCGACGACAACAAGCATCCAGACCAGATTGCGTTTCGGCATATGAGAACCCGTTCTCCTCACCGGGCGGGTCAGCGCGGCATGCATACCCGAGCAAACGGGCCGCGGCTTTCCGCCGCCCGTACGGCCTCCCCTCTGATGGCTGCCGGCACAATTCTGGCGAGCGGGGCAGAGGATGTCAACGTCGCCGACAGCGGCTCGAGCCGCCCGCACTTTGAGATTCGCCGACAAGTGCTCTAGAATAGACCCATCGCATCGCCGCCGTCGCGGCACATACGGTCGCGGAAGACCCTCCCACGGAGTGCTTCGATGACCCAGGACCGCATCGAAATCAAGGACCTGCTCGCACGGGGCATCATTGGCGTCAACGACTGGGAACGCGAACACAAACAGGATATTCTCATCAACATCGTATTGTGGGCGGACCTGCGGGCGGTCGGCCTGAGTGACGATCTGGCCGATTCAGTAAACTACCGCTCGGTCGCCAAACAGGTCCTCGAACACACGGAATCCGCCCAACGGCTCACGGTCGAAGCCCTGGCAACCGACATCGCCCGGCTGTGCCTGGCCATTGCCGGTGTCGAGCGCGTCCGCGTCCGCGTGGAGAAACCCAGCGCTGTCCGCTTCGCCCGCTCCGTGGGCGTGGAAATCGAACGCGAGGCACGCGATCTTGCCTGAACACGCCTTCGTCGCACTGGGCTCGAACGTTGCCGCAGAACGTAATCTCCCTCTGGCCATCGCTGAGCTGGCCGCCCTGGGGCGCATTGCCTCGATCTCCCAGGTCTATGAAACCGCGCCGATCGGTCCGGCAGGCCAGCCCACCTTCCTCAACGCCGCGGCCCTGCTCCTGACCGACCTGGCACCCCATGTCCTACGGGATCGCCTCCGCGAAATCGAGGCGCGACTCGGGCGCGCGCGTACGCCCGATAAGTATGCGCCGCGAACGATCGACCTGGACATTTGCCTCCATGGCAACACCATTCTCGACAGCGACGAGCTGACCCTGCCGGCGGCAGAGATCGTCAGCCGAGCGTACCTGGCGACGACGTTGGCCGAGCTGGCGCCGGCCTTCCGCCATCCCACCACTGGCGAGACCCTAGCCGAAATCGCTGATCGGCTTCGCGGCCAGGGGCACCTGATTCCTCGTCCGGATATTCGCGAACAGATCGATTTGGCGATCGGAGCGAGCGACCGGGGGCCGTGAGCAGCTCCGCGTCGTCGGGCCATTGGCAGTGCCCGCCCGCCGCCGCCGTCGTCGATGCTATCGGACGCTGTTCGATCTTGAATCGAGAATCGCACGGCGGCAAGACGATTCCCACCGCCGCACAGGCACTTTCTTAGGCGGACTTTGCACCGCTCGTCAAGGCCGGGACCGCGACGGCCGATTCATAGGAAGGCGTACAGGGTACGAGAGGGAGCAGGCAGAACGATGCCCATCGTGGTCCCCGTCAACGAGTTGCAGCCCGGCCAGAGTCTTTACCGGTCGTTTTACAACGGCGACATGGTCATGCTGCCGGCCGGAAAGGTTCTCGAAAGCAATGAGATCGACTCCCTCCAGCGACGATTTCCGGATGGGTACTTGAGCATCATGGATCCGGTGCTGGATACGATCGCTGAGTTTGAGGACGACTCGCAAACCTACGAAATCGCCGCGCAGGTGCAGCAACGGCTGCGGAAAGCCCTTGCGACGGTAAGCCGTAAGCTCAAAACGGCCGATGCGATCGACGACTCGACACTCAGGGATGCGCAGCGCGCGATCGCCGCGACCATGGACTACATGGCGCGTAACCCCGTGTCGGCCGCCACGCTGCCTGCCAGCGACAACTGGCAGGTCCATTTGCACAATCACTGCGCCAACGTCTTCTACCTTTCCGTCCTCATTGGATGTACGATCCGCAGCTACGTACACTGCGAACGGGAACGCCTGTCCAACGCCCGCAGTCTCCAGAGGAAGTACACGATGGACCTGACGCCGCTGGCCATGGCGTCGCTGTTCCACGACCTTGGCATGATGCCGCTTGAAGAGCTGTACGGAAAGACTGAACCCCTGACGCCGTCGGAAAGGAAACAGGTCCGCCGGCACCCGATCGCCGGAATCGAGATGCTGCCCAAGGACGCGGACTCGGTCATGCGCCTCGTGATTCGGACCCATCATGAGAATCTCGACGGCAGCGGTTATCCGGAAGGCCTCAACAGCGACAGGCTGCACATTTTCGCTCGCATCATCCGCGTGGCCGACGCATTTGACGCCGCCACGAGCCCGCGCGTATACAAGCGGGCAACGTCTGCGGCACGAGCGCTTTGGGAAATGACAACCGGAGCGTCCGAATCGCGATACGACCCGACGGTCCTGAAGGTCTTCACCTCGCTGATCCAACCCTTCCCCATTGGCGCCAAGATCCAGCTCGACTGCGGGCGCTACGGTGTCGTGATGCGTCACAACCGACGTCAGCCCTTCGCTCCGACGATCATCATCGCCTTCGGCGAAGACGGCCAGCCTCTGCCGGAGTCGCAACTGGTCGGCCCACTCGATCTGGCCGAGGAAGAAAACGTCCGCCTGTGCCGCTACGGCGACGATGACCTGAGTTTTCTGCGCGGCGATACGGAACCCGTGCTGTGCGGCGCCGACGACGAGGAAGCCCGGGAATTGTTCCACTACCAGTTCCCGTAAACGATCACCTGATCACCAGCTCACAACCGGCGAACAGCGCATCCGATGGCCGCGAACAGATTCAGATTCCGGCGCCCGCCCGGCCCCCCCATCCTCACACATCCGCCCATCGCCCCGCGGTTGACCCGCCTCGCCGTCGACGATAGGTTGGCCACCCAGGGTGATTGCACCTAAGTCTGGACCTCCGTTCTTGGACGGAAATCGTGGGTGTGCCACTGCATCAGAGGAGTCCAAGGCCATGGACCGAGTCAATGTGGGACTGATCGGAACGGGGTTCGTCGGC
>JAFGKA010000526.1 GCA_016928855.1 Phycisphaerae bacterium
ACGGGCAGCGTCTTGAGGTTCGCATGCGAGCTGAAATGGTGTGACGCATGGGCCAAGCCATACTGCCCGTTCGTATGCGTATGCAGGCCGGTCAGGATCACCGACCGACTCGGGCTGCATGAGGCCGTCGTACAGAAAGCGTGCGTGAAACGCGTGCCCTCGCTGGCCAGCGTATCGAGGCCCGGCGTTCGAATGACCGGATTGCCGTAGCAGCCGGCATCGTTCATGCCCTGATCGTCCACCACGTAGAGCAGCACGTTGGGGCGCCGAGCCACCGGCTCCTGGGCGGCGCTGGCATGAGCCGCCCCAGCGACGAGCACGAATACACCCATCCCGACAACGACGGTGTGAATCCATCTGCAGACATGTTCCATGTTGCTATCCTCCATCGCGAGAACTGTTCCGTGGCCGCCACCATATCCGCCCGTCGAACCGATGCCAATCCGGCGTTGCACGAGCGCCGATCCCTGCTATGCTGCCGGCTCCCATCCCGCGAGTCCAATGCCTGACGCGGAGACAGGAGGAACCGGTCACAATGGATAGCCACTCGCCCCGAGCGTACCGACTCGTGTCGATCGCCGTGGCCACACTGGCCGCCCCGCTCGCCACGGCCGACGCCGACACAAACATCTCGCCATGGACGACGATCGTTCACGGCACACAGAGCCAGGCGGAGCAATTGGCGACGATCGACCTGCAACGCTACCTCGGCCAGGTCAGCGGCACGGTCCCGGCCGTGCTGAGCGTCTCGCAATGGCGGGCAAATCCCGTGGCGGCCGTATGGCTCGGCACGCCTGAAGCCAACGCCCTGCTCCGGGACGGCGCGCCGGGCTCGGAAGCCGTCGGCCAAGAGGGGTACTGGCTGGACGAGATCGAGCGCGACGGCGAGCAGGTCGTCATCGCTGCCGGGCAGACGCCCACGGGCGCCGTTAACGCCGTCTACGGTCTGCTGCGGGCGCTGGGCTACCGGTTCTACCTCGGCAGCGAATCAATTCCGGCCTCACTGCCGGCGGGCCTGTCGGACGGACGGACCGTGCGGCGGCCCGTACTCGGCGTGCGCGGCGTGTTGCCGTGGTACAACTTTTTCAACAGCCCGACGGTCTGGGACGCAACCGATCATCGCGCGTTCGTCGACCAGCTCATCCGGCTCGGCGCCAACTTCGTCGGCTTTCACACGTATGACAGCGAGCCGTTCGCTGCGTACGAAGAAGACGGGCAGATGAAGTGGGGCGCGAGGTTATTGAGTACCGGCGCCCCAACGTGGGGTACGCATCCGCTGCCCACGTCGCAATTCGGCTTCGGTACGGGCGCGATGTTCGCCGACGAGTTCTTCGGCGCTGCCTCCACCCGCGAGACGACGAATCCCGACGAGGCGATCCGCCGTGAACAGGCGATCATGCGCGAGGCGCTGGACTACGCCCACAATCGCGGGCTCAAGACCTGCCTCGGCTTCGAACTGTTCGGCGACCCGACGGAGCCGGCCAACCGCGATGTGTTCCTGAAGCGGATCAACCACATACTCGATCAATACCCGACGCTCGATTTCGTCTGGCTCTGGCAGGCGGAGACACAGGGCGTGCAGGGATTCCGCAAGAGCTACACGCAGCACGTGCTACCCTCGTCCCTCGAGGCCCAGAGTGCTCTGCCGACCTACGGCGCGGCTCGCCGCAAGGCGTTCCATCGCATTGTCGAACGAACCGCCGGCGCAAGACCGTTCTTCCAGGACAACGAAGCCGGCAAGATCGCCCGGGCGATCGAGGGTGCCCGGCTCGAGCAGTTCGCGCAGCTCGCTTATCGCGCGCTGGCGCGGCGCGAGCACCCGCCGCGTCTGGTGATCAGCGGCTGGGGCGGCGACGAAAGACTGCTGTCCGCGGAATACTATGACGGGCTTGACAAGCTGCTACCCGCGAGTGTGGTGTTTGCGTCACTGGACCACATCTGGCCGCGGGCGCGTGTCGATACGATCTACCATGAGCTGCCGGCCAATCGCGAGCGGTGGCCGATTCCCTGGCTCGAACTCGACGGCGATCAGTGGCACCCGCAGCCGTACGTGCACACGTACGAGAAGATGATGCGCGACATCGGCCAGGGCGGCAGCCAGGGCGCGCTCGGCATCCACTGGCGAACGCGCGAAGTGGAAGAGACCTTTAGCTTTCTCGTCGATTACGCCTGGAATCCCGACCTGACAGCGGAAGCGTTCTTCAACGATCTGGCGCATCACTGTTACGATGCCGCGATCGCCGACGAGATGGCCGCGATTCATATCGAGCTGGATCGGCTCGGCTATCGCTGGGTCGGCGGCAGCGGCCAGGCCGAGTGCGGCACGTTCGGCTGGGGTCCCGGCGAAACGGCCAAAGTCGCCGAATTGCAGAACATCCGCCAGCGCATCGCCGCCCTGCTGCCGAAGATCGGGCACGGACGCGACCGCCTCGAATGGGTATTGCACCGCATCGACTGGGTTCTCGCGTTCCAGGACGCCCAGGTCGCAGCCGTCGAAGCGCAGGCGCTGCTCGACAAAGCGGCCGGCGCCGAAGGCGAGGAGGCGAAGTCGCTTGCTCGCGTTGCGATCAAGCGGCTCGACGACGGCGCGATGCCGCGTGCATTGCGGGCGTATGCCCTGCGGGTCTCTACCCGCGGCGAGTACGGCGTGCTCGCGACGATCAATACGAAGGCTGTCGTCGCGTGGCGCGGGCTGCGCGAACGATGTGCGAAGATTCTCGATACCGTTGAGCCGGAGGACACGTCGGCATGGCAGCCACGACCGGACATCCTCCTCCCGCGTCAGCCGGGTTCACTGACCGGAGGACAGGCGGCGGAGTTCTGCCCGATCGTGCTCGGCGGCAAGCCCGCCTGGATCCACTACCGAACGGTCGGCACGGCGACGTGGACCAGCGGCCGGCTGGAGACGCTGCGTGGCTGGGTCCAACGCGCAGCCGTGCCGGCGAAGGCTGTCACACAGCCGGGTATCGAGATCGGGTTCTCCTTCGATAAAAGCCCCGACGCGGAGATGGCGTTCGGGCCGGTCGCAGTGACGGTGCTGCCGGTGATGGCTGTCATCACGACGCCGCGGCCTGCTGCCCCCACGAGCGCGCCCGAGGCCCTGAGGGTCACTGCCTGGGAAGGCATAACGACGACGGTCGAGTTGACCTGGAACGAGGCGATAGAGGCGGACTACTTCAGGGTTCTGCGCGACGGCCAACCTGTCGCCGAAACGGCGGTGCCACTGTTTCCGGATAACCCGCGCTGCACTGAGCCGTCGTATGTGGTCGAAGCGTGGCGGGATGGAACGGTGGTGACCCGCTCGGAGAGCGTGCGATTCAACGTGCCTGACCGCCCCATCACGCAGGAGACGCCCGTCACGCTGATTGCGAATCAGGCCGGCGTGCTGTTGCGATGGCCGGCGGCCGCCTCGGCCAACATCGCGTGGTATAGCGTCGATCGATTCGCCGCCGGCGAGGGGGCGGGCCAGCCCGAGCGCGTGAGCGAAATCCCGGCGTCGGAGATCGGCGAGCACGTCTTCCATGAGAAGCCCGGCGCGGGCCCGTGGCGATACCGCGTGACGCCGGTCAACGCCGCCGGCCGAGAAGGCCCGGCAACGACGGTGGATGTGGTTTTCCCGCCGGCCGCCCGAACGACGCCGGTACTCGCGTGCCCGCTCGACGCAAAGCCGGCCGACGCCACGGTCACCGGCAACGTACGCTTCGGCCCGGACGGCGCGACGTTCGCGGGCGGTCATCTGGCGATCCCGCACCGCGACGAAATGAATCTCGGCGACGGCCTGACGCTGACGTTCGAGTTCAAGGCCGACCGCACCGACGCCATGCCCGTGCTCGTCTGCCACGGCCAATGGCAGGTGGATGGCTGGTTCGTGCAGATCCTCGACGGCAGATTGATCGTCCGCACCCCGTGCGGCGACGCGAACGGCCCGCAAATCGAAGCCGACCGATGGTACAAGGTGCGTTTCATCTTCGACGGCTGGCGCCTGCGGCTCGCCGTGGACGGCCAGTGGCACAAGGACACACCGATCACGGCCGCGCCCGTCCCAACAGAACGCCCGCTGCTACTCGGCCAGTATGGCGCGAACCAGCCCGCGCACGCGTTTCATGGAACGCTGCGAAACGTAAAGCTCTACGCCGACGTGTTCGTCGAAGGCCCGGCAGAGCCGTGAGGGCTTCTGGCGGGAATCGCGGGCTTGTGATATGAGGGGGGCTCGCGGAGGGTCGGGCGGAGGCGGCCTGCGGCCGGCTGAGTGGCCGAGATACCGCCCGTGGGGGCTCCGAAGACATTGCCGGCACGTCGGTGGCACACGGCCGGCGAGCACTGGCGGGTCCCGACGTTACGTCGGGACCAGTGGCACCCACTCGATTGGCGGCCGGCGGTAAGAGCGTAACAAAGCGGTATCCGTAACAACGGAGGTTGAATGATCGTGAATTCGAGACGAATCGTAACACAGAGCGGACTTATCGTTTTGATGGCAGGGGTTGTGGCTATGGCGGATGTGAGTGCGAGCCGTTTGCGATGTGAGTATCTGACCGACCCGCTGGCGATTGACGCCGAGCGGCCGCGGCTGAGCTGGGTGGTCGAATCCGACAAGCGGGCCACGATGCAGACCGCCTACCAGATCCTCGTGGCGACGAGCCCGGCCGCCTTGGCGGACGACCGCGGCGAGCTGTGGGACAGCGGCAAGGTCGCGTCGGACGCAACGGCCCAGATCGAATACGCCGGCAGCCCGCTGAAGACCGGCACGCAGGTCTACTGGAAGGTCCGCGTCTGGACGAACCACGGCGAGGCCTCGCCCTGGAGCCCGATCGCCAGTTGGCGCATGGGCATGCTGAGCCCCGACGCATGGAAGGCCAAGTGGATCAGCTCGCCACGCCCGCTGCCGGACGAGCAGCAACTCCCGGCACGACCGTCGCCAATGTTCCGCAAGGCGTTCGCCGTGGCCAAGCCCGTCAAGCGGGCCATCGCGACCGTGTCGGCACTGGGCCTGTACGAGTTGCGCATGAATGGCCAGCGCATCGGCGACCACATCCTCGCGCCGGAATGGACGGACTACCACACGCGCGTGCAATACCAGGCGTATGACGTGACAGCCGCGTTGCAGCCCGGCGACAACGCCATCGCGGCCACACTCGGCGACGGCTGGTACGCCGGTCGCATCGGCATCTCGCACATCGTCAAGAACGGCCCGCTGCGCGGCCACTACGGCAAGCGGCTTCGGTTCCTGATGCAGATGGACATCGAGTACGCCGATGGAAGCACTGAAACCGTCATCACCGACGGAACCTGGAAGACGACTGACGACGGCCCGATCCGCAAGGCATGCATCCTCGACGGGGAGGTCTACGACGCCCGGAAGGAAATGCCCGGCTGGGATGCGCCGGGGTTCGATGACGCCGCCTGGCAACCCGTCGAGACGCAGGACAGCATCGACGCCGTCCTGGTCGCGCAGCCGAACGAGCCGATCCGCGTGACCGAGGAGCTCAAGCCCATCGCAATCACCGAACCGGCGCCCGGGATCTACGTCGTCGATTTCGGCCAGAACCTCGCCGGCTGGTGTCGGTTGAGCGTCGAGGGCAACGCGGGCACGACAATCCGGCTGCGCCATGCCGAAGTCCTGAAGGACGACGGCCATATCTACCGAGACAACCTGCGCATGGAAGCGCTGGCCAAGACCGATCCGAACCTCGGCGCCCGGCAGGAAGACCAGTTCATCCTCCGCGGCGACGGCACCGAGACATTCGAGCCGCATTTCACGTATCACGGCTTCCGCTACGTCGAGCTCGTCGGCCTGCCAACCAAGCCGACGACGAAAACGATCACCGCGCGGGTGTTTCATTCCACCCCCCCCATGGCCGGTACGTTTGCGTGTTCGAGCGATCTGCTGAACCAGTTGATGCACAACATCGTCTGGACGCACCGCGACAATATGCACAGCATTCCCACCGACTGCCCGCAGCGGGATGAGCGGCTGGGCTGGTCGGGCGACATGCTGGTCTTCGCACAGCCGGCGTGCTTCAACATGGACATGGCGGCGTTCTTCACGAAGTGGGCACGCGATTTGCGCGACGACCAGGCGGACGACGGCCGCTTCCCCGACTTCGCGCCGCACCCGTACGACGCCAACAAACTGTTCTCGGGCGTACCGGCCTGGGGTGATGTCGGCGTCGTGGTGCCGTGGTGTCAGTACGTCAACTATGGCGACAAACGCGCCCTCGCCGCGCACTTCGACGCCGCACGACGCTGGGTTGACTGGATCCAGAAGAACAACCCCGATCTGCTCTGGAAGAACAAGCGCAACAACGACTACGGCGACTGGCTCAATGGCGACACGCTCAAACTGGAAGGCTTCCCGAAGGGCGAAGCCCAGGTCCCGAAAGAGGTCTTCGCAACGGCCTTCTTCCAGCATTCGACCGAGTTGGTCGCCCGGATGGCCGCCGTGCTCGGCCGCGAGGCCGATGCCCAGAAATACGCAAAGCTCGCCGGAGACATCCGCGAGGCGTTCCAGAAGGCCTACATCACCGAGGACGGCCGCGTGCAGGGACATACGCAGGCGGGCTATGCGCTGGCGCTGCATTTCAACCTGATGCCGGAGGCTCTGCGCGAAAAGGCCGAAGACCACATGGCCGAACGGATCGCGGCATACAAGAACCATATTTCGACCGGGTTTCACACCACGATCATGCTGATGAAGGAGCTGACACGCTGTGGCCGCAGCGACCTGGCCTATATGCTGATCAACAACCGAACGATACCATCGTGGGGCTACACGATCGACCAGGGCGCCACGACGATCTGGGAACGCTGGGACGGCTACGTCGAAGGCCGCGGGTTCCAGGATCCGGGCATGAACTCGTTCAACCACTACGCCATCGGTTCGGTCGGCGAGTGGATGTATCGCACGATTCTCGGGATCAACCCCGACGAAACACAGCCGGGCTACAAGCACTTCACGCTGCGGCCGGTGCCCGGTGGCGGATTGACTTCCGCCAAGGGCAGTTACGCTTCGATCCGCGGCACGATCGAGAGCGCGTGGATGCTCGACGGTGACACGCTGACACTGACTATTGAGGTTCCGGCGAACACAACGGCCACGCTCTTTGTGCCGGCAACGGATACCGCGGCCGTGACCGAGAGCGGCAAGCCGGCATCGGAAGCCGAAGGCGTCAAGTTCATGCGGATGGAAGACGGCGCGGCCGTGTACGAGGTCGGTTCCGGCGCGTATCGCTTCGCGAGCCGGCTGCCACGCTGAGACGTACCGGCTGCTGCATGGAGAATAACCACGAAGAACCCGAAGGGCACGAAGAGAACTTCAGATCGGACGAGGCGTCGAAAAAGCCACTGATCTGGCTCCACGTTCAGTGTCTGTGCGTGAACTGGATCACCACAAATCCCATTCTTCGTGCTCTTCGTGGGCTTCGTGGTGATGTCTTGTTAGGCTACTGAGGGGTTGCATCTGCAATCGGCGGCAGGAGGCATGCGCGATGGCCCGATCGACCGATGTCCGCGTTGTCGCGACGTCGCTGCACTTCCTTCCGGTGGAGCTGCGCGTCCCGCTGAAGTTCGGCAAGGAGACACTCGTCCACGTCACGTGCGCGCGGGTGCGGGTCACCGTCGAAAACCCCGCCGGCGCGCGAGCTTTCGGCTGGGGCGAGACACCGCTGAGCGTACCGTGGGCGTGGCCGAGCACGCTGCCCTACGCAGTGCGGCATGAAGCCATGCAGCAGTTCAGCGTCCGCATCGCCGAGGCTTGGGCCGGCTTCGACGCCCAGGGCCACCCGATCGAGATCGGCTACGATTTCGTCGAGCAGGTGCTGCCGACGGTGCTTGCCGAATTCAACAAGCCTCGTGCGGCGAACCAGGCGATGCCCTGGCTCGCCGCGTTAATCTGCGCGTCGGCGTTCGATCTGGCGATCCACGACGCCTACGGCGTGCTTCACGAGTGCGACATATACAGCACCTACGCCCCACCGTTCCTGAGCCGCAGCCTGGAGACGTTCATGACGCCCGCCAAGGGCTCATCCGTCGCGTTCATCGGCCTATATCCCAAGGATTTCCTGCTGCCGGCGCGGGCGAACCGGCTGCTCGCCTGGCACCTCGTCGGCGGCCTGGATCCGCTGACGCCCGCCGAGCAATCGGGCCAGGGGCCCGACGACGGCTACCCCGTGCTGCTGGCGGACTGGATCCAGCGCGATGGCCTGACGTGCCTCAAGGTCAAGCTGCGCGGCACCGATGCCGACTGGGATTACGCCCGGCTCGTCGCGGTCGGCCAGATCGCGATGGCGCACAACGCGCTGTGGCTCAGCGCGGATTTCAACTGCACCGTCACCGAACCGGCGTATGTCAACGCGATTCTCGACCGCCTGCTCGCGGAACATCCGCGGCTTTTTGCGATGCTGCTTTACGTCGAGCAGCCCTTCCCGTATGAGCTCGAGCAGAATCAGATCGACGTGCACAGCATCGCGGGGCGCAAGCCGCTGTTCATGGATGAGAGCGCCCACGACTGGCGGCTGGTGCGACTGGGCCGCAGCCTCGGCTGGTCGGGCGTGGCATTGAAGACCTGCAAGACGCAGACCGGCGCGATCCTCAGCGCGTGCTGGGCAAGGGCCCACGGCATGCCGCTGATGGTGCAGGATCTCACGAATCCGATGCTCGCGATGATCCCGCACGCCCTGCTGGCCGCGCACGTCGGCACGATCGCCGGCGTCGAGACCAACGCGCCGCAGTTCTACCCGGACGCGTCGCGCCCGGAAGAAGCGGTGCATCCCGGCCTGTATCGGCGTCGCGGCGGCCAGGTCGACCTGGGCACGCTCCGCGGGCCGGGCTTCGGCTACCAGCTCGATGAGATAAGCCGGATGCTGCCAGTTCCCGCCGCACAATTCGGCGGATAACGCCGCCTTGCGTTAATCATTTTCGCCAATCAGCCCGGGTGGCATGGGTCCCGACGTTCGTCGGGAGAGGGTTTGCCCGTGTTCTTCTGTCCGAACCGGTGATACCCAACAGCCGCTTAATTCGGGACGTGAACGTCAATCCAAAGGCCGCACAATCGACTGCGGACGGAGATAGTCGAAGAATGTCTCGGGCCCCAGCACGCCACCGCCGATCCCCGACAGGTTGCAGCCGGCATACGGCACGCCGTGCGGAAAGAGATTGTGGGCATTGATCCAACTGCTGCCGGCGACAAGAGCTTCGGCGACGCGGTTGGCCCGATCGAGATCGCGTGTCCACACGCTGTTGGCCAGGCCGTATGGCGAGCGGTTGACGAGTTCGACCGCCTCCACCTCGTCGCGGAACCGCATCAGAAACGAGACCGGCCCGAAGATCTCCTCGCGAGCGCAGACGTTGTCCGGATCGCCGCTCATCATCGCCGGCTTGACGTAGAAGCCGCCGGGATGGCCCGGCACGTTGGCAGGCCCGCCGGAAAGCACGGCCTGGCCGCCCTGCTTGGCGCCCTTGGCGAGGTAGCCGAGGATGCGTTGGCGTTGTTTCTCGCTGACCGCCGGTCCCATGGCGGTGGCCGGATCAAGGCTGTGCCCGATGCGGATGGCGTTCATCGCTTCCTTCGCCGCGGCGATGAACGCATCGTAGAGCCGTTCGTGCACGAGCCACCGCGTCGCCGTGCAGCAGACCTGGCCCGTGTTCAACGTCACGGCCTGCACAAGCTGTTCGGCTGTCGCGGCCGCATCGACGTCGTCGAACACCACCGCCGCGCCCTTGCCGCCGAGTTCGAGTTTGACCGGCACCAAGTTGGCACCGCACGCCGAAGCGATAAGCCGACCGACCTCGGGCGAGCCGGTGAAGCCCATGCGGCTGATCCCAGCATGCTCGGCCAACGCCTTGCCGGCGTTCTCGCCGTAGCCGGGCACAACGTTCACCACGCCGGCAGGAATACCGGCCTCTTCGACCAACCTGCAGAAATACAGCGTCGATAGCGGCGTATCCTCGGCAGGCTTGATCACCGCCGTATTGCCCGCGGCCAAGGCCGGGCTGAGGTTCCACCCCACCAGCAGCAGCGGGAAGTTCCACGGCAGAATGAACGCTGCCACGCCATAGGGAAATCGCACCTGCCGCGCCTCGTGGCCCGAGACGGCGATCGGCTCGCGGAGCCGCGCGTGGACGGAGAAGTCGGCGTACCACCGCAGCGTCTCAGCCACATTCGGAATGTCGCCGTGTGCGGCCTGGGCCAGCGGCTTACCGACATCGAGCGATTCGAGCTGCGCGAGAATCGGCCGATGCTTGTCCACCAGATCCGCGAGGCGATGCAGGTAGACCGCGCGTTCGTTCGCCGGCATCGTCGCCCAGCCGGAGTCCGCGAACGCATCGCACGCCGCCGACACCGCCCGATCGATGTCCGCCGCGCCGCCTTCGGCCACGCTCGCCAGCGGCGTGCCGTCGCCTGGGTCGAGCGTCTCGAATATTCCACCGTCAGCCGACGGGACCCACTGGCCGCCGATAAACATCTTGACCGGTTGCTGTTCGAGAAACGCCCGCACTTCCGGAAGAAAGAAGGAAGGATCCGCCATGGCCGCACCTCACGCGAAATGAGAATCTCACCGGTTCCAGGGCACCAGACGTCACGCGCCCCCACCGTACCGGCCGGACCGGCTCGTCGCAAGCCAGCGCGTCCGGGGTGCACCACGATTGGACCGCAAAGCGGACTGGCGATAGGATTTGCGCCGGTGCAACAGTGCCGACCGACTGAGACAATGCCTCTTGAAGAGCAGGTGTACGACGATGAGCTTGATGATGAGCGTTTCGGGTGTACGTGGGATCATTGGCGAAACCATGACGCCGCAGTTGGCGACCGACCTGGCGTGCGCGTACGGCGCGATGCTGGCGGGCAAGACGCTGGTCGTCGGGCGCGACTCGCGGCCGAGCGGGCCGATGATCCACCAGGCGGTCGTCGCCGGACTGCAGGCGAGCGGCTGCCACGTGATCGACGTCGGGGTTGTCAGCACGCCGGGCGTCGCTCTGATGATCCGCCACCGGAAGGCTGCCGGCGGTATCGTCATCACGGCCAGCCACAACCCGAAGATCTGGAACGGCATCAAGTTCCTGACAGACGAAGGCCTCGCGCCGCCGAAGCCGCAGGCCGAACAGATCATCGCCAACTACAGGAACAGGGCGTTCAAGCTGGTTGACGTCGATCACCTCGGCACGACCGAAACGGACGCCTCGACCGTGGACGTTCACGTTGCAGCCACGCTGCGCCTGGTGGACCCGGACGCCATTCGCGCCGTTGCCACGCGGGTCGTGCTCGACAGTATCAACGGCGCCGGCGCCCGCGAGGGCCGCGCGCTGCTGGACGAACTCGGCTGCGACGTGGTACACGTCAATGCCGAGCCGACCGGCCAGTTCGCCCATCCGCCCGAGCCGACCGCGGAGAATCTGACACAGCTCTGCGACGAAGTCCGAGCGGCGAAGACGGCCGTGGGCTTCGCCCAGGACCCCGACGCCGACCGCCTCGCGATTGTGGATGAACGGGGAACGTACATCGGTGAGGAGTACACGCTGGCGCTCGCGGCGAAGTATTACTTCGCCACGACCCCCGGCCCGGCGGCCGCGAACCTGAGCACGTCACGCATGATCGATGACCTCGCCGCCGCGGCAGGCGTCACGTGCACGGTGCACCGATCGGCCGTGGGCGAGGCGAACGTGGTCGAGACAATGAAGGAACACCGCTGCGTCTTCGGCGGCGAGGGCAACGGCGGCATTATCGACCCCCGCGTCGTGCCCGTCCGCAACAGCCTGGTCGCGATGGCCATCGTCCTGCAGCTCATGGCAAAGACCGGCAAGAAGCTCAGCGAACTCGTCGCCGAGATTCCGCGCTACACGATGATCAAGCAGAAATTCGAGTGCGCGCATGAACGGATCGATCGCATGCTGGCCGCGGTCCGCACGCGGTTCGCGAGCGAACGGGTCAACGACGCTGACGGCGTCCGGATCGACTGGCCTGAGGGCTGGGTCCACATCCGCGGATCGAACACCGAGCCGATCGCCCGCGTCATCGCCGAAGCCGGCGACGAAGCCAAGGCCCGGGAACTGATCGCGACCGTCCGCAATGTCGCCGACGCAGTCCAGTAATCACGGCCGGCAGCGATCCTGCGCTTCCCGACAGACCATGGCCGTCTGACCATCGCGTTTCCGGACCTTTGTGGCGCGCGCCGCAAGAGGCCGGTTGCGGCCATTGTTTCGCACCCATTCCGGCGCCCGGCTGATTCGTATCGTACGTTCCCCACGTGGCGGAATCGTGCTACGAAAGAGGCTTGACTGCGCCGAGACGCCGGAACTGATTCATGCTCGAACGCCTGACAAGCTACCGCGACCGGCTGCATTCGCCGACCAACGGGCGAATCCCAGGGACACCTTGCCTCAACTCGCCGGTCCCCGCCACGACCGTGCCTGTTGCGCCGACACATCGCCTTGTTCACGCACACCGGCCGTCACCGGCCGAGAACAAGACGAACGTCGAGATGATGTGCTCCTGTCCGATTCTCACGTACCCGCGCCGATCTGGAGGTGTTTCATGGAGGCCACCACATCGTTTCCCACCGCGCTGCCGCGGAAGAACGCGACCTCATGGCTGACGCTGGCCGCCGCCGTCCTGCTCTGTCTCTGCAGCGTGGATGCTCACGCCGCAGTTACGAACGAGGGGCAGGCCCGAAAGGTGGTCATGAACTGGCTCCGTAGCGACGCGGCGCCGCTGAATACCCACATCGGACATTCGATCGATCGGGTCCGGACATTCGTCAACACGGACGGAGATCCGATCTATTACGTCGTGCACCTGGTACCGTCCGGCTTCGTGGTGGTGCCCGCGGAAGACGTCGTCGAACCGATCGTCGCGTTCTCGCCGGACGCGATGTTCGATCCGTCTCCCGATAACCCGCTCGGCGCGCTGGTCAGTCAGGATCTTACCGAGCGCATCACGGCCGCCCGCAACGTGGACATGCACGCGGCCGCCGGTATCCCCGCCGAGTTGTCCCCGGCTCGCGGCAAATGGAATCAGCTGCAGAGCGACGTCGAGAACGATCTGCCGGCGCCCGAAGGGAGTGAAATGGGCGTATCGAGCGTTTCGGACGTCCGTGTCGCGCCGCTCGTGGAAAGTCGTTGGAGTCAGTCGGACGGCGTCTACAACTACTACACACCGAACAACTACGTCTGTGGCTGTGTCGCGACAGCCATGGCCCAACTGATGCGGTTTCATCAGCACCCAAGCACGGGCGTCGGCACTGGTTCGTTCACGATCTGGGTCAACGGCGCATCGCAAAGCCGGGCCCTTCGCGGCGGCAATGGCGCTGGTGGCGCGTACGACTGGGCGAACATGAAGCTCGTTCCCTCGACCGGCACCACAACGGCCCAGAAACAGGCCATCGGAGCCTTGTGCCACGACGCAGGCGTCTCGGTCAACATGAGCTACGCGAGCGGCGGTTCGGGCGCCGACACGCTGCAGGCCGCCACAGTCTACAAGACCGTCTTTGGCTACAGCAGCGCCATCAAGGGCTATAACGGCGGAAGCAACATTGGCACGGGTGGCATCAACTCGATGGCCAGCGCGAACCTCAACGCCGGGCTGCCCGTCCTGTTCGGCATTACCGGCCCGAATGGCGGACACGCCATCGTCTGTGACGGCTACGGCTACAACTCGGGCACGCAGTATCACCACCTGAACATGGGCTGGGCCGGGGCCAGCGATGCATGGTACGCACTGCCAACGATCGGGACCGCCTACAACTTCAACTCGGTCTACAAGTGCGTCTATAATGTGTACAAAACCGGCACAGGCGAGATCATTAGCGGACGGGTCGTCGATGCCGGCGGTAATCCGATCAGCGGCGTGACGGTCACGGCCATCAGAAGCGGCGGTGGCTCCTTTCAGGATACGACTGACACATACGGAATCTACGGTATCGCAAAAGTCCCATCCGCCTCGTCGTACACGGTCACCGCTGTCAAGGTTGGTGTCACTTTCGACACGAATGACCTGGCGGTCACAACGGGCACATCGACGGATTATTCCGCCACGGCCGGCAACCGCTGGAATGTCGATTTCACCGGCATGGCGGGCGAGAAGGCGGCGATCACGTCGCCCGAGTCGGGCGTCACGCTCAACAATTCGACCGTCACATTCGAATGGAGCGCCGGCACGAACGTCACGGAGTACCAGATCCGGATTGGCGCTTCGCCCAATGCGTACGAGTACGGGCTCGGCCTGCATTTGAACACCACGAGCTACGACGCGACAGGGCTGCCGAGCAACGGAAGCACGATTCACGTCCGGCTCTATTCCAGGATCGGCGGCGTCTGGTACTACAACGACTATACGTATACGGCCTATACGTGCGTCGCCGCCAAGGCCGCCATGACAAGTCCGGCCAACGGCTCGACCCTGGCTGGCTCGAGCGTCACATTTGAATGGAGCGCCGGTACGTGCGTGACCGAGTACCAGATCCGCATCGGCTCTTCACCCAATGCGTACGAGTACGGGCTCGGCCTGCATTTGAACACCACGAGCTTCGACGCCACA
>JAFGKA010000527.1 GCA_016928855.1 Phycisphaerae bacterium
GGGAGATCTCTTCCATGAGGTCCCGCGCTCGGTGGTAGTCCGCCACCCACCGGCGCACGCGTGCTTCCCAGTCCTTGGGGATAAACAGCTGCCGGGTCCGCCCCTTCTCCGAGATCACCAGGAAGAGGCTCTCATGCCCTTCGCCCTGCGCGCAATGGCAATTGGGCTTGCCACACTTGCGTCGGCGTACGAGCAACGAGCCTCGCATCACGCCGCAGCGATGTAGCAACTGGGTCAACTGTGACCGAATCCGCCGCTCGCGGACCGCCATCTTTGCCCGGGAAATCCCGGTATCCTTATCTGCCATACGTATATTATGACAGATAAACTCGCCGTTGTCAAGTCTTTTTTGAATGCGAATTTGCTCCGCGTCACCGCCGAGACCGTAAACCCTTGCTACAACAAGAAGCTACGTTCACAAGAAATGAAGAGTTGCGGAACTGCTGCGGCCGTCGGGCTCTGATTCCGTGGTGGCGGCAGGTGTCGGGCTTCGCCTTGCGGCCGTGCTTTGATAGAATCCCCCTGATTGTCCCGATGCTTCGGATGGAGTCCCAGGATTGATCCGCAACGCGACGATGGCCGACGTGCCCGTGATTCACGGGTTGATTACGGAATACGCTGAACTCGGGCGGATGCTCTTCCGCTCGCACGCGGACCTGTACGAGCATCTCCGCGATTTCCTGGTGTTCGAGGACGCCGGCGAGGTCGTCGGCTGCTGTGCCGTCGAGCTGGTCTGGCGTGACCTGGCGGAGATCAAGAGTCTGGCCGTGGCCGGGCCGCGGCGAGGCACGGGCATTGGCCGGGCGCTCGTGCAGGCGGCCCAGGCCGAGGCCCGCCGGCTTCAGATCGCCCGGCTCTTCGCCCTGACGCGCGAGCCCGTCTTTTTCGAGCGGGCCGGTTTCCATGTGGTGCCGAAAGAGACACTGCCGCACAAGGTCTGGACGGACTGCGTGCGGTGTCCTGTGCAGGCCAACTGTGATGAAACGGCCATGGTCGTCGATCTGACCGGCGCCGCGCCGGCCGGCAAGAGCGGCGGCTGACGGAAAGGGATCGCATGACCAGGCACGACGACCGAATGCCGATCTGGAAGATTGCGGTGGTGGCGATCGTTTGCGCGGTCGGGGCGGTCGGGCTGTTGGCCGCGAGCGTGTATCTGTCATCCACGGCGGGCCCACCGTCGGCGGATGACGATTCCGTCGACACGACGCTCAACATGAGCGGGCTGTCGCTGCTGCTGGGGCTGATGTGCGTGGCGGGGACGCTGTTGTGCGTCGCGTGGCTGGCGTATCGCTACTATCTGAGCATCCCCGCGTGGAAGCGGCGGAAGGGGCTTCCGCGCCGGCGGTGACATCCGCCGCGTCAGTCGATTGCTTCCTTGGTCTTCTCAACCGCCTGTGTCGCTGCCGCTTTGCCCTTTTCGATGTAGGGCTGCGCCTTCTCGACCGCCTGGGTGGCGGCGGCCTTGCCCTTCTCGACATACGGCTTGGCGTCTTCGACCGCCTGCGTGGTCGCGGCCTTGCCCCGCTCGAGCTGCTCGCGCGCCTCGGCACGCGCCTTCTCGACGTACGGCTTGGCATCCTCAACGGCCTGCGTGGCGAGGGCCTTGCCCTTCTCGACATAGGGCTCGGCCTCGGTCGCGGCACGGTCCGCCGCTTGGGTCGTGGCGTCTTGGACCGCCTGGCCCGCCTCACGGGCCTTGTGCACGGCGTCGTCCACGTCCTCTTTCGAGCAGCCGCCGGCAATCAGCAGCGTCAGGGCCAGCAGCCAAGGAAATATCGACGTTCGCATGGTGATTCTCCCAAACGAGTCACGGGTCCGACAGGAAGGTATTCCCGCCGGACCCGTGAGTATTTATACCGTCTTTGCGTGAAGACTTCTACGGGCAACGCGGCGTTCGGTTCGGCCCGTTGAAGCAGCCGCCAAACACGCTGAAATCGGCGATATCGACATCGCCGTCGGGATCGGCATTCATTCGACCACAATCTGCGCAGCGTCGGCAGCAGCGTGGTAGTTGGAATCCAACTCGGCGCCGAGAAGCAGGAGGGCCTTCAGGCGACGGACCATCTCAGTTACATGGGTGATCTCCTCCATACGGAGCGCACGGCCGAGTATCCTGTGCTCGCGGTAGCTGAGCCACTTCTTAACCACCGGGTAGCCGCCGATGGTCATAGCCCAGACGTCGGCGGGGACGTTGGCCCAGTAGACCTTGTCGTTGATATAGACGTTGACCGCGTGCTCGGGGACGTCGTCGCAGGGCACGATGCTGCCCTTGCCGCACATCACCGCGTTCTTCTGGCCACGGAAGCCCCAGCCAGCCTCGACCTTCGTATCGGCCGGCTCCTCGATGGGCTTGCCGCCAATCCTGCTCGGCACTGCCAGCGCCCGCAACTCGGGCCGAAGTTTGCCGGTGGTCACGCCGGAAACGGGTTTATCGGGCAGGAGTAGGTCGGCAACTGCTCGCCCGAGTTTCGCGGATGTCGCCAGGATCGCTGCATCGGCCGGCATCGGCACGCGCGGCCAATCCTGACGTAGCGCGGGTTCGTTCTCCTTCCGGTACGCGGGGGACCAGAGAACGGCAAGGAGGTGATAGAAAAGCTCTGCCGCCACGTGGAGTGACTTCTTCGACCAAGTGTGGCCGTCCTGTTCGAATGGGTCTATGTGGCTGGCACGACACACCGTCTCCAGAACCGCGCTCCGAATGTTCGGGTCGATCCGCTCGCCCAGCAAATCGCCGGTGACACGGACGAAGAGAGGAAAATATTGCGACCATGGATCCTGCATATGAAGGTCGCCGAACTTATCGACGATGACAGGCTCGTTGAGTCCGCCCTTTCTGGCTGTTTGCGAACCGGCAATGAAGAAATTCCCAGGAAACACTTGTTCGAAGAAATCGGGTCGGGGCCGGTTAAGCAGTCGGAATTGTGGCTCCCAATACGTCCACCATATGTCCAGAGGACGGTACACCAGGGGAATAACTCGCTCATCGTTGTACGACGACGTCCTAAGCAGAGCCTGCCGTGTCGTGGCTGGATCGTACCCCGCTGCGGTGGTATTCACACCTGGTATCAACTCGGCTAATCGCTGCAGATCGATTGAAGGGTCAAAAAAGGCGTGCATTCGGCGGACGAGCTCTGCCCGGTCGACAGTAACGAAGGCGTTACACCTATTCTCGTTAAGCCCGCTGTAGTGCTGTGGAAGCAGCTCGGGCAGACTCCACCACGAATCGTAGGCGGGTGGCGCCTCGGTGCCTCCATCGGCCAGGACCCATCGCCTGTTCACGGATGGCTGGACCTCCATGTATTGGGGATCCGGCGACATCAGCATGGACCGCTTTTCGTTGCCGCTGCCCCACAGGTCACGGCGGACTACCGTTGCGGCGGTTCGTTCGCCGGACGAAACTGGAGCCCGCTTCACAAGGCACGCTATGGCCGTGCCGATCTGGATGCCGACGCGGTGGTCATCCGTAGTGAACATCGATTCATCAGGCCGGCCATCTGGCGTGCGTTTTCCGGTCTTGTACTTGTCGCCGTTGCAGTTGTCGATCCAGACAGAGTCGAATTGACGCAGCAAGCGTTCCCGCATGACCGGGTGCGAGAGCCCATCCAGCCATGAGTAGTTGGAAATGAAGCAGACAACACCACGGCCACCGACTTCCGCGATCCGCTTCTCGGCCAAGCGGAAGAATCGGATGTAAAGGTCGTCGAGTAGCTGCTTGCGGACGTTCCATCTCTCGTAGAGGCCATCCTTATAGGGCTCGATCAGATCCGCTTCCTCTTCTTCGGCCACGCCTGCGAAACGGTTGTATGGTGGGTTGCCGAGGATGACGAGGATGGGTGTTTCGCGTTTCACCTTGCGGGCGGCCTCCTGCTCGTCTTCGAGGAACTGGAAGGCGAGGGTCTGCTTGGCGCCTTTGGGCGGTTCCCAGCCCGTGAGGGCATTGGTCAGGAAGACGCTGGCACGCTCGTCAGGGCTCAGGCTGGTGCCCAGGCTCCGCAGCAGCACGCCGAGCTGCAGGTGTGAGACAACATACGGTGCGGGCAGGATCTCGAACCCGAACACGCGCGTGCAGAGGGCTTTCTTGACGCGCGCAGCGGCCAATGCGCCGTGACCCTGCTCCGTAAGTGTGTGGTGGATGCGACGCGCGACCTCAACAAGGTACGAGCCGGTCCCGGCTGCGGGATCAAGGATGTAGACTTGGTCGTCGGCCAGTCCGTCGGCGATGCCAAGTTCGCTGCGCAGGAGCTGGTCTACGCGGCAGACCATGTACTGTACGATCTCGGGCGGTGTATACCAGACGCCGAGTTCTTTGCGCAGGTCGGGGTCGAAGGCCTGAAGGAACGGTTCGTAGAACAGGGTGATCGCGTGCTGTTCGTCGAAGCTTCTGAAGAACTCATCCTCCACGACGCTGTTGAGGCTGGCGGTGGCCCACTCCAGCGGCTCGCGCAGGTTCAGGTCGGCAAGACGGCGAGGACGGGCGATCTCTTCGTACAGGTCGCCTATCAGGGGCAGGGCCAAGTGCTCGGTGGCCTCTCGCCATTCGAAGCTGCCCGTCTTGTGCTTGCCCTGGCGCCAGAGCATCCAGCCGGAGAACAAGCCGTAGAAGAGCGTCTGGACAAGCGATGAGCGAAAGAAGGCTTCGCCTTCAGGGCCACTGAAATGCAGGCCGAGGGCCTGTTCCATGGCCTGCTGGAGGGGCCCGAGAGCGGCGATTTCGTGACGTTCGAGGCGGCGCCGGGCTTCGCGAGCGTGTCTGGCAAGGTCATCCGCCAAGTCGCGCGGGCGAGCGATGGGGGCGCCGCGTTTCATCGTGCCGATCAGAAAGTCGATCAGCTCATCACCGATTGTCTTGGCAAGCGTAGCCGGCCCCGATCGCCACAAGGTCTCAGCATCGGTTGCCAGAGTGCATCGCCCGCAGGGGGACACGCCGTTGCCATCTGACAGCCCGACGAGCAGGAAGTCACGGTAGTTCGTGATGAGGACGAGGCCGTACCGTTTGCAGTATCTGGCCACTTGCGCGCCGCCTGCGGTGTCGGTGACCTCTTCCTCGGGTGGTTTGACTTCAACGACGCCCCTGGCATTGCCAGACTTCACCTCAAAGAGACCAAAATCGGGGCGGCCCGAACCGGTGTCCGCGAGTTCCGCCGTGGCGTGCAATGGCGGATCAATGAGCTTGCCAATTGCGTTCAAAAGGTTTTCGAGCGCGGCGCGATAGCTCAACTCGGGCGTGCCCCTTCGAGCGTGAGTTGCGAGGAGGCTCTCCAGGTATTCCTGAACCAGTGCCACAGCCAAGGTCCGTTTCACGCAAGACATGCTAAACGAGCAGGAGCACGTCGGCAACGCCAATTCTCAGACCGAAAGTCGCTGTTGCAGGTTTCACTCCCCCACAGGGCAGCAGTCACCAGACAGAGGCAGGTACACCAGCACGAAATCGGGGCGAAAGGAGGTCGCATCTGCCATCGGGTGCGGTTGTCCGGATGGTGCTCCGCATGCTCAGGAAGTATCGGGGCTTGAGGCCCGCGCGTTTGAGATGATGAGCCGGTGGGCGACATGCGAGCGAAGCGCCCGTGCGGTCTTGATCAGCAAACATTCCCGGATACCGGGAATGATTTCCGATTTCAGATGTCCGTTTGTGGATGGCGAATGTCCGGGAACGCCAGACACCGGGGCACTTTCCGGTGGCCGTGTCGACGATTTTCGTGGTCCTTGGCACATGGTCATCGGGCCACCGCGGGCACTGTCACTTTGGCATGGAGCTTGGCTTCGACGGCGTTGGCCTGGCAGGTGCGAGGGGCTCGCCTGAGGGGTAATAGTGCTCGGCCGTTTCGTAACATATTGTTTTAGAGGTGTTTATGGTTGCCGCGTTCACGGGCGGCGTCTGGCATTCGGCTTGCATACCTGCCCTGGGTAGGTTATGGAGACTCCCTGCCACCAGGGGTTCACCCCCGACGGCGAGTGGTTTACTGAAGGAGAACGCACAGATGGCGGTCAAGCAGCTTTGCTTCGAGGAGGATGCCCGCAAATCGTTGCTGACGGGCGTCGAGAAGTTGGCGGCAGCGGTGAAGAGCACGCTCGGCCCCCGCGGCCGAAACGCGGTCCTGGATAAGGGCTGGGGCTCGCCGACGGTCACGAAGGACGGCGTGACGGTCGCCGAGGAAGTTCAGCTCAGCGACAAGTACGAAAACATGGGCGCCCAGCTCGTCAAAGAAGCGGCGAGCAAGACCAGCGACGTCGCCGGTGACGGCACGACGACCGCAACCGTTCTCGCCGAGGCGATCTTCCGCGAGGGCCTCAAGAACGTGACCGCCGGCGCGGACGCCAATGCGTTGTGCCGAGGCATCGCGAGGGCGGTCGAGGCGGTCGTCGAAGAGCTGAAGAAGCTCGCCAAGCCGGTCAGCGTCAAGAAGCGCGAGGATATCGTCAGTGTGGCGGCGATTTCGGCGAACAACGACCGCGAGATCGGCAACCTGCTGGCCGAGTGCTTCGAGATTGTCGGTAAGGACGGCGTCATCACGGTCGAAGAAGGCAAGGGCGCCGAGACGAGCAAGGACATCGTCGAGGGCATGCAGTTCGACCGCGGCTACCTCAGCCCGCATTTCATCAGCGATCAGGAGGCGATGGAGGCCGTGCTGAACAAGGCCTTCGTTCTGATTCACGAAGAAAAGATCAGCAGCGTACAGAAGCTCGTGCCGCTGCTCGAGAAGGTAGCGAAGGCGAAGCGCCCGTTGCTGATCATCGCCGAGGACGTCGAGGGCGAAGCCCTGGCGACGCTCGTGGTCAACAAGCTGCGCGGCATTCTCGATGTGTGTGCCGTCAAGGCGCCGGGCTACGGCGATCGGCGCAAGGCGATGCTGCAGGATGTCGCGATTCTGACCGGCGGCAAGTGCATCATGAAGGATCTTGGCGTCGAGCTGGACACCGTATCGATCGGCGATCTGGGACAGGCGAAGAAGATCACCGTCGATAACGACACCACGACGATCATCGAAGGGGCCGGTTCGAGCAAGGACATTCAGGGGCGTATCGAGCAGATCCGGCGTGAAATCGCGGAAACCACCAGTGATTACGATCGCGAGAAGCTGCAGGAGCGGCTGGCCAAGCTCGGCGGTGGCGTCGCGCAGATCAACGTCGGCGCCGCGACCGAGACCGAGATGAAAGAAAAGAAGGCCCGCATCGAGGACGCCTTGCACGCGACCCGCGCGGCGCTCGAGGAAGGGATCGTGCCGGGCGGCGGTGTTGCCCTGGTGCGTGCCCTGAGCGCGCTCGACGGCGTGAAGGCGTCGGGCGATGAGAAGACCGGCGTGGACATCATTCGCCGGGCCTTGACCGCGCCGATCAAGCAGATTGCCGCGAATGCCGGCCTCGAGCCGGGCGTCGTGTTGCACACGGTGGCGTCGAAGACCGGCGCATTCGGTTACAACGCCGACACGGGCGAATTCACCGACCTGGTCAAGGACGGCGTGATCGATCCGACGAAGGTCGTCCGCACGGCGCTGCAGAATGGCAGCAGTGTCGCCCGCGTGCTGCTCAGCACCGACTGTGTCATCAC
>JAFGKA010000528.1 GCA_016928855.1 Phycisphaerae bacterium
AGACGTTCGTCGGCGTTGTCGCTGCGCAACTGCAGCCGGTACTCGGCGCGCGATGTAAACATCCGGTACGGCTCGACCGGAGGCCGGGTGACAAGGTCGTCGATCATCACCCCAATGTAAGCCTCGTCGCGACCGAGGATGAGCGGATCCGCCCCGCGGACCTTCGCCACCGCGTTGATGCCGGCGAGTAGCCCCTGCCCGGCTGCCTCCTCATAGCCGCTGGTCCCGTTGATCTGTCCAGCGAGGAAGAGCCCGGCGACGGCCTTGGCTTCCAGCGTCGCGTTGATCTGGTCCGTCGGAACCCAGTCATACTCGATGGCGTAGCCGTACTGCAGGATCCGCGCCCGTTCGAGGCCGGGCACGGAATGCAGCATATCTTCCTGCACATCCTTCGGCAGCGATGTCGCCAGACCGTTGCAGTAGATCCGTTCGCTGCCTCGGCCCTCCGGTTCGAGAAAGACCTGATGCCGATCGCGATCAGCGAATCTCACGATCTTGTCCTCGATGCTTGGGCAGTATCGCGGTCCGCGGCCCTGAATCTGGCCGGAAAACAGCGGAGCGCGATCGAGGTTCGCGCGGATCACGTCGTGCGTGACCTGGTTCGTGTACGTCACCCAGCAGTTGACCTGTGGCTGGTCGATGCGATCGGTCATGAACGAAAACGGCACGGGCGGCATGTCGCCGGGCTGAGCCTCGGCACGATCAAAATCGACGGAGTCACGATGCACTCGCGGCGGCGTGCCGGTCTTGAGTCGGCCGAGTCGAAGTCCAAGCTGCTCGAGCGATCCGCTCAACTGTTCGGCTGCCTGCTCCCCGATGCGTCCGCCCGGCGTTTGGTCAGTCCCGCAGTGCATCAGCCCGCGCAGAAACGTGCCCGTGGTCAGCACGATCGCCGAAGCACGAAAGTTGCGGCCGTCTTCGAGGCGCACACCCCGAACGCACAGGCGAGATGAGCCGCCATCTTTGGCCGCCGTGGATTCAAATGATGGCGAGTGGTGGCCGCTCGGTCCCGCGTCAATCGCACCAACAATGCCATCGACCAGATCGAGGTTCGGGGTGCTCTCCAGGCAGCGACGCAGCGCCTCGGAATAGTGTTCGCGGTCCGCTTGGGCACGCGGCGCCCAGACGGCCGGCCCCTTGCCGCGATTGAGCATGCGAAACTGGATACCCGTCGCGTCGGTGATGCCGGCCATCAGCCCGCCGAGTGCGTCGATCTCACGCACGATCTGGCCCTTGCCAAGACCGCCGATGGCGGGATTGCAGGACATGCGACCGATGGCATCGAGGCCGACGGTCACGAGCAGGGTGCGGCATCCGAGCCGAGCCGCGGCGGCGGCGGCCTCTGCCCCCGCGTGACCACCGCCGATGACAATCACGTCGTAGATATTACTCATGCCTCCATCCAATCCCGGGGATTGTAGCACGCCGGCATCGGTAGCCGCCAAGGCAGCGCCGCCACACGCACAGGCTCTGTGACGGGGCCCGGCGACGGATCAGATATGCAACTCCGCCCGCACGGCCGCCAGCAGCGGCGCCACGCCGTTTCGAATGGGGTCACACGCTGGGAGATTCGTCCGCTCGGCCAGCGCGGCGATGCGTCGGTTGGCCTCGGCGTCATCAAGCCCGGCGGTGTTGGCCGCGACACCCACGACGCACGCAGGATGCAGCGGTGCGGTCAGCGATTCGTAAAGCTGAATCTGCTGCTCAATCGGCGCAATCGGGCAATCATCGCGCTTGTCATGGTACTGCCGGGTCGGACAGGTACACATGATCATGGCGTCGGGACATACACCGTGCAGGAGCGAGAGTGTCACGCCCGAATAGCCCGGATGCTCGATCGAGCCCTGTCCTTCCACAAAGCAGATCTGCCGGTCGTGCACGCGTTCGATGAGCATCTCGGCGGAGCCGGCGGCGAAATCGGACACCACGGCATCGATCGCCGTACCCCAGCCTTCGATCATGGCGCCGGTTTGGCCCGTGGCCACAAATGCCGCATCCAACCCCGCACGTATCGCGGCGGCGCGCAGTTCGAGCGACGTTACCATCTTGCCTGACGAACAGTCCGTGCCGACCGTGAGAACGCGTTTGACCGGAAGCGACCTCGCGAGGCCAAACGCGACGCGACGCACAGGCCCGGGATCGCGCACATCGCACAGCGCAGCCCCATGGGCTTCGGCCAGCGCGGCCAACTCGGGATCGTCGCGCAGCCGCAGGTGCAGCCCGCTGATTATGGATAAGCCTTCTCGCAGGGCGTCGACCACAGGAATCCGCATGGCCGCGGGCAGCCCCCCGCCGACGGGTGCCACACCGATCATCAGGGCGTCCGGCTTGAACCGCATCGCTTCGGCGACATCGGCCACGATCGGAATCCCCTGGCCAATGCCCAGAATCTGTTCCAGCGACTGGCCAGCGGCCTGCGAGTCGACTACGGCGACCACATCGTCACGGCGGTATCGAATGACGGACGTGGCGGTCTTGGACGAGAAGACACCGAGGGCCCCCTCGGTCAGAAGAATCAGTCGACGGTATTCAGCGAACAACATATTCAGGCTCCGCCCCGGGGCACGAAATGACCTGGCTCCGGTCGGTCCTCGACGCCCGCGAGAAACGGTATCTTACCACGTCGAAGCGGGGAATACAGCGTGGGGCACAACGACACCACGCCGCGGGGACGAAAAGAGAACGGAGATGTGCGAGGAGGAAAGAAGGGTACAAAAAAAAGGATGGAAGGTGCCGCCGTGGCGAGTAGCACCTTCCATCTCGTGATGTCCAGTCTTCCGAGGAAGACTTGCCCGGCTTTGAATTCTCAAAGACGCGGGCTAATTCGAGACGCCGTCAATTAACGACGTTTCTTGCGGCGCTTGGCCTTTTTGGCCTTCTTGGTCTTTTTGGCCTTCTTGGTCTTCTTGGCCTTCTTGACCTTCTTCACCTTCTTGGCCGCTTTCTTGCGCTTCTTGGCGGCTTTTTTCTTCGCTGTCTTCTTAGCCGCAGCTTTCTTGCGTCTCTTCTTCGCCATGGACATCACCTCCTTTCTATAGGACATAAGGTAATGATCTGTTTGAGTTTGTCAAAACCTTTTTCTCACATTGAGGGAGATTTTTCTGGAAATGTTTCACCGCGCCACCTCTACCTTATCGTCCCGGAAGCACCGGCTGCTTGACCTAAATCTGCCCGCGTGACACTGCCGGGCACCTTC